>JALZOK010000089.1 GCA_030857225.1 Actinomycetota bacterium
AGCATCGGGAGGTGACGACCCGGAAAGCACGAGCGGCAGGGTGCCCGGGGCGTAAGCCACGCCCTCGTCGCTTGACCGCTCGGTGCTCGTGGGTTGAGCGCTAGAGACGGCACCTCGCCACGGAACAGCGTCGGGAGCCACTCTCGTAATCTCGTCCAAACTGGGCGCGAGGTGATCATGCGAACGGAGGGAGCGTCGGGTCCGGCGGTGTCCTCCCGCGCAACTGACACATGTGTCCGCGTGTCGAAGATGCGGACTGGGGGTATGCGTTGAGCGTATGCCCACGACCAGTCAGAAGGAGGCGAAATGGGTACCAAGGTGCGGGAAGTAATGACGGAACGTCCCCGGTGCGTGACGCCGGATACGACAGTTCGTCAGGTAGCGGAGGTGATGGAGGCCGACGACATCGGCGCAGTGCCGGTTCTCGAAGACGAGCGACTGAGCGGGATGGTGACCGATCGCGACATCGTGATCCGCGCGATCGCCAAGGGGAAGGATCCGACTGGAATGCCAGTCAGGGAGATCTTCTCCCGCGAGGTCGTCACCGTAGGTCCCGACGACGATCTCTCGAATGCCCTCTCGCTCATGGCTGAGCACCAGGTGAGACGTTTGCCTGTAGTCGACGCGGACAATCGACTCGTCGGCATCGTGTCTCAAGCCGACGTGGCCCTCGAAGCGAAGGAGAAGGATGTCGGCCAGATGGTCGGGGACATCTCCCAGCCTCCTGCAGGGCCGCGCCAGGTCTAGTGCGCTAGCTACGAATCGGCGCTCACCATTGCGGTTCGCGCGAGCGTGAACTCCAAACCCTGGCTCCACTCGACGCGAGTGAAGCCAGGGGTTCTTACAGCCTTTTCGGTGCTACCTACGGAACGTCCGGCGAGCCGGGAGGCTCGTCAGTCCGGACGTGTCACGTGCCCGAAGCGTGATCGTGTAGCGACCCGGTCCCCGGAAGCGCTGGGCCGGGAGCCAGTTCCGCGTGTAGGCGCCGCACGGCCTGGGAGGAACGCGCGTCGCGAAGCGGCGGTTGGCCACGGCCACACCCGGTCGAGTCTCGGTCACGAGAATCGCCAGGTTGCGCGGAGTGTCGTCGCAGATCCGGAACCGCGCATAGACACGTGCGCCCGTGAAGCGGATCGAGATGATGCTGATCGTCGGACGACGGTTGGTGATCGGATTCGTCGGAACGACGATGGCAGTCGCGTTCGACGTCGCCGAACCCGAGCGATTGTCTTTACGGGCGGTTACCTCGACGCGCAAACGGAAGCCGAGATCAGCGATCCGGACGCCATACGTCCTACCCGTTGCGCCGATGACGGCTGCGCACGTGAGCGAGTCGACGTCGCAGCGCTGCCACTGGAAGGCGAAGGTCGTCGGGTTCCCCGTCCACGTGCCCTCGCTGGCCGTGAGCTCTTGTCCGACGCGTGCCTCGCCGGTGATGGTCGGCCGCGCGGAGTTCGTGAGCGGCGCCGCGTTGGACTCGACGACATCCGTCTGCTCAGAGCGGGCGTCCGTGGCCCCGTCGGCGTTCACCGCCGTGACGCGCACTCGCATTGTGTTGCCGACGTCGTCCTGCCCAACCCTGTACGTCTTGCCGTCCGCAGCTAGGAGCACGCACGAGTTGCCGTTGGCGTTGCACCGCAGCCAGCGATACCGGTACTGGGTCGGACTGTTCGCCCAGGTGCCGTTCTGTGCGGTCAGCGCCTCGCCGACGCGTGGTGTGCCCGTGATCGTGGGAGGCTCGATGTTCACCGGCGCGACCTGCGGAGCAGCCGTCGCGGATGTACCAAGCATGAGTAGCGCCAGCACCGATGCAGTCAAAAAGCCCGTGACTGCAGCAGCCTTTCCCGCCTTGTGTGGTCTTGTCATGTCCCTTCCCTCTTGTCGATTGCCGCTTTGTGCTTGACGTCTTTCCCAAATGGCAACCGTCAGAAACGCCTCGTTGGAGGGATTTTGCAAGATTACGAGCACGCGCCGAGGGAGTCGAGTCGACCTGGAAACTCCACCAACTTGGCCATTGGTGGAAGCGCAGCACACGCCGCCGCCGATCGAACTCAGCCCGCAGGTGATGCAATCGATGTGGGCCAGGCTCCTTTGCCCCAACGGCCAGGCTTCCGAGCGCTCGGGATCTCCGAGAAGCCTTCGACAGCGATCGTGCCCGCGTCCAAATGGGCGGCGATTCCCGGACGCAACCAGACGCGACCGATCAGCGTTCCTACTCGAGATAGATGAAACCCCAACCTTTTCAGGGTGTTCGTAAGTGGACGGAACTCGCCGTTGTACAAACCACGTCTCTGCCGAGCCGCTCGACCTCGAGAACGCCGTTCAGCGGTGATCAAGCAAGAGACGGTTCGCACGGCGACCATCACCCTCTACGGCGAGTAAGCCGGAGCGCGACCGTGCTTCGCCGACTGAGCCGGAGCGCCGGAGTCTATGGCTTGCTGCGCGCCTCAGTGTCCGCTACGCGAGGGGCGATCTTTCGGCTCACGATCCACGCGTGCTTGCCGACCTGCCGTCCCCGCCTGAACCCGTACTGTTCGAACAGCTCGACGGTCGCGCTGAACAGGAACCGATCCTGAGCCTTGCGACCGGCGGTCACTTCGGAGGTCGCCTCAACGAGGCCGCCGCCAGCGGTGGCGATCTGCGCGAGCGCGCCCTCGAGCCCGGCTCGCGCGATCCCCTGGCCACGATGCCGCTTGTCGACGAAGATGCAGGTGATCCGCCAGCGCGCAGGCGGCGGTGGGTCCTTCGCGTATTCACGGTTGTGCTTGAGCCCGAGCTCCTCCGGACTGCCGTACTGGCACCAGCCCTGCGCGAGGTCGTCCTCGTCGAAGACCAGCGCGGCGTGCGCACGGCCCGCCCTTACCAGCTGCTTCTTCAGCGTGCGGGGATCGCTGACGCCACGCTTGTACTCCAGCTGATACGCGATGCACCAGCATCCTCCGTAGACCCCATTGTTGCGCTCGACCAACTCCGCAAACGCGTCCCACGTGGAGGCATCGAGCGGACGGGTCGTGTAGGGCACCCCCTCGAGCGGGATCGCTGCTCTGGATGTCTGTGATGAGCGGTCAGGCATTGGCGACTCGGCCAAGAGGTTAGTCCCTGTCGTAGCGCTCGAGAGACATTCCGCCACGCACGCCCCCCACGAGGCGCTCCGACCGCCGATGTTCGGCCGCTGCCGTCGTGGTTAGTGCACCCCAAGTTCATGGGCGGTACTGGGCTCGAACCAGTGACCCCCAGCTTGTCGAGCTGGTGCTCTCCCAACTGAGCTAACCGCCCAAACTGTGCCTATTTGCAGGCACTTTTACAAATTTCTTACAATCTACGCTCTCCCAACTTTTCCGAGAGCGCGCAATTCGGGGCGATTCTAGCCGAATGGACGAGCGACCCGCGACCTTCACTCGCCGCGTAGGAGGCGCAGTTGAGCGTCCGGGAAGGCCTCTCGGAACCAGTCGACCACGGCGTCAGGAACCCGCCCGCCGTAGTAGGCATGGATGACAACAACGGCGGCTTCGGATGCTCGAGCGGGCATGTACTCGGTGTCGCCGAGTACGTCGCCGGCTGTCGAACTGGGCTCTCTCCCCCATGTCGCTTTCAGCTGCTCCGCGTGTGACGGCAGACCATCGCCGGGTCCGCTCGCCCGCCAAACGAGCGCGCCGTCGGGTGCGCTCCATCCCCACTTGAAGCGCTCGACCTCGGTGTCCTCGAGCTCTGGAACCCAGTCGTCCCAGCTCTCGTCAGGGTTGCCGTCTGTCACACGGACTTCAGTTTCGTGCGACCTCGCTTGATCCGCTTCTCGACCTGCTCGAAGCGATCGGGATCGGCGAGCTCGTGCGCGAGGAGGTCGGAGAACTGCGCTCCCATCAGGCGATCGGTGCTGATCTGGAACAACTCTGCGATGTCGATCGCCTTCGCGAGCGATGGCGTTGATTTCGCGCGCATCCAGGAGCTCATCGTCGCTTCCGAGACACCAAGAAGCTGGGCCGTGAAGTGTTGACTCAGCCCGTGCAGACCGAGCAGACGAAGAAAGTTGTCGGTGAAGCGTGGAAGTTCGCGCTCGTCTGCCATTTGGAGAGTCCTGAAGAAAGTTCAAGTCCAGGCTACCACCCGGGACGCGCGAAGACCTCATTACGGGCGACATGGGTTACTACCTGTCTGGCGGACTCACCGTCGACCCCCTCCTTACCATGAAGCTCTCACCGCAACTGGTGGCAACGCATGGCAACGGATTTGGCTTGTTTCTGCGGTTTCGACGCCCGCTGGATTTGCCACCGGTTGCCACTGGTTGCGCCCGCTAGGCTCCATAAACGCTCCATCCTCGCGGCGCGAATCCCTGGTGAGAAGACGGTTGCGGCGTATCTCGCATTGCCGTGGCAGAGCTTGACTCGTTCTGTGTAGGGAAAGACGAGTAGCGGCGCCCGTCCACTCGCGGGCATACGCGAGCACGTTCCCGCTGGAAACTGAGCAGTTCTTCAGGTCACGCAGTGGACGCTCGTGCCCGCCCGTGCCCGAGCTGACGTACCCGTTTTGTACCCGCACGGAGCCACAGGCCCATCTTGCGCAGGCACATATTCGAGCGCCTGGATCGCACCAATAAGGTCGCCGGTTTGAATCTGCTTAGCTCTCTCAAGTTCCGTGAGACCATTCAGCTCGCGTGCGACGAGAGCAGTTCGGGATTGAAAGTCCGCCCGAGACCGCTGCAACCGGCGCATCACACCGAAGTGTCTGCAACTAAGCCTTATCCAACGAGTTGCGCTGGCGTTGACCCCCTGGCTGCGCAGCGCGTGTCGTTTCTGATCTGTCCGTCGTGTGTCCCGCGAGGCGTCGTCGACGAGACAACGCCTCAGTTTTACGGCGTACCCGCTGATGTCGTCGCCCGCTGCAGGCCGGCGGTGAAACCGGCGAGGTCGGTTTCGCCGGCGATCCGCTCCACGACTCGGTGCGTGCGGTCGAGGAAGACCGTGGTCGGCAGCGCCTGTAGACCGAGCTCGGCGGCGAGGCTCCCGCTCGGGTCGAAGATGCTCGGGTGCCGCCAGCCGAAGCGGCGGTAGAACGCCCTCGCGCCGCTCTTCGTGTCCTGGACGTCGATCCCGACAACCTGCGCTTCGGGATGGGCGCGCGCAAAGCTGGCGAGCGCTCGCGCTTCGGCGGCGCAGCCCGTGCACCAGGAGGCCCACATGTTGAGCACGACCGGCTTGCCGGCGTAGGACGCGAGATGGACTTGCTTGCCGGTCACCGGGTCTGTGCCGCGCAGCTCTAACGCCGAGCCGCTCGACTTCGCCGACGGCGAACCGGCGGAGGCCGGCGCGGTCGCGCTCGAGCCACTGCCGCTCCGACTGAGGACGACGGCCGCGGCGGCCGCACCGACCACGACGAGGACGGCCGCGGCAAAAGCGAACTTCATCCAACCGGGCCGCTCCTGCTGCGATTCCCGCGATCCGGGCGGTCGCCCCTGGCGCTCACGCTTTGCTGGACGCTTGCTCATGCGGACTCCTTTCATCTGAGTTGACCGATTCGCGCACCTGCGCGGAGACGACTTCCATACCTGCAGGCCCGCCGGTCACTCCGCCGAAGAGCCGCCGCCAGAGCGCCCAGACGACGAGCGCGACGATCCCTGCAAGCAGTACTGCCGCCGCGAACTTGCCGTTCGACGAGGTGAGCCAGGTCGCAATCCGGCTAGAGACGAGTCCGCCGCGATCGATTACCGAGCGGCCGCTCGTGCGCGAGTCAGCGCCGGGTAGCAGGAAGAAGGCCCAGTAGTAGACGACGTAGGCGCCCGCCAGCAGAAGCAGCGCTCCGCTCGCGCGGTTGACGTAGGGAACGACGCGACGCAAGGCGAGCGCGAGGCCCTTCTGCGAGAGCGCGGCCGCAACGGCGAGAGCCGTGAGGATCGTGCCCATCCCGGCGGCGTAGGCGAGAAAGCTGAACACGCTCTCGGCGACGCTTCCTGTCACCGCCGTTCCGGTGGCAGCGAGGAAGATCGGCAGCGTGCAGGAGAGCGACGCCGTCCCGTAGCCCAGTCCGAAGAGGAGATCGCCGCGCACTCCGACTCGGCCGATGCCTTGCCGCGGGCCCGGCAACCTGAGACCGAAGTGCCTTCCGCTCAGGACTGCCGCACCTGCGACCATAAGCGCGGCGCCGATCGTCAGTCCGGCCCAGGGCAGCGCGTGGATCAGCTCACGGGCGCCGAGTCCGATCGCGGTCCCGATCGTGCCGAAGACGACCATGAAGCCCACCGTCGTGACCGCGCCGACCAGCAACGCTCGCGCGACCGCGTCCGCGGCGCGATCCGCGCCGTCTTCGGTGCCGATCCGGCGTGCGAGGTAGGCCGGCAGCAGCGCGAAGCCGCAGGGGTTCACCGTCGCGACCGTGCCGGCGACGAAGGCGAAGGTGACGGTGCTGCCGCTCAGGCGAGAACTCCGGCTTCGCGCAGGAGCGCGTCTCGAACCCAACGTTCGTCCGGCTGCGCGACGATCCCAGCGTCGGTGCGGAAGACGCGGCAGGAGAGCGCGTAGTCGTCGCGATCTTTCGTGTGCGGGTCGACGTCGCGGCTGCCGACGCGGATCGTCGGCGAGCCGAGGAAGCGCAGCTGCTTCGCGGCCTCGTCGTCAGTCACGGTCAGGAGCCGGATCTCAGGCTCGAGGCCGAGCTCATCACTGATGGGCTCGACGAACGCGACCGCCGGATGGTGGTTGGGACAGCCGTCGAAGTAGAGGATCTCTACGAGCGGGCCGGTGCCGGCGGCACCCGTCGTCTCCTTGCCGCGCGACGGCGCCGGGGCGCAGCAGTGGCACTCGGTCACAGAGGGCTCCTTGGCGTCGGAGGGGCAGAGATCTTGCAAGAGTGGCGCGTCCGGATCCGGAGGGCGAGTAGGGTGAGCGCGGCGGCGAGCGCGATCGCGCCGATCGCGATGCCGCCGACCCAGGCGACTGCCGCGACGCTGAAGCCGGCTGTGACGATCAGCGGCAGGCCGACGCAGCAGGCGATCGAGAGCAGGGCGATCCCGCCGAGGCCGAGGCTCTTGCGCACTTCTCTCACCGCTCGTCGATCCGGCAGCAGGCGGCGACATGCTCTGCGTTGTCGTCCAGCAGCGCGTGCGCCAAGTCGACCATCCTCACGACTCGCTCGTCGGCGATTCGGTTGTAGACGACGCGATGCTCGCGCCGCGCCTCGATGAAGCCGCACCAGCGCAGGCAGGCGAGATGGTTCGACACCTTCGGCTGCGGCACCCGGAGCCGCTCGACCAGTTCTCCCACCGACAGCTCGCCCTCGTCGCGCAACAACTCGAGGATGCGAATGCGCGTGGGGTCGCCGAGCCCGCGGAAGTACTTCGCGACCAGGTCGCCGCGTACGGGTGCTTCGGGAAGCCGGAACGGGGCTTCGAGTTGAGTCATCGCGGCGTCTCTGTAACGTTCAGTTTGCGCAGGGCGCTCACGTACGCCTCGCTGAAGGTCGGGAATTGCGCAATCGTGTCGCTGAGCACCGCAACCGGGATCTCGGCGCGGATCGCGAGCACCGCCTGGTGGATCCACTCGCCAGCAAGCGGTGCGACGGCCCAGGCGCCGACGAGCACGTCGCGCTCGCGGTCGACGACGAGGCCGAACGAGCCGCGCGGGTTCTCCTCGTAGGTGTAGGGCCGCGCGATCGCGTTCGGGAGATCGAGCGTCACTTCAGAGACAACGAGCCCCCGTTCCTTCGCCTGGGCGGCCGTCAGCCCGACCGCGGCCACCTCGGGGTCGGAGAAGACGACGCGCGGGACCGCGCGGTAGTCGGCGACCGCATCCTCGCCGAGGATGTTCGCCGTCGCCACCCGCGCCTGGTACTTGCCGACATGGGTGAAGAGCGAGACGCCGGTTGCATCGCCGATCCCCCAGACGCCCTCGGCGGCGCGGCAGCGCTCGTCGACCGGGATCCCATGCCCGCCGACGTCGATCCCGACGGTTTCGAGGCCGAGATCTTGCACGCGCGGCCGGCGCCCAGCGGAGATGACGAGCGCTTCGCCGCGGACTTCGCTACCGTCGTCGAGCTCGACGAGGCGTTCGCCGCCGTCGAGCCGCACGCGTGTCGCGCGGCGGCCAAGGGCTAGCTGAATCCCGTCGGACTGGAGCTCCTCCGCGATCAGACGCCCGACCTCCGGGTCTTCGCGGTTGAGCAGCCGGTCGGCACTGTGCACGACCGTCACCTGCGAGCCGAAGCGGGCGAGCATCTGGCCGAGCTCGACCCCGACGGCGCCGCCGCCGATGAAGACGGCGCTTTTCGGGATCTCCTTCAGCGTCGTCGCCTCGCGGTTTGTCCAGTAGCCGGCCTCGGTGAGGCCTTCGATCGGGGGGATCTGCGGCTCGGAGCCGGTTGCGACGATCACGTGCTCTGTCTCGAGCACCTGCCCGTCCACCTCGACCCGGCCCTGGCCGGCGAGCTTCCCGGCCGACTTGAAGACGGTGACGCCCTGCTCCTGGTAGCCGGAGACGGCGCCCGAGTCGTCGAGATGGCGGATCATCCAGTCGCGGTAGGCGGTGACCCGAGCCCAGTCGAGCTCTGGCGTCGACACACCCGCGGTACGGCTGCTCTCGTGCCGGACCTCCGGCGGCCGCAGCAGGGTCTTCGAGGGGATACAGGCCCAGTAGCTGCACTCGCCGCCGACCAGCTCGCGCTCGACAAGGGCGACCTTCAGCCCGGCGCCGGCCAGAATCCCGGTCGCGACCTCCCCGGCCGGGCCTGCGCCGAGGACGACGGCGTCGTAGCGCTCGCCGCTCATGCCGCGCAGCACGACAGCTTCGAGACGTCGCGCGTGAAGATCTGCGCGGCGAGCTTGAAGCCCTCGCTCATCGTCAGGTACGGCGCCCAAGTCTTGGCGATGTCGTCGGTGGTCAGCTTGAACTGCACCGCATAGACCGCAGCGAGAATGAGGTCGCCGGCGTTCTCGGCGACCGCGGTCGCGCCGACGATCCGGCCGCCCTCCCGCTCGGCCACGATCTTGACGAAGCCGCGCGTGTCGAGGTTCACAGTGGCTCGAGGGACGGCCTCGAGCGGCAGCGTGCGTACCTCGACCTCGAGCCCTTGCTCTGCGGCCTGCGCCTCGGTCAGCCCGACAGCGGCGACCTGCGGATGCGTGAACGTGACGCGCGGCAGCGCCGTGTAGTCGAGCCGCTCGTCGCCGTCGGCGATGGCGTTCCGGGCGGCGGTCGCGCCCTGCGCGGCGGCGACGTAGACAAACTGGGGCGAGGTGGTGCAGTCGCCGGCGGCGTACACGCGCGGGTTCGACGTCCGCTGCGTGTCGTCGGTGCGGATCGCGCCGCGCTCGTCGAGCTCGACGCCGGCACGGTCGACCCCGAGCTTGTCGGTGTTCGGCCGGCGGCCGGCGGCGATCAGGATCTCGTCGCCGCGGAAGACCTGCTCCTCGCCGTCCACCATCACGGTCAGGGTCTTCTGCCCGCCGTCGCGGCCGGCGCGGACGACTCTGGCACCGGTCACGAGCTGGATCCCGTCCGCCTCGAGGATCTCAGTCAGCGTCTCGGCGACCTCAGGCTCCTCGAGCGGCGAGATCCGTTCGAGCATCTCGAACAGCACCACCTCCGAGCCCAGGTGCGCGTACAGCTGCCCCAGCTCGAGACCGATGTAGTTGCCGCCGACCACCAGCAGCCGCTTGGGCAGCTGCTTCAGCTCGAGCCCGCTGGTCGAGGTGACATAGCCAGTCTCCTCGAGACCGTCGATCGGCGGGATCGCCGGGCGAGCACCGGTAGCGACCAGGTAGCGCCGCGCCCGCAGCGGCTTGCCATCGACGAGCAGCGTCTCGGCGTTCGCGAATTCTGCGTGCCCCTTGACCAGATCCCAGCCGTACTCGTCGATCAGATCGCAGTACTTCTCGCTGCGCATCTTCTCGACGAGCGCGTCCTTCTGAGCGACGAGCGCGGAGAGGTCGACGGGCCCGGCCGAGGTCGGCGCGCCTTGGTGCGGGTTGTGCTGTGCCGCGCTATAGATCTCGCCGGCGCGAAGCATCGCTTTCGAGGGGACGCAGCCGATGTTCACGCAGGTGCCGCCGACGGTGCCGTGCTCGACAATCGCCACCCTCGCGCCCCGCTCGAAAGCCTGAATCGCCGCCGCGAACGCCGCCGCACCCGCCCCGACGATCGCCAGGTCGTACTC
This sequence comes from Actinomycetota bacterium, assembly GCA_030857225.1. GTDB lineage: Bacteria > Actinomycetota > Thermoleophilia > Gaiellales > Gaiellaceae > GMQP-bins7. The sequence goes on from JALZOK010000089.1 coordinate 10,141, forward strand.
GAACTCGCCTGACTCCTCTCCAGTGAGCGCATCGAGCGGCTTCGGGCTGCCGTCGCCCTCGATCGGGAGCGGCTCCCCGAGCTCGTAACTCGTGTCGCGCAGAACCGCACGTGCCTGCGCGAAGTCGACACCCTCGGCCTCGAACTCCGCGAAGCCGCGCCGGTAGTCGACGGACACACCTTGCGCGCCCGCATTCTCCAGAACTGCCTCGACCTTTACCGCGCAGTGGTCGCAGGTCATGCCCTTGATCTCGAATCGCTGTCTCGTCACCAAAACCTCCTGTTCATATCATAAAAGGATGATATGTGAAACGACGTGGCGCCGCTCGTTCGTCCTGGCGCGGTGAGCAACCCGCGAGCTCGTCAACGTCGCCAGGCTGAGCGTCAGAAGGTGATCACCTCGTAGCCGGCGGCGACAAGCCCGCGAATGCTCGGATGACCCTTGTGGTCGCGGAGCAGCGGCATGCCCTGGGCCTCGAGTTCCTCCCGGACGCCGAACGCGCCGGCGCAGTAGTGGCACGCGCCCGCCACCTTGTCCTTCGCCTTCTCGAAGGACGGGTTCAGCTTGTTGTCGGGCTTCGCCAGCTCAGCCGCCCAACGCACTCCCGCGCCGTCGAAGATCAGCGTAACCTCGTCGCCCTCGTCCTTGAACTCCTGGACCGTCATCAAGGCATTCGCCGCCCGGCCCATGTCACCGTGCGTCTCGATGTCGGCCAAAAGAACGATCGCTGCCTTCACCATAATGTTCACTCCTATGCTCAGGGCGCAGTCTGGTCGGACTGCGCGTTTGGGTTCCGCTCAGCGAACGATCCGCGCGTCGGGTCGAAACGCTGCGACCGCGAACCAGAACGGCTGGTCGAAGGGCACGGGCCGGCCCGCGACTCGCGAGTACGGAGTGCGGGACGACCGCGGCCTCGTCGCCGCTCTCGAGCAGCACGACGCGTGCCTTGGCCGGAAGTCGTCGATCGTCCGCGTTCCTGGTCGGGAAGTACGGGGGGCTCGAGACGTCGTCGTAGCCGGGGTAGGGATTCTGCCCGTACGATCGCCGGTTGCCCGTGTCCCGGGTGAGTACCTCGCCCTCCGCGTGCTCGCGCTGGAACTCCGCCCAGCTGACGATGCGGGCCGGGAGCTTCCGGAGCCGGGTGCCTGCGAGCTCGCCGACGAGCGCCTGGCCGCCGAACTGCTGCCACCAGGACTCGGTCTGCCGGTCGTACATGACGAGATCGGAGTTGCGGAGGTTGCCGCTGACGCCGAAGTCGAGCACGCGGGCTTTGACACGGCGGTCGAAGACGACGGCAGTGTTGCAGAGCGGGCAGAACGTGACCGACACCGGGACGCCCGCGATCTCGTCGTTCGCGATCTCATGCCAGATCAGGATCTGGATCGGGTAGCCCCTCGTCTTACCGTCGACGACCAGCTCGATCAGGGGTTCTTGGGGCTCCAGGAACCTGGTCTCGCGGACGGGCGCGAAGCGCGGGACGTCGATCGCCGGGATGCCGTCTTTCCCAGGCCCGCCCGACTGGAATTCCGAGAGCGGCACGAGGCGCTTCTCGAAGTTGGTTTGCCATCCCTCCGTGAGCGCGGGCGGAGGCGATGCCTCGCCGAGTCCGACACGCGGCAGCGGCGTCGTCGCGAGCTCGCGCTCGACCTCCGCGAGCGCCGCCGCGATCGAGCTCTCGCCGCCGCGACTCAGAGCAAACGCCCCGATTCCGACGCCGAGGGCGACGAGGACGGCGGTGATGAGGAGAAGTGATCGGCGCATGTGGGGGTGCGCCAGGCCACAGGGGGAGTGTGGCCCGGCGCTGTCGGAGGGACTACTTGGGAGGAGCGGTTGGCATGAACTTCGGGTCGATCTTGCCCTGGGTGACCTTTCCGAACGGCGACGTGAAGTTGCGGGCCCCG
>JALZOK010000028.1:0-29039 GCA_030857225.1 Actinomycetota bacterium
CGCGCCGAGATCGTCGACCTTCTCACGGATCTCGGCGGACGGCTCGCCGCGCGCGGGATCGAGGGAGAGATGTACGTCGTCGGTGGGGCGGCCATCGCGCTGGCTTTCGACGAGCGTCGGTCTACCCGCGACATCGATGCCGTGTTCGAGCCGAAGACGGTGATCTACGAGCTCGCCGGGCAGCTCGCGGAGGAGCGTGACCTTCCCGATGGCTGGCTGAACGACGCCGTCAAGGGCTTCCTCGAGGGCGCCGATCCTGATGCGCCCCTCGTGCTCGAAGTGGAGGGACTGCGCGTCTCGACCGCGTCACCCAGGATCTTGCTCGCGATGAAGGTTCTCTCCCATCGCGTGGGCGAGGACGAAGAGGACGTGCAGCTCCTCGCTCGCGAGGTAGGTCTCGCGGATGCTGCCCAGGTGCTGGCAGTTGCAGAAGCGGTGTACGGCGACCGGCTCGACGTCGCGGCGAAGTTCTTCGTCGAGCAGCTGTTCGGCTCCTGACCGAGAACCGAGGTTGCCTAAGATCGCTGCAACCCGAATGAAGGAGCCACATGCCCATGATCGAGGTCAAGCTCTACGATCGCCGCGTGACCGAGAAGTCCGTGCCTAAGATGATCGAGGCGCTGACAGACGCCCTGCACGAGTCGAGCGGCGCGGAGAAGGAGCACATCCACGTCATCATCCAGGGCGTCCAGCCGAGCCATTGGGGTCAGGGCGGCAAGCCCAGCACGTAGTCAAAGCGGACGGCCGAGAAAGCGGCCTGGAGCCGCTCCGTCGGCTACTTCGTGGCCACGAACACCAGGAACTCGTCGTCGCTCTTTGGCTCGGCCTCCGTGTGCTCACCGTGAACGACGACGTCGCCGAATCCGGCTCGCTCCAGCATCAGGAGCAGCTCGTTCCTGAAGTACAGGCCGATGTCCAGCGTGTGGGTCTCCTCTAACTGCAGCGTGTCGTCGCGCCACATCTCGGCATGCATCTCGAGGGTCACGCGCTGGCCGAGCGGGTCGAGACCGACGACACGAGAACGCAGCGCATACTCGGCTCCGTCAGCCGCGCGCCGTCGGCCTCCCGGCGGTCGCGAAGCCTCGGGCAGGAGAGCGCGTTCGTCCTTCAGCCAGTACCGCCATTGCCGCGCATCCGCATACGGAACCTCGCTGTCGAAGAGCAATGTCCCACCGGGCTCCAGGTACTCGTGGAAGCATTCCAGGGCCTTGAGATCTCGGTCGCGGGTGCTTCCCAGACCGAACGCCCCACACACGTAGATCGTCCGGTACCGGCGGAGCAGGTCGAGCTCATGCATCGGCTGCACATAGAGATTGGGCGAGAACCCTTCGCGAGTCGCCTTCTCGCGACATAGCGCGACCATGTCCGCGGAGACGTCGCACGCGTCCACGTCCAGCCCAGCTCGGAGATACGGGAGCAGCAAGCGGCCTGTCCCGCACGCGACGTCGAGGGCCGGCTGACCGGCTTGCTCGATGAACTTCTGGAAGTACGGAATCTCGTGCGGCCGAAAGTCATCGTTGAACTCCGACCACCATTTCGCCACGAGCCCGTAGTGCCAGGTCTGCGGAGCCTCCTCGATGCTGTCCTCCTCTCAACCAGCGGCCGCGGGCACGGCCGCGAGCTCGAGCTCGACCGGTGCCGCTCCCGGGCGGACAGCCTGCGTCTCCCGCGCATGCAACAACGTCGTTCGGACGATGAGCTTCGCGCGCGCGAAGTTGTCGAGCTCGGTGGGAACGGGACCGACGCGTTGCCCGAGCGCGTAGCCGGCCGCGTTCCTGCCCATGGCCCGATACGAATCGAGCGTGTACAGAGGCGACATGCCGAAGAGCTCGAGGTTGTCGAGGGGTTCGAGATCGGCGCGGTGGATGACCGCGGTGCCCTTCGATTGAATCCCCAGCGCGATGCCCGAGCCCGAGAGCCGCGCGCCCTCGTGGGCGATGAAGGCGACGTCGGCCACGCGGCGAATGCGGACGACTCTCGGTTTCGCGCCTCCGTCTCGGATTCCGTCGCAGAGCGACTCGAGCACCTCCCGGTGGCTCAGGTCGTTGATCGTCTTGCGGATCGCGCCTGCAAAGGCGGGGCCGACCGCGACTACGACTTCTGTGGAGTCGTCACCCTTCGCCGCTTCTCCACGCTCGACCACGACGAGCTCTCCTTGGGCGTCGCTTCCGAGGAGCTCGGCGGGGTCGACCACGTTCGGGAGCGACTGCAGGAGCTCCCAGCGCTCGCCTTCGAGCCGGTAGCCCGTGCCCGGCCCCGAGTACAGATTCGGGTCGTTCACCGCGGAGTGGACGAGACCCTGGGCGTCGATCACGGCTGAGGTCTGCAGATAGTCGGCGGAGACCCGCTGGCGTTGCATGGAGAGGACGGCCTCCGCGATCTCACCGAATCCCCGCTGGTCGAGCGCGAGGGCGACATCCAGGCCGGAGACGCCGCGTGCCAGGAGCTCGTCTGCGGCTTCGACGTCTGCGGCCCGGTCGCGGTCGGGCATCTCGCTCGAGTCGTACCCGGTCGTCGCTGCGGCGACCTCCTCGTTCGACACGGGCGGGAGGCCGAGCTCCTGGAAGACTGCCTGCAAAGCTTGGGCTGCTTGCTCGCGTACGCGTAGTACCTCTTCCTCGGAGACAGGCTCGATCCCCGCATCGACCTGCCAGTCGCGCTGGACTGTGAGCCATTCGTCCAGGTCGTCGGCGTCGAAGTTTCCGCCGCCGAAGGTGTTGTCGCGCCGCGGCATGACCGAGTACCCGGAGGTCACGAAATCCGTGCCCGGGAGGAACTGCCCCATCAGCTTCGCGGTCTTGCGGATCTCCGAGTGCGAGGCGATTGCGTCGTTGCCTGAGGCGACCTCGAGGTCGAGCCACGCCGCGAGCACGTTCTCGCCGAGGATCGCGCGGGTGCCGCCTGGCACCGAGAGCACGAGTGCGACACACGAGATCGACCCGTTCTGCACTCCCTGGGAGCCCGCGGCGCGCACCGCAGCCAGGCAGCGCGCCTCGAGATAGAGCATCGAGAGGCCCTGCGCGTACCCCATCAGCGCCTCCGAGCCGGTGCCCGAGGTGAAGCGCACCTTGACTCCGCGGGACGCGTACGCGGCGCCGAGAAACGCCTTCGACCAGGGCGTGTCGTCGCCGTCCACGAAGACGGGCTCGGTGCCGTAGACCGAGAGCGTCTCGGCGTACGTGACGAGGCCGCGGATTGCGAGCTCGAGGTTCCGCCGCTCCTCGACGGCGCACTGCGTCATCACTCCGGGGCGGCCGGTCTGTGATCCCACGAGCAGCGCGATCGCGTTCAGCGGCGCGTAGCGGGCGACCCCGACCGTGGTCTCGATCTCGGCAAAGCCACGTCGCGCTGCCTCTGCCGCGTCGGCCGCGAGCAGCGCGGGACTCTCCTTCAGATTGGTCACATGGGCTTGATTCGAGGGCGCGCGGCGAGATCGAAGCTTCTTGAGGGCGAGCATGAGCTCGACCGGATCGAGCAGGCCGATGACGCGCGCGAGCTTGGCCGGAGTCAGGCCACGCGCGAGGCGGACGAGCTCGGCGCGGGGCACGCCGATGTCGACGAGCATCCGCGCGAGCTCTCTATCTTCCAACCCCATCGCCTCGCCGGCGACTGTGAGATCGAGCCCGTGCGCGACGACGAAGCGGTCGATCACGTCGAACTCGGCGGCGGCGCGGCCGTCCATGCGGACGACGACGCCGTCTTCGAGAACGAGCTCCGGCTGTGGGTCCAGCGGCCCGTCAGCTGCAACCAGACCGAGCTCGGGAAGCGGCGATACGAGCGTCTCGCGGTGCAGATCTCGCGCTTCCCGCGAGACGAAGCGTCGGCTACGCGTCGGCAAGAAGCCCTCGCTCCGCGTAGACGCCGGCGGCCTCCCGCACGAAGTCAGCCGTTCGATCGGCGCCGTGCACCTCGAGTTGCGCGGCCCACTCTTCGAGCTGCGCCGCTGTCGCCCGGCGCGGGCGGAGCGCGGTGTAGACAGCGAGCAGGAGATCATCCGGAACTGCGGCCAGCTCGGCGGCGCGTTCGAGGCTCTCTGCCAGCGGTTCGCGTCCTGCGGCGCGGGCGACCTGGGACTGCAGGCGAAGCGTCTCCGAGGTCGCGCGGATCTCGGCGCCGTCGATGCGCCCGGCTCGGAGCGAGTCGAGCGTGACTTCCGACAGGGGCATCCCGCCCGGAGTCGAGACGAGGTCCGGCCTCTGGGTTCCCAGCGGGTAGTCGCGCTTCGGATCGAAGTCCATGCTCGTCAGACTCTAGGCTTGACCCTCACGTGAGCAACGATTATCGATTTTCCGAGCGCGTGGCGCTCGTCACCGGCGGAGCCAGCGGAATCGGCGCGGCTGTGACGCGACGACTCGTGTCCGAAGGCGCCGCTGTCGCCTCGTTCGACCTGCAGCCCGCGTCCGCGGAAGGCGTGCTCGCGCTCGCGGGCGACGTCTCGAAGTCGGCCGACATCGAGGCCGCGGTGAAGCGCGTCGAGGACGAGCTCGGCGCGATCGACGTGCTCGTCTGCTCCGCCGGCGTTCCGGGCGTCTCGCTTCCGAGCATGGAGATCTCGGACGAAGAATGGCGGCGCGTGCTCGCGATCAACACCGACGGTGTGTTTTTCTGCAACCGGACCGTTGCTCCCGGAATGGTCGAGCGCGGCTACGGCCGCATCGTCAACGTCGCCTCGATCGCCGGCAAGGAAGGCAATCCGATGGCTGCTGCGTATTCCGCCTCCAAGGCCGCGGTTATCGCGCTAACCAAGGCGATCGGCAAGGATCTAGCCCGGACCGGGGTTCTCGTCAACTGCGTCGCGCCCGCGGTGATCGAGACCCCGATCCTGGAAGGCGTCTCGCAGGCGCACATCGACTACATGGTCGAGCGCATCCCCATGGGGCGCATGGGGAGTCCAGACGAGGTCGCCGCGCTCATCTGCTGGCTCGCAAGCGAGGAGTGCTCCTTCTCGACGGGCGCCACGTACGACATCTCCGGCGGGCGGGCGGTCTACTGATGCTCCGCGTCCGGCTCCGCGGCCCCAACGGGGTCGAGCGCGGAGTCGCGAACAGCGGCGTGGTCGTGACCGAAAGCGGCGCGTGCGTTCGGGCGCTCGACGCCGACCGGCTCACGCTGGCCGACCCGTACGAGCTCCTGCTTCCGCTCGAGCCACCTGAGGTCTGGTGCGCGGGCGTGACGTACGAGCGATCGCGCGACGCGCGGATCGAGGAGAGCGCCGTCCAGGACGTCTACTCACTGGTCTACGACGCGGAGCGCCCGGAGCTCTTTCTGAAGGACGCGGGATGTCGCCGCACGGTCGGCCCCGGCGCCCCAGTGGGCATTCGCTCGGACTCCGCCTGGAACGTCCCCGAGCCGGAGGTCGGCCTCGTGCTCGGCGACGACGGGAGCGTCGCGGGCGTCACGATCGGGAATGACGTGTCGTCCCGCGACATCGAGGGCGCGAATCCGCTCTATCTTCCGCAGGCCAAGGTGTACGCAGGCGCCTGCGCGCTGGGTCCGGCGGTGCTGTCTCCCGTGCCGAGCGAGCCGTTCGAGATCCGGATGCGCATCCTCGACGCGGGCGGTGCCGAGTTCTTCGCGGGCGAGACGTCGACCGGACGGATGAAGCGCTCCTTCGAGGAGCTCGTCGAGTTCCTCGTCCGCGACAACCCGGTTCCGCCTGGGAGTGTTCTCCTCACTGGCACCGGCCTCGTCCCGCCCGACGACTACACGCTCGAGCCGGGCCACGTCGTCGAGATCGAGGTGCCGGGCATCGGCATCCTCTCGAACCCCGTCGTGCTCGCCTCCAGCCTCCTCGAAAGGACTGCAGCCCATGTCTGAGGCGTTGACCGAATCGCCCGCGCGGAACTACGTCGGCGGCGAGTGGCGCGACAGCGCAAGCGGCGATACCTACGAAAAGCGCAATCCCTGGCGGCCGTCCGAGGTCACCGGCGTGTATCCGGCCTCGGACGCGGATGACGCAAGCGCCGCGATCGACGCAGCACGCGAGGCATTTCCCGCGTGGGCGGCGCTGCCGGCGGCCCAGCGCGCCGCGTTCTTCGGCAAGGCCGCGAACGTCCTCGAAGCACGTGCGGCGCAGGTCGCCCAGGACATGACCGCAGAGATGGGAAAGCCGCTGCGCGAGTCCCGGCTCGAGGCACTTCGCGCGGCGACGATCCTTCGCTACGCGGCGGGTGAGGCCTGGCGGCCGCTCGGCGAGATGTACGCGCCCTCGGTCGCGAATCAGCGCCTCTACACGCTGCGGCGGCCACTTGGCGCGGTCGGCCTGATCACGCCCTGGAACTTCCCGATCGCGATTCCAGTGTGGAAGCTGGCGCCGGCGCTGATCCATGGCAACACGGTGGTGCTCAAGCTCGGATACGAGGCGCCGCGGACGGGGCTGCACGTCGCCGAGAGTTTCGCCGAGGCCGGCCTGCCAGCGGGTGTGCTGAACGTGCTCACGGGGTCGGGCTCGAAGGCGGGCGCCGAGCTCGTCCGCAATCTGGGCACCCGCGCGATCTCGTTCACGGGTTCCGTGGCGGTCGGGCAGGGCGTGCGCGAGGCAGCGACCGCGCGGGACTGCCGCGTCCAGCTCGAGCTCGGTGGTCACAACCCGCTGATCGTGATGGCCGACGCGGAGCTCGACCGCGCGGTCGAGGCGTCCTACGCGGGTGCGTTCTGGTCCGCCGGCCAGAAGTGCACTGCCACGCGACGCATCCTCGTCCAGGAGGAGATCTACGACGAGTTCCGCGACCGCCTGCTCGCGCGGGTCGCGGCCGGCAAGGTTGGCGACCCCGCCGATCCCGAGGTCGAGGTCGGCCCCGTTGTGCACGAGACCGCGATGGAGGAGATCCTCGGCGCGATCGAGCGCGCGCGGGGCGAAGGTGGGACGGTGCTCGCAGGTGGCGAGCGTGCCGACGACGACGGCTACCTGATCGCGCCGACGGTGTTCGAGGGGCTTGCGGACGATGCCGAGCTCTCCTGCGAGGAGGTGTTCGGGCCGGTGACCTCCCTCTATCGTTTCGCAACTTTCGACGACGCGATGGAGCGCGCGAACGCTGTCCGCTTCGGTCTCTCCGCCTCGATCTTCACTCGCGACCTGTACGCGGTGCAGCGATTCACTGAGGAGATCGGCGCGGGGATCATCCACGTGAACTCGCAGACCGCAGGCGCCGACGTCCACGTGCCCTTCGGCGGACTCAAAGGCTCGGGTTGGGGACCGCACGAGCAGGGGCGCGCCGCGATCGAGTTCTACACCGAGCTCGTGACGGTGTATCAGGACGCGCCGCTTGCCTGAAAGGACGCTCGTAACCGGCGCTCTCGGGTGCGTCGGCGCCTGGGCGCTCAAGGCGCTGCTCGACGATGGCGAAGACCCCGTCGGCTACGACCTCGGCGAGGACGACAACCGGCTCCGCTTGATCCTCGACGAGGCCGAGCGGGGTCGGGTGACACTGGTGCCGGGCGACGTCACCGACGGCGAAGCTCTCGGCCGGGCGCTCGACGAGCACGAGATCACGCGTGTCGTTCACCTTGCTGCCCTGCAAGTGCCGTTCTGCCGCGCCGATCCCATTCGCGGCGCACGCGTCAATGTCGTCGGCACCGTCGTCGTCTTCGAGGCCGTGAAGGCGCGTCGCGACCGGATCCCGGGCATCGCGTATGCAAGCTCTACAGCCGTCTACAACGCGAGCGATCCCTCGCCCGCGCCCGAGTCGGGCGGGACGAGCCCCACGACCCACTACGGCGTGTACAAGGTCGCGAACGAGGGGACGGCGCGGATCTTCTGGGATGACGGAGGCGTCGCCTCCATCGGCATCCGGCCGTACATCGTGTACGGGCCGGGACGGGATCAAGGCATGACCTCCGGCCCGACGCTTGCGATGGCAGCGGCGGCCAGGGGCGAGCCCTTCGAGATCGGCTATGGCGGAACTGCGCAGTACGACTACGCGCCCGACGTCGGCCGCGCGTTCGTGTTCGCCGCGCGGGGGGCAACAGACGGCGCGCACGTCGCGAACTTCCCTGGCGAGCCGTCCACGATGCAAGAGGTGGTCGCGGCGATCGAAGCGGCAGCACCAGAAACCGCGGGCAAGATCACGTGGATGGACACGGCGCTTCCGTTCCCTGAGTCTCTCGAGTCAGACCTTCTGGAGCGTCTCGTCGGCTCGCTCTCACAGACGCCGCTGACCGACGGCGTGCGTCGAACCATCGAGGATTTCCGCGCGCGAGGCTAGTGAAGTAGCGGGCGGAGAACGTCGCGCGCGATTAGGAAACCGCGTTTGACGAGATCCTCGGTCGCCTCGAAATCGCGATCCTCGTGCTCGATCGATACGACGTAGTCGTATCCGGCTCGGTACAGAGCCGCGACGAAGCGATCCCAGCGCACCTCGCCCAGCCCCGGTAGCCGAGGCACCTGCCAGCCCATCCCGAGCGAGATCGTCCCGTTTCGGTACAGCCCGTCACGGTCGATCTCCAGGTCCTTCGCGTGCACGTGCAGGATCTTGTCCGCGTAGTCGCGCACCACGCGGTCGTAACCGATCTGGAGCCACACGAGATGGGACGGATCGAGGTTGAGCCCGAAGCTCGGGCTGTCCACGATCGAGAACATCTCGTCCCAGATGGCCGGGGTGGAGGCGAGGTTCGTGCCGCCGGGCCACTCGTCCCAGCTGAAGATCATTGGGCAGTTCTCGATCGCGATCTTGACGCCCTTCCCTTCCGCGTAGTCGACCAACCGAGGCCAGACCTTGCGGAACTCGCGGAAGTTGTCGGGCACGCTCTTCGTCTTGTCGCGCCCGGCGAAGGTCCCCACGATGGGAACCTCGAGCTTTGCGGCGGCGTCGATCACCTTGCGCAGGTGCGCGTTCGCCGCGCGCCGCTCCTTGAGGTCGGGGTGGAGGTTGTTCGGGTAGTAGGCGAGCGACGAGATCTCGAGCCCGTGCTTCTCGAGCGTCTCCCGCACGACACCCGGCTCGAAGCTCGCGACGTCGATGTGCGACGTCCCCGCATAGCGACGCCGCTCTGCGCCTGCGCCCGGCCAGCACGCCACTTCGAGCATCTCGAATCCTTCGCCGGCAGCCCACTCGGCGACTCGGTCGAGCGATCGGCGAGGGAAGGGAGCAGTGAGCAATCCGAGCCTCACGACGGCACCTCTACCCAGCGGCGTTCGCGATTCGAGAGCGCGAGGGCATCGCCGAGGACGTTCTCCACGTGGCCGTCGCGAAAGGTCGGATACTCGGGCTCGTCCGCCGGTCCGCCGCGAGCCACATCCGCGTACACGGCCCGATAAAGCTCGCGAAAGGTGTCGGCGTAGCCCTCGGTGTGGGCGACGGGGAGGTGCGAGCGAGCTGCCGCCTCCGGGCTCATGAGACCGGGGTCTCGCCGGAGGATCTCGTTCGGGCGATCGCGGTGGCCGAGCCAGAGCTCCTCGTTCGACTCGGAGTCCCACGCTGCCGAACCGCCCGATCCGTCGACCTCGATCCGAAGCGAGTTCTTGCGGCCGAAGCTCACCTGCGACACGACGATCGATCCCCGCGCCCTGTTCTCGAAGCGGAGCAGGATGTGCGCCAAGTCCTCGGTGGACATCGGCGCATCGAGCCGGGTGCCGCCCTCGGCGCTCGCGAACGTCTCGATCTCCCCCACGGGTCGCCGGCGAACGGGAATCGTCGTCGCGAAGTCCGCAAGCACCTCGACGATCCTGAGGCCGGTTACGAACTGGGCGAGATCCATCCAGTGCGAGCCGATGTCGCCGACTGCGCGGAGCTCGCCGCCCTTGTCGGTCTCGAGCCGCCAGTTCCAGTCCTCTGGTCTGGCGAGCCAGTCCTGCAGGTAGCCGCCGTGGACGTTCCACACCTCACCGAGATCACCGCTTCGGACGCGCGCACGCGTCTCCTGAACGAGCGGGTAGAAGCGGAGGTTGAAGTTCGCGCAGTTGACCAGCCCTGACGTCGACGCGAGCTCGACGAGCTCCGCCGACTCGAGCGACGTAAGTGCCAGCGGCTTCTCGCAGACGACATGCTTCCCAGCCGCGAGAGCCTGCGTTGCCTCCGGGAAGTGGAGGTGGTTCGGCGTTGTCAGGTGCACCACGTCGACGCGCTCGTCCTCGAGCATCGCGTCGAAGGATTCGTAGGCCGGTGCGAGTCCCTTGGCGCGAGCCCGCTCTGAGGTCGAGCCGGCCACCCCGAGCACCTCCACGCCGAGCCTGCGCAGCGCATCCACGTGAACGGCGCCGATGAAACCGGTACCGACGACGCCGGCCTTCAGCTCGTCGAGTCGCTTCACTCCGGCCTCTTGCGCTGCGCCGCGCGCGTTCTCCGGCGGACGACACGCTCTGTGCGCTTGACGTGCTTGCGCGCTTCCGAGGCCGCCTTCGCCGAGTCCCCTTTGCGAATCGCGTCGACGATCGGGACGTGGAACTCGGCGAGGTCGGACTGGTCCCAGAACGTCCAGTAGACGGCGAACGCGGTCGAGACCTCGACGCCGAGCCCGAGCCAGCTCTGCAGAAGCGGCTCGTTCCCGGCGAGCTCGACCATCGCGCGATGGAACGCGACGTCGTGCGAGATCTGCGTTCGCCAGTCTTCACGCGCAGCCGCGGTACGCATCGCTTCCAGCTCGCGTTCGAGAACGTCCACGTCGCCGTCCGCGTTCCGCGCGGCTTCGCGGGCAGCGAGCTCCTCGAGCGCGGCGCGGACGGGGAAGACGGGGAGGAGCTGCGAGTCGTCGACCGCGCGAACCCGTGCGCCGCGGAACGGCTCGGACTCCACGAGTCGCAAGAGCTGGAGGTCCCGGAGCGCCTCTCGCACGGGCGCCTGGCTTGTTCCGAGCTCGCGCGCCAGCCGGGTCTCGACGAGACGCTCTCCCGGCTCGAGCTCTCCGCGAAGGATCCGCTCGAGGAGGATCTCCTTGACCTGCTCGCGCAGGACGGTTCGCGAGATCGTGGTCACCCGTCAGCCGGCAACGACCGGGTTGGTCAACGTACCGACCCTTTCGATCGCGATCGTCACCTCGTCGCCAGGCTCCAGCAGCCGTTGCGGATCGCGGAAGACGCCTACTCCTGCGGGCGTGCCGGTGAGGATCAGGTCACCGGGCTCGAGCGTCATCGTCTGGGAGACGTAGCTGATGATTTCGTCGATCCCGAAGATGAGGTTCGCGGTCGACGAGTCCTGGAGCACCTCGCCGTTCACGATCGCCTGGATGCGCAGGTTGTGGGGATCGGCAATCTCGGCTGCGGGCACGAGCGGGCCGACCGGGCAGAAGGTGTCAGGGGACTTCCCGCGTGTCCACTGTCCGTCCGAGAACTGGAGATCGCGAGCGCTGACGTCGTTGGCACAGACATAGCCGCGGACGGCTGCGAATGCGTTCTCCCGCGACACGTTCTTGACCTGAGTGCCGACGACGACGCCGAGCTCGGCCTCGTAGTCGCACTTCGTCACGACCGGAGGAATGACGATCGGCTCGTTGGGGCCGATCAGGGCGTTGGGCCATTTCGCGAAGAGGAGCGGCGCGCTCGGGAGATCGACTCCCTGCTCTTCTGCGTGGTCACGGTAGTTGAGACCGACGCAGACGATCTTTCCCGGCCGCTCGATGGGCAGCATCCGGCAACCCTACTAGGGGTCGCTCCGGCTCATGCCGAGCCGACCGATACCCGCAGTAAACTGGCCGATCCGAAGAGACCCGATGCATCGTCGCCTCGCTATCGCGTTCGTCGTCGTTGTCGGGCTTGCCGTTGCTCCCGAGGCGTTGGCGACGATCGAAGGGCCCTGCGAGGCCACCATCGCCGGACAGGACGTGGTCGCCCGGGACACGTTAGCGAGGAGCGCCGCGATCAGCGTCCCTAAGTCGGGAGCGGTACCGGTGACGATGACCGCGAGCCAGCCGATCGACCGCTTGAAGCTCGCGATCGAGTTCGCCGGAATCCGCTATGTGGTGCGCGATCAGCCGACGACCGTCAACTCGTCCACGGGCGTCGTCTCGGTCGACGACTACGCGACATACGGGATCGGCCTGTACAAGATCGTCGGCACGAGCACGGGGCAAGGCTTCACGTGTGAGGCAGTCGCGCTCGTCGACGTCCAGGGCAACCCGCTCGAGACGGCCGCGGGCGCGATCGGCATCGCCATGGCCATCGTCGGTGGCCTCGGCGTGCTCTCGTTCGCGCTCCGCGGGGGTCGGCCGGGACTCGCGACGTTGCTGGCGATGTTCCTCGGCGTCGTTCTCGCGAGTGGGATCGGGCTCCTGCTCCAGCAGTACGGTCTCTTCTACCCGACGCGCATCGCCGCGATCCTCGTCCTCGCCGGAGGTGCCGTTCTGGGCTTCCTTGCGGGGATTGTCGGGTCGCGCGGCTACGTCTCGGGCTGACTCGGCCAGTCTCCAGCGGCTTACAACGCCGGCGAGGCGTCTCTGCCAACGCGACGAGGCCGGGTGGCGAGGAGCGCCGCGACGGCTCGGCGTTGAGTACAGGCGAGACCACCCGGCCCCCTCTGCCTATGTAAGTACGACGATCACAAGCGGTTGGCAAGAGGAGCGTCGGAGAATCCGCAAGGTACCGTCAGGCGAAAGCACTGCAAGCTCGACAGGGTCACACCCGTGATTCGAGGAGGACACATGGCAGGCAAGCCCGACTTCACCGAGGACGAGTGGAAGGAGCTCCAGCAGGGCGTCACGGGCGCCGGCATGCTCGTCTCGACAGCCCACCGCGACTTCACCGACGCTTTCGGTGAGGCGAGTACCCTCGCGAAGCAACTCGCCGCGCATCGCGAGAGCGAGAGTCAGCTCGTCCGCGAGCTCTCCGAGACCCGCGGCACCGGCTTCGGCCTGGTCGCGTCGCCGAAAGAAGTAGTGGAGGGAACGACGAACGCCCTCGGCGCTGCAGTTGCGGTGCTCGGCGAGAAGGCCCCGGACGAGCTCGAGGCCTATCGTGGTTTCGTGCTCGACGTCGACGGCCGTGGCAGAGGCCAAGGGCGGGCTGAAGGACGAGGAGAAGGCGGCGATCGAGAGGATCACGACCGCGCTCGGAGGCGTCTAGCACCCCTCAGAGGTCACTGCAGGCAGACACGTTGACCGCGAGCACGGCGACTCACCGCCGACGGCGCACTCCGCTGTCCTCGCGGTTAGGCTCCTGCGAGCTGGCAATTTGCACGATGCGGACTAGGCTTTGAGTGTGGCGTTCACCAGTCGAGAGCGTGCGGACGACGCGCGCGAGGCGAAGCTTCTCCACATTCGCGAGCAGGTTTCCTCGGGTGACCTTGTCATCCGAGGGATGACGAAGGCGGAGCAAGCGAAGTGGTCGAGACAACGAGCCAAGCTCGAGGCCAACTGGACGCCCGAGGAGCGCGGGCGTCGAGGCGATGCCCTCCGGAATCGACGCCGTCGCTCTGAACGCTTGGCATGACACGGTAGGTGGCCCCTTGGGCGTCGCCTGTCCTGCGACTGCCTGATCGACGGCGAGCTCGACGCCGATGGGAAGCAAGCCGCCCTCAGTTCCCTCTCCTCGGCCGACGCGTCGACAGACTGCTAACCGTTGATGACGCTCTGGTAGATCTCCTTCGTCACGGGGTATGACGCGTGGCTCGTGTCGAGCGAAGCGCCGTGCGAACGGCCCGGACGCGTTAGAGCGACATGCGATGAGCGACGTCGTACGGCAGAAGCCGCCTGCTCGTCGAAGCGGGCGAGTATGTTGCTCCAGCCAGCACGGCGCAGGCCGCTTCCTCGCCTGCGAGACAGAACTCCTTGATCTCAGGCTTGATTTCGCCAGCGACCTCGCGGGACGCGGCGGTCTGGTAACCGAGGGTAGTCCACGGTTCGGGACGACCTCACCGGACTCGCCGACGACGAGTAGTGAACCGCGTATTTGCTGGACTTTTATGATGGGCCGTGAAGGATTCGAACACTCCTGCAAAGCGCATTTTTTGTGCGGTTAGGGGTGCACCGAGGGGGGCACGTGGCGCGCGCGAACGGTCACGTCTGACGCGTACGAACGTGCCGACCTACTTGGTCGAGGGTCTATCGCGCGTAGATCGCGGGCCGATAGCGAGGCTCCGGAATCGGCCTTCCGGCGTCTCGGGCCGCGGCGAGCCAGGCTTCCTTCGCCCTTGTCACCTCGGCGAGCGCTTCCTCGGGAGAAGCGCCGAACGCCGAGCACGCCTCGAGGTCGGGAATGTCGGCGATGTAGCCGCCGTCCTCCTCGCTGTAGAAGACGTTGATGTGGTAGTCGCGCACGTGGGTCCTCGGTTACATGCGTGCCGCCGCCATCCCCATCATCTCGTCGAGCGACTGATCCGCGAGAGACGAGAGAACAAAATCGGCGTCGTCGAACGCTGCGCCGCGCGTGATCTCGTTCGGCACGGCTGCACAGAGCACGCTCGCTCGTTTCGCCGCACGAACGCCCGAGGGCGAATCCTCGAACGCCAACGCCTGGTCTGCGCGAACCTCGAGAACACGGAGGGCATGGCGATAAAGCGCAGCCTTGTCACGCGTCGGCTCCTCGTTCGCGCAGACGAGTGCGTGCCACTGGTGGACGAGGCCGACGGTGTCGCAGTGGGCCTTCACTCGCTCGTCGCGGTTCCGCGTAACGATCGCCGTCTTGATGCCACGGTCCCGAGCTTCGGCCAGGCGTTCGCGCACGCCGGGCAGAAGCGGAGCGCGTGCGTACAGCTCAGCCTTTCGCCGCGTCCGATGCGCTATGACGGCTTCCCGATCAACGGTAGTTCCGGTCAGCCATTCGAGATGTGCGACCGCATCGAAGGCGCCCGAGACGGAACTCCCGCTGCCGACCGCGGGTAGCCAGTCCTCTAACGCGAGGTCAACGCCGTAGTCCGCGTAGGTATCCCGCCACGACTGGAACGTCGGAACCTCGGTATCGACGATGACTCCGTCGAAGTCGAAGAGCAGCGCGGCGACCACCATGCGACGGTACACCGCGAAGCTGTAGGCCAGTCAGCCGGAGCGCCGTCACCGGGCAGCATGGGTCAGTCGCGTCTGAGGCGCCCGGGCTGTGGGGCTCAGCGCTCGAGTCCGAGATCGCGTCCTCGTCCACGTTCGATCTCTCGACGACGAGCGAGCTCGTGGGCGTGCTCGCGCCAGCGCACGACCTCGCGGCCGAGCTGCTCGTAGCGGGCATCGTCGAGCCCGAACTCCTCCCGACGAAGGCGGCTGAACCTCGCGAGCATGTCGGCGAGGACCCCCGGCATGAAGCCGCGATCCTTCTCGGCCGCGAGCCGGCATAGTCGATCGAGCCCGTAGCGAGGCTCGACCTCCATCAGATCGACGAAGTCGCGAGCTTCGGCGCGTCCGAAGAGGGCAAGCAGCTTGTCGACGGCGAGCTCCTCGCCGGAGAGCATCGGAGCGGGGCGCCCCGGTTCGGCCGGAAAGAGCCTCGCGTCCGCTGCCAGATCTAGCTCGGTCCGATCGTCGGCGCTCTCGACGATCAGTCGCGCAAAGCCGGGGTTCACCTGGATGTGGTGGACGACGAGTCCGGCATCGCGGAGTGCTCGATCGACGGCCGGGACGAGCCGGTCGACGGCGTCGGCCGTCAGGCCGAAGAAGTCCAGGTCGCGTGTCTCTCGCTGGACGTCCCCGCGGGCGATCAAGGCGGCCCCGCCCGCGAGCGCGAACTCCTTGGCCTCCTCGAGGCCCGCGATGATCTGGGCAACCTGCTCTTGGAGCGGGGTCAGCACCTACGCGGCGCGTGGGTGACGCCGAAGCCAGTCGGTCCATGCTTGCCTGACGGGCGGCGGCAGGACGAGCTCGTCGAAGAGCTCGCGCAGTCGATCCGCGTCGATGTAGTAGCGGACGTCGTCCTCCGTGCCCTCGCGGAGGACCTGCTCGTAGACGCGGACGCGGTCTGCGCGTTCGTTTAGGTCGTAGGTGATCGGCGGGCCGCTCCAGCGGATATGGAGCGGGAGCTGCACCACTCCGCTCGCCTTGGGCAAGCTGAGATCGTCGAGGTCCTCCGGCACGGCGACCGGCCGCGCTGCCGGACCGAGCCTCCTTGTGCGTGTGTGGGCCATCGCTAGGGCCAGTGTACGGCGGCAGTCCGGCCGCGCCCGAGCGATCTCTGTGTCGCGCGCGCGAGTCGCGAGAAATAGGAACCGATAGCCTGACTCGGTGTTCCGCTCGTTCCACGTCCGCCTCATCGTCGCCGACTTCGAGGGATGCTTCCGCTTCTACCGCGACGTACTCGGTCTCAGGGTGACTTGGGGCGAGGAGGCCGATGGCTCGGCGAGCGGCTATGCGAGCTTCGAGATCCCCGAGGGCTCACTCTCGATCAACGATCAGACCATCTTCGCGCCCGTGGTCGGCTTCGAGATGCGGGCACCGGGCGAGACCGCCAAGGATCGTGTCGCGCTGATCTTCGAAGTCGACAGCGTGGACGGGGAGACAAAGCGACTGCGGTCTCTCGGCGTCGCATTCGAAACTGAGCCGACCTCGTATCCCGGCTTCGGCATCCGTGCGGCGCACTTCCGCGACCCTGACGGCAACCTGATTGAGATCAACGAGCTGCTGCCTTCGAACGAGTGGTCGGAGACTCTGCGTGGCGAAGAAGATCGGCTCCAGCGCGCCTGAGGGTTGTTGTCGTGCGCCGGACCCGAACGCGCACCGTTGGCTCAAGCGACTTTGGATGGACCTAACCGGACCGCTAATACCTCGTCGGTTCAAGTTGTTGGCGTTCGTGTCCGCAAACGCGTTCGTCTCGGTCCACCGAAGCGATTGCCTCACGGGCGTCGTCTGTCTAGACAACCCACCCGATGCTGAGGTTCGAGCCCTGGAGAGGCATGGAAAGCCAACGACGCGCGCGCCGTTGTAGCTCCTCCGCTCGGAGGATGCTGTGGTGGTCGCGATTGTCGAGCCGTACGACTTCGGCGTGGGTTAGCCAGCGTTCGGTCGCTTCGGTTGCGGCCATGTACTGGTCACGTCCGGCTTTGAACAGGAGTGTCGGTGCAACGTCGGAGCGAGCCGATCGAGGCCACCGGGCCAGCCGTCTCCCTGGAGGAACGGCAGCAGTGCGCTCAGGTCTCGCCCGCCGAGCTCGGCGTTCTGACGAATGCGCCTGGCGACCCGGTCGCTGACTTCGTCGCTGCTTTCGGCTGCGAACGCGGCGGCGATGGTCGCGATCTGGTTGGGGTCATGCAGCTCGTTGATTGCGGCATCCCCGATGCCGCCCACGATGAGACGATGCACGCGCTGCGGCTGGACCATGGCGACGCGCAGAGCGATCCCGGCACCAAGCGAGAAGCCCACGAGATCAACGCGGCCGAGCCGAAGCTGGTCGAGGAGTGCGACGACGTCTGCCGCGAGCGCGGCGGGAGAGCAACGTCCGGGTTCGTAGACAGCGTCGCTCCCGCCGTGGCTCGGAAAGTCCAACCCGATGACGCGACGCCCGGTCGAGGTCAGCAGATCGACCCAGCCGGTGCTCTCCCATGTGCTGGCGAAGGACAAGGTGAAGCCATGCAGGAGCAGGGCGGGCTCGCCCTCGCCGTGGTCTTCGAAGTGCAGTTCGACCCCGTCGGAGCGGAAGCTCGGCATCGCAACGGACGCTATCGAGGCACGCTTGAC
Source organism: Actinomycetota bacterium (assembly GCA_030857225.1). GTDB lineage: Bacteria > Actinomycetota > Thermoleophilia > Gaiellales > Gaiellaceae > GMQP-bins7. Next base: position 17,521 of record JALZOK010000028.1, read on the forward strand.
TAGCCTCGATCAGGCTCACCTTTCGGTGGCTCATCCAAACGCTTGAGCACATCCTCAAGCATGGCTCTCGCCTTAGTCGCGTCTGGTTGGGTCTCGCTTTGGCCTTCACGATGCTTGATCGCGACATCGATCGTCGCGGTGTCAGCAACGCGTTGACGAGCCCATCGTCCGCCCTCGAGCTTCGAGCCAAGAACGTCGTCCTCAAGGAACCGCCATGCCCGTGCGGCATTCAGGACCTGGTAGCTGGGTGACGCATGCTCGCTTGCCCACTGCAGCTCGCCGCCGAAGGCTTGGATTAGCTTCTCGCGCCCGATCTGCGGAAAGAGCTCCGAGGCTGGCGGGCCCACGAGAGCATGGCCGTACTCGGAGAGGACCGCGAAGTGCATCAGCAAGTCCGGGTCTCCGGCCCGGCCGCGGCCATCAACGACGCGGTCTGAGGCGCCCAAGCGATCGGTAGCGATGTGCAACTCGAACGGTGGAGCGTCCAGCGTGTTCGTGAGGATGCGACGTTCGACGATATGAAACTCGAGCTCACCAACTGGTGAAGGCAACGATGCCGACGAGAGCTGTCTGGCAACTGCCCGCTTATCCCCGTCTGACAGAGAGTGCTCCACCACGGCCAGGATGTCGATGTCGCTTCGCTCGCGCGAGAAGTCGCCAAGCACCCCCGAACCGTGGAGATAGACGCCGACAAGGTTGTGACCCAGGATCGCCTGGAGCCGGTGCGTCACCTCGTTCGCATACGCGGCACTCTGAGGGTCAAGCGAGGTCTCCTCCGGGACTGATGCCTGACCCTTGACGGCCTCCAGATAAAAGCCCGGTAGACGAAAACTCAGCGGCCCGTCTTCCCGGATCTGCTCGTACAACTCCCTTAGCCGTGTTCGATATTTCGAGATCGAGAAGCCTGGAACAGTCCACGGAATCGCCTTGAGATACCACGCGAGAGCGCCGACATCACAGAACGTGTGGACCTCCTCGCCCTCGTCTGAGTTGGTGATCCGAAGTCCTGCCTCCTCGAGCTGCGATTTCGCCACAGAGAGAACGTACGGCGGTCGATCCGGCGTCTCGACGTCGAACAGCGTGCGAAAGTCGCCAAACAGTCCGTCTCCCAACTGCTGGGTTAGGAAGTGGCCACCAGGAGCCAGCACCCGAGCCACCCCCCGAGCCACGAACGTCTCGTGACGATTGGTAATCAAGTGAAGGGAGCCATCTTGGAACGGTAGAGAGCCGCGGTGTTCGTCTGGTTCCTGAAGCACGCTCTCTGGTGCCGACTCAACCTCGACGACGTCGATTCCGAGCGGGCCTAGCCTCTCCCTTGCAACGGGGACGTTCGAGGGCCAAGACTCGGTAGCCACGGTGCGTGGGGGTCGATAGGGAAGCGCCGACAGCCACTCACCGCCTCCGGTGCCCATGTCGAGCATGTTTGGTGAGCGGCGAGCATGTTCAACGACCATCGCCTCGAAATCCCATGGCAGCGAGCTTGACTCGAAGCGTGTTCCCAGCCACGAGAAATCCCATCCCTCTGTTGGATGGCCCTCAGCTTCAGCGATCAAGTCGTCAAACGACCGCTGTGTCGCCTCAGACGTACTCGGCAGCCTCGAACCCGTGTCTCTGTCCGGCCCGCTTGTCATGTCTGCATTCTACAAGTGCGTTGTCATTTCTGTAAACCACACTAAGCGGACTTAAACCCGAATCGTCTCTGTAACGGGGGACCGATTCGCTGTGGTGGACCGGAACGGACTAGAACCGCCCTCACCGTCGATGGCCACCACTTCCGGCCGCCATGCGCCGTCGGGACACCTTCGGCCGTGAGCGCGCGGGCGATCTCGGCGAGGCTTCCGCCTCGCGCGTACTTGACACGGATCTGCTCGACGACACCCGCTGGAAGCGTCGGCGGCCGACCGGCAGGACGTCGAGCTCGGCGAGCGCGCGCCGGCACGATGTGGCTGCGCAGGAAGCGCTCGAGCTCGTCGACGGGAATGAGGCGCTGGCCCCAAGGCAGCTTGACGGTGTCGATCGAGGGAACGACGCGGCGGTCGATGGTCGAGATGCTGACCCCGAGCACCTCGGCGGCCTGGCGTCGCGTGTAGGCGAGTAGTTCGACCTCTCCGGCCTCCCGAATTCCGCGAGATGGGACGGGAACGGTCGGGGGCGCTTCGTCAACGACGCGCCGGGCCACCCTCGACGCCAACGGAGCAATCCCGTAGACGCCTGCGAGTTCGCCCCTGGCGGACAGCGCCCAGTCCGGCGAGGGCCACGCGTCGTCTACTCCGCGCACATCAGCGGCTGGCGTTGTGGGACGCGTGGGCTGCGTCTCGTGGTGGTGCCTTTGCTCGCGCTTGCGACGCCGCTTCCGTCTCAGGGACATCGCGGGCTTACACTAATCCCTGCGTCGGATAGCACCTTGGGTGCATCTGTGTCTCGCTGGCTATCCAGGTGAGTAATGCTGTACGAGGAAGGCTGGGAGCGCGCTGCCGCTCAGCGCTCGATCGAGAGGCCGCGGCCAAGCTGATGCTCGAGCTCGATCACGCGCTGGATCGTCATGAGCGGCTCGCGGTCCTGCTCGCGGCCGAGAGCGGCGAGCATGCGTGCGTGGTCGTCGACCGAGGCGACCGAGGGCCGGAGCCCTTGTCCGAGCGGCTGCCGCTCGGCGCGACGGCGCAGGTCGTCGTAGCCGCGCGTGCCGGCGGGCTCGGGGACGATCTTGAGCTCGCCAGCTTCGGTAGTGAGCTCGAGCACACCGCGGCCGACGAGGTCGCGCTCGAGCACGGGTGCCTTGCCGTCGGGGCGGCGGGCGTTCAGCTCCTCGAGCGCGAGTCCGAGCCGGCGCAGGTTCTCCTCCCGCGTCGAGGGGACGATGTCCATGCCGTCGGTGACTTCGTCGGAGCCGTGGATAACCCGTCCCAGCCCGCCGATCACGATGTACCCGACGCGCTGCCGCTCGAACGCCTGCAGGAGCGCGTAGGGGTCGAACGGATCGTTCCGGATCATCAGCGTTGATGTCGCTTGTCGAGCATCGCGAGCAGCCGCTCCTGCGGCGTCCGCCCGAGCGCTCCTTGTAGCCGCTCGTCGTGGCGGGAGTCGGGAGGTTGGTAGAGGACGAGCGACATCTCGAGATCAAAGCCGCAGGCCTGGAGCACCTCGCGCAACGTCTCCAGGCTGGGCTGCACGACGTCGCGCTCCCAGCGGGCGATCTGCGCTCGATCCTTGCCGCTTCGCTCCGAGAGTTGCACCTGCGAGAGTCCGGCGCGCATCCGGGCCTGGCGGATGAGGGTTCCGCTGGTCACCGTGCGATTCTACTTCACCGAGGCTGAGAGAGCATAGTTGACATATCTGCTACACTGCGTCGTATGGCGCGTGAGGTCGCCGCGGAGCAGCTGGAGCTCGAGGTTGCCCGCTTGGGGCCGCTATCGCGCGCAAGCCAGAACGGGCCCTCACAGCGTGAGGCTTCTGGAGCAAAGCGACCGTCACCTGCGCAGCTACTCGAGATGCCCTGCGCGCTTCTGACGCGTTCGCATCTGCGCGAGCTCGGTCTCGAGCGCCGCGCGATCGACGCCGTATTCCGGGCCTTGCCGGTCGTCGCGTTGCCCGGCTACTCGCGGCCGATGATCCGCGCCGACCAGTTCCTCGAGCTCGTCGAGCACAGCACCTACCACGATGATCGCGTGAGGCCCTGTCATGCCTAGCGTTTGGATTGAGCGCCGTGAGACCGCCAGCGGTGGCACCCGTTACCGGGTCAAGTATCGGCTCGGCGGCCGCGAGAGCGCTCACCGTTACGCGGGCTCCTTCGCGACCAGGCGCGAAGCGCTTGCGCGGCGCGCCTGGGTGGCTGGCGAACTGGCTGCGTTGCGGATGCCCCGCCTCGGTCAGCTCGAGGACTCGTCGGCCGGCGCACCAACGCTCGCCGAAGCCGCGGAGCGGTGGCGCGCCTCGCGAGTCGACGTCACGGAGGGGACGGCGGTCGGGCATCGCGTTCAGCTCGGCCGCGTCCTCCCCGTGCTCGGCATTCGGCGCGTCGACGAGATCACGCCCGCCGATGTCGCCGCGCTCGTCACGACACTGCACGCGGCCGGCCGCAAGCGGGAGACGATCCGCAAGAGCCTGACGGTTCTCGCACAGGTGCTCGACTACTCGGGCGTCAAGGAGAACCCGGCACGTGACCGCGTCCACGTCCGTCTCCCGCGCGAGGAGCGCGAAGAGCCTGCCCCGCCCAACGCCGACCAGATCGAGGCCGTTCTGCTCCTCATGCCGCGCCTCTACGCGCTGGCGCTGCTCGTGCTCGACGCGACCGGGATGCGCGTCGGCGAGCTCGAGGAAAAGGGGCTTCGCTGCGGCGACTTGGACGAGCCGAACACGCGCTGGCGCATCCGGCGCGCGGTCGAGAAGGGCCGCCGCGGCCGCTGGGTCTCGCTTCCGCCTGACCTCTTCGCCGCGGTGGTCGCCACGCTCCCACCGCGGGAGGACCGAGGCCCGGATCGGCCCGTATTCCCCGGCCTGACCCAGGAACGACTGCGAACGGCGATCGCGCGCGCTTGCAGGGCGTCGGGCACGCCGAGCTGGTCGCCGCACGACCTCCGCCACCGGCGGATCAGCCTCTGGCACCGGCAGGGCGAGACCTGGGCGCTGATCGGCTCTCGCGTCGGCCAGCGGTCTCTCTCCGTCACGGCGGACACCTACACCCACGTGCTCCTCGACGACCGCGAGCTGGACCATTCGCGCCTCGTCAGCGAGTTGGCAGTTGTTCGTCCATGACATGGGACTTCGTGCGGAGGCCAAGTCGCGCGGGCCGAGTGCAGGCGATCGTTCGATCGGCCGAGAGCACGCTCGCTCAACGGAGCATGATCTCCTCACAGAAACCCGACGAAGATGGAGGAACAGATGCGCCGCCTGAACTTCCTGCAAGACCATCCCTGGGATGAGGTCAACGACGACATCAGTCGTGTCCGCTGGTTCGGGCACCCGTTCGGCAGCGACATGCTCGGCGCATCCCTGCACGAGTATCTGCCGCGGTCACCCGGAGGCTCGATGCACATGCACTACGGCGTCGAGGAGATGTTCTTCGTTCTCAGTGGTACACCGACGGTGCGCACCCCCGAAGGGGAGGAGCAGCTCGCGCCCGGTGACGTCGTCTATTTTCCGGAAGGCCCCGATGGGCTGCACACCTTCTCGAACCCCACGGATGCGCCAGTCCGGCTGCTCGCCATTTCGACCAAACGGTTCCCCGATGTCGTGGCCTACCCGGAGCAGGGAGTTGCTTGGGTGGCAACGCGCCACCCTGAACGTCCTGTGCCAGCGAGCGGCGACGAAGGGATCATCGCCCGCTTCGAGTTGCCACGTCAGGAGTGAACGCGGCGCGGCGATTCGCGCTCAAGCGACATTTCTGAACACTCGCCCACCGGACGGGGTCGCTCATGAGCGCTCAACCCTGCGCCGATAGGCCCTGCAACACTGGCGTCATGAGGGATCGTTGGATGGGGTTGGGCCCCGGGGAGCGGCCGTTTCGCGATGCTGCTTGGTCTTACGCCGAGTATCGATATCGGCCGAGCGAGGCGTTCGCGCGACTGCTCGCGAGTCATCTCGACTGGGCACGTTCCGATCGTGTTCTCGACCTAGGAGCGGGACCGGCGCATGTCTCGCTGCGACTCGCGCCCTTCGTCGGCGAGGTCGTTGTCATGGATCCGGAGGAGGCAATGATCGAGGAGGGGGGCCGGCGTGCGGCAGCGGCGGGGGTCGACAATCTCTCGTTCATCGTTGGTGGCTCGGACGATCTGCCTGGGTTGGGTTCTGATCTCGGCGAGTTCGTTGCCGTCGCGATCTCCCAGGCGCTCCACTGGATGGCCGACCAAGACGCGGTGTTACGCGGCCTCGACAAGCTGCTTGACCCCCACCGGGGCACGGTTGCGCTGATCGGTCACGTCAAGGATCCGGACTACAACCGGGTCTGGCTCGATCGCCCTCCCTGGAGCGCTGTGGACGATATCCTGCAGCGCCATCTTGCGGGTACTCCGGAGGGACCACGCCCAGCCGGTCGCCACGACCCGTTCCCTGAGATTCTCGGGCGCTCAGCGTTCTCACGCATCGAACTGCTGTCGTACGAGTACGAGGCAAAGATCTATCCCTCGATTGATGCAGCGATCGGCTACCACTACTCGGTCGGCAACCTTCTCGATCGCCTCGGCGAACGGCGTGCAGCGTTTGAGACCGACGTGCGAACTTCACTCGCGTCCGCCGACACCTCGCCGTTCAGCGTCCGCCTCGTCGACAGCGCCCTAATCGGCCGACGGCGGCTGTCTCAACGCTGAAGGCTCGCGGAAGGGCCTCGGCGTGGCCGCTCCTCAGAACGCATCACCCGGACGTCGCAGGTTCAATCGTGCCCCCGCTACTCGAAACGCCCCGGAAGCGGGGCTCTTCGGTTCTCAGCCCAGGCTTCGTTAGTTGTCTCACGCGGATACTTGCCTCTGGGCGTTCCCGACGTCGCACCCTCAAGAAACACCTCGCACACTCCGAGGCCGAGTTCCTGATCTCAGTCGCCGAGTGACGGAAGGTGGATCAGCCCGGCGTCCGTCGGGTGAAAGCCGCACGCATCGAAGTAGAAGGGTGCCAGGTCGGCGTCGAAGTCGACGTGTAGCCACTCGCATCCTGCGGCCTTCGCTTGCTGCGCGGCAAATTGGACGCTCCGCGTTCCTATGCCCTTGCGTTGGTGAGCGCGGTGCGTCTTCGTGTCGATGAGAAAGGCATGGTCTCCGCCGTCAGATGCGACGTTGACGAAGCCAATGAGGTGCCCGCCGGCGTCGCGAGCAGTGACCCAGCCCAGACTGTGTGGACGGATTCGATCCCACCAGCCGACCTCGGCGGTTCCGCCATGGGCGTTGACGAGTTCAACCATCTCCGCGTCGGTCACCGGGCCGCGCCAGCGGTACGTGACGCCGTTGGAGACAAACTGTGGTGGAAGAGCAGGCGAAGCCAAGAGCACCCCGGATTATCCAGCTACTCCTCGTTCGAGTCGTTAACCGGGTAGATCCGGTAGCCGGGCAGCGCGCGATGCTCGAAGGAGCTGTAGAACGGCTCGCTCTCGTTCACGGCGAGAAGATCAACGCGGGCCGCGCCTGAACGCGCGAACGCCTCTTCGACGAGTCGCCTACCGATTCCCTGACGGCGCCAGCGAGCGTCAACCGCCAGGTTGCAGAGATACGCTTGGATCTCGCCGTCTGTGAGCATTTGGGCGAAGCCGACGACCTCCTCGCCAGCTACCGCGACGACGGTGACGACGCCAGGCGCTGTGAGTGCCCGGACGGCTCGCTCAGCGTCCGAAGGCATCGAAGGCCATCCCTCTGCCTCACAGAGACGGAGGACCCCGCGGAGGTGCTTTTCCCTGTGGAAGGTGGCGAACTCCATCGCTACATTCTCGCGGGGCGCTGGCGGAAAGTCGTCCGCTCGTTCCGGGGGTGCACCGAGGGGGGCACGCTTCGCACGGACCGGGCACGTGCGACGCACCTGACCCGCATAACCATGCGATTTTCGCGCATCGACGCGGTGCCGAATGGGCCGTGAAGGATTCGAACCTTCGACCTTGGGATTAAGAGTCCCCTGCTCTACCAACTGAGCTAACGGCCCGGGCGCGTCAGTGTAGCCCTGGTCTCAGGGCTTCAAGCCCGTGCAGCCGCGCAATGAGCGCCATGAAACGAGCTCTTGCCGGCGCGCGGCGCCGGAGAGCGGTCGCGGCACGCCTTCCGTAATCCGTGCGGGTACCCAGCGGTAGCGGTCGATGCGGCGGCCGGTCGCGGTCACCTCGAGGACGCCGGTCTGAGTCGAGAGCTCGCTCGTGCCGTACCAGACGAAGTTTCCGAGGCCGTACGAGACGAGCGCCTTCCCCATCCGGCCGGCACCGAGGAGGCGATGGGCATGTCCGCCGACCACGATGTCCGCTCCCGCCCCGACCAGCTCGCGCGCGAGGGTCCGCTGATCCGTGGTCGGGCACCCCTCGAGCTCGACTCCCCAGTGCAGGAAGACCACCACCGTGTCCGACGTTCGCCGGGCTCGTCGAACCTCTTGCAAGAGTCGCGGCACAGCTTTCGCGGAAGCGATCCCCGGCTTGCGTGGCCCGGCTGTCCAGCTCTCGATGAGATGATCGTCCAGTACCTGGGTCGCAGCGAGGACAGCGATCCGCTGGCCTCGCACCGTTGCGCGATAGGGCGCGTACGCCCGTCTGCCGTCTAGCCCGATGCCGATCACCGGGAACCGGTACCGCTTGGCCGCTGCGAGTGAGTCGCGGAGTCCTGCCTCGCCGAAGTCCATCCCGTGGTTGTTGGCCATCGATACAACGTCAATCGACCCGCCGCGCAGGGCCTCGAAGGCGCTCGGCGGCGTCCGGAACACGAAGGTCTTCGCAGTCGCGGCCCCGCCGTTCGTCACCGCGGTCTCGAGGTTGGCCACGGCGATGTCCGCCTCACCGAGCACGGGAGCAATCGGCGCCAGCAGGCTCGAAGCGTCAGCCGACAGCTTGGACTCGAGGACGCCCTCGAAATGCACGTCCCCCCCGAACGCTAGGACAACTGGATTTCCGCTCCCGAACGGCCCGCGCACTGCCGCCGGCGAAGCCTCGCTCTTCCCGTTGTCGAGAACGGCTACGAGCGTGCCGAACGCCACGAGCAAGGCGGCCGCGGAGAGCCAGAGTGAGAGGCGAGAGATCATCAGGAGGGAGCGCTGGAGCGGGATCGGATCTTCCGTCACGATAGCTCGCGCTTGGAGTAGGCTCGACGCGGTGCGCAAGGGGATCGTCCAGCTCGTCGCGATCGGGGTCGTGATCGGCGTGGCGCTCACGCTGGTGGCGGTCCTCTTCAAGTGGCTCCCGGAGTCTGCGTCCGAGGAGTTCGACCGCATCCAGGTGATCTACTGGTTCGTGACGATCATCTCCATCGTCATCTTCTCGCTGGTCACCGCGGTCGTGATCTTCTCGGTCTGGAAGTGGCGCGTGCCGGAGGACGACGACGCCGACGGTCCGCCGATCCACGGTCACACGGGCCTCGAGATCCTGTGGACGGCGGTCCCCGCGGTGCTCGTGACCGCCATCGGGATCTTCAGCGCGATCGTCATGGCGCGAAACGGCGAAGCCGGCGTGAAGCCCATGGAGATACAGGCGATCGGGCAGCAGTTCGCGTGGAAGTTCGTCTACTCCGACTTCGACGACTTCCAGTCCGGCGAGCTCGTCCTGCCCCTGGGGCAGGAGACGCGCTTCACCATGTCCTCCGTCGACGTCATCCACTCGTTCTGGGTGCCGAACTTCGGCCAGAAGATGGACGCGGTGCCCGGAATCGAGACCGAGATCCTGGTCACTCCCCACCGCATGGGCGACTTCGCCGTCGTCTGCGCCGAGCTCTGCGGCCTCGGTCACGCGACGATGCGGGCGAGCGCGCGCGTCGTCTCGCAGGAGGACTTCGACGCGTGGATCGAGGAGAACCAGACGTGACCTCCACGCATCCGCACCCCGAGCAGCAGGCCTATCCGGAGCACTACCAGCCTCCCCGCAGTCCATTGGGTCAAGCGCTCTTCGGACCCGGCCTCGTTCGCGGGCTCTGGATGGCGCTGCTCTTCTTCGGACTCGGGACGCTCCTCGTCCTCGGGCTGCGCTGGTGGTGGAGCTGGGAGCCGCTTTGGTTGACCGAGGTCGTCCTGGCCGTGGGAGCGATGACCATGGCGCCCGTCGGGTTCCTGGCCGGCATCGGCTCCTTCGACTACTGGCTTCACTACGTCGTCGGCCGACCCTCGCGTCCAGAGGACCACTCGGGCCACGGCGCGCGGAGCTGGAGGGACTACTTCCGGGTCAACACCGACCACAAGGTGATCGGCGTCCAGTACCTGGTCACGACGTTCTTCTTCTTCACCATCGCGGGATTGATGGCGATGTTCTTCCGCGCGGAGCTTGCGCAGCCGGGGCTCCAGTTCGTCGACTCGCAGACGTTCAACGGCCTCGTGTCGGTGCACGCGACGCTGATGATCTTCCTCTTCATCATCCCGGCCTTCGCGGGCCTCGCGAACTTCGCCGTGCCGCTCATGCTCGGCGCGCCGGATATGGCGTTCCCGCGCCTGAACGCCCTCTCCTTCTGGCTCCTTCCCATCGCCGGGATCATGTTCGTCGCGAGCTTCCTCGCCCCCGGTGGCGCGTTCGGGGCGGGCTGGACGGGCTACGCGCCGCTCGCCGAAGGGCAACCGCTCGGCCAGACGTTTTTCAACATGGGCGTGCAGTGGGCGGGGGCGTCGTCGATCATGACCGCGCTCAACTTCCTGGTCACGATCATCACGATGCGCGCGCCCGGGATGACCTTCTGGCGCATGCCGCTCCTCGTGTGGGCCAACTTCACGACTTCGCTTCTCGTCGTCGTCGCGACCCCGTTCATCGCTGGCTCGCAGTTCTTCGTGATGTTCGACCGGATCCTGGACACCGACTTCTTCACACCCGAAGGAGGCGGGTACGTGCTGGGCTACCAGCACATCTTCTGGTTCTACAGCCATCCGGCCGTCTACATCATGATGCTGCCCGGGTTCGGGATCGTCTCCGAGGTCATCGCGGCGATGTCCCGCAAGCCGATCTTCGGCTACCGGCTGATGGCCCTCTCGCTGATGGGGATCCTCGTGCTCGGCTTCTCCGTCTGGGCGCACCACATGTTCGTCGCGGGCATGGCGGACTGGCTCCGCGTCCCGATGATGATCACGACGCTGCTGATCGCGGTCCCGACCGGAATCAAGATCTTCTCCTGGGTAGCCACCCTCTGGCGGGGACGCATCCATCTGAACACCCCGATGCTCTTTGCGCTCGGTTTCGTGACGATGTTCGTTATCGGCGGTCTGTCAGGGATCTATCTCGGCGCGGTTCCGATTACGATCCACGCGTCGGACACGTACTTCATCGTCGCCCATATCCATTACGTGCTCTTCGGCGGCTCCGTCTTCACGATATTCGCGGGGGTCTACTACTGGTTCCCGAAGATGACCGGGCGGATGTACAACGAGCGGCTCGGAAAGCTCCACTTCTGGATGACCTTCGTCAGCTTCAACGCCACGTTCTTCCCCATGCACTACGTCGGTCTCCGGGGAATGCCGCGCCGCGTCTCCGACTACAAGGAGGCCTTCGGCGACTTGAACTTCGCAATTACCATCGCCTCCTTCCTGCTCGGGCTCTCGTTCGTGGTGTTCGTCTACAACATCGTCATCAGCTGGACCCGCGGGCCGATCGCGGAAGCGAATCCGTGGCGCGCGCTCACGCTCGAGTGGCAGGTGACGTCACCTCCGCCCATCTTCAACTTCGACGAGATCCCACAGGTCGTCGCGGGACCGTACGAGTACGGTGTGCCCGGCGCCAGGCACGCCGTCATGAGCCCCGCCAAGGAGTCTCAGGAGGCGGCGGAAGAGGTGCATGCATGACGATCGTTCGCCTTCGGCAAACGATCGCGGAGGAAACCATGTTTCCCCCCCGCGCCCCCTTCTTCGTGAAAGTGGGGGGGGGGGGGGGGGGGGGGGGGGGG
>JALZOK010000028.1:29049-38339 GCA_030857225.1 Actinomycetota bacterium
ACACCCCTCCACCGTCACCGGGCGGAGATCCGCCCGTGACGCCCCAGCTCCTCGTCGTGGCCAATGAGACGCTCGCCGGCGGTGAGCTCGTGGCTGCAGTGAAGCGGCGGGCCGAGAAAGGCCCGGTTCGAGTGATCGTGGTTGCGCCCGTGTCGCAGCCGCATGCGGGCTACGTCGTCTACCGCGATTCACGGCGAGCCGCGGCCGGTCGTCGGCTCGACCGGGCCGTGCGGGCTCTACGTGAAGCAGGTATCCCTGCCCACGGCGCCGTGTTCGACGAGGAGCCATTAGCCGCGGTCAAAGACCTGCTCGCCTCCGAAGAGATCGACGAGATCGTCGTCTCTACCCATCCGGAGACGAGATCGGGCTGGCTGCGCAAGAACCTGCTCGAGGAGATTCGCAAGGCGGCGGGCGGCAGGCCGGTCGAGCATGTCGTCAGCGACGCCTCCTACACCGGCGCGAACGTCCTCGTCGTCGCCAACGAGACCGTCCTCGGCGAGCAGCTACTCGAGCGCATCCGAGCGCGCGCGAAGGAAGGAATTGCCAGCTTCCTTATCGTCGCGCCCCAGAGCGACCCTGTGCACTCCCAGCACCCGGAGGCCGAGCAGCGCCTGCGGGCTGCGCTTTCCGAGCTTCGCGCGGAAGGCATCGACATCCACGGCCAGATCGCGCATCCCGACCCGTTCACGGCCACGATGCAGGCGATCCGTGACGAGCGGACGGACGAGATCATCGTCTCGACTTTCCCCGGCGCACGCTCGGGCTGGCTCCGGCGAGATCTCGTCGGACGCCTTCGCTCCGAGAGCGGCTTGCCCGTCGAGCACGTCATCGTGGAGAGCACGGCCGTTCCGGTGAGCGCATGACGAGTCACGCGGAGGCCGTCCACGACCACCACGGCCCACCAGAGGCCAACCAGAGCTCCCGCATCGACGCGCGTCTGCTCGGGATGCTGCTCTTCATCGCCTCCGAGGCGATGCTGTTCGGCTCGTTCTTCACGGCGTACTTCTTCGTGCGCGTCGTGAACCCCGGCGCGCCCTCCGAATGGCCGCCGGAGCGGTTCGAGTTCCCCGTTCTCGTGGCCGGAGTCAACACGGCCATTCTGGTCACCTCGAGCTTCACGATGCACTGGGCGCAGCAGTCGATCAAGGCCGGAAATCGGAATGCGTTCCTTGCCGGCATGGTCCTGACGTTCATGATGGGCCTCGCCTTCCTACTCACCCAGGCGGTCGAGTATCTGAACGTCGGCTTCAACACAGGGGACGGAGCGTTCGCCTCCGTCTTCTTCGGGCTCACCGGATTGCATGGCGTTCACGTCTTCGTGGGCCTGACCCTCCTCGGCATGGTCATCGTCCGCGGCTTTCGAGGCCACTTCACGCCCGAGCATCACCACGGCGTCGAGCTGCCGGGGATCTACTGGCACTTCGTGGACGTGATGTGGATCGTGGTGTACTCGGTCGTCTATCTCATCTGAGGAGCGGAGTGGAGAGCCCTTTCCGAAGTGAGGCAGCCGCTTTTCGCTTTCTCCTCCTCTCGATCGGCGCGTTCGCGCTGATAGTCGGCGCCTCGTGGCTCAACGCGTGGTTAGGGCTCGTCGTCTTTCTTGCGCTGTCGGCCTCGGCCGTGTGGGTGTACTCACGCCAGCGCGGGCCGAGCCGCCCCAGGGAGCAGACCGCGCAGTTCGGTCCGCCCGACGAGAAGCGCGTGCTGGTGGTGGCGAACGAGACCGTCGGCGGCGCCGAGCTCATGGAGGTCATCGGCGAGCTCGCACTCACGGGGAGGTCGCTTTTCTATGTCGTCTGTCCCGCGCTGAACTCCCGGTTGAGAACATGGACCTCCGACGAGGATCCGGCGAGGGTCGCTGCGCAGGCGCGCCTGCAGGCGACGATCGAGCGGCTGTCGTCGGTGGGTATCGAGGCGCAAGGGGACGTGGGGGACGTTGATCCTCTAGTTGCGGTCGAAGACGCCGTACGACTGTTCCGACCCAGTGAGCTAGTGGTCTCGACCCATCCGGCGGGACGATCGAACTGGTTGGAGCGCGGTGTTGTCAACGCGCTACGCGAGCGCTATGAGATGCCGGTGACGCACGTCGTCGTTGACCTGGACGGGTGACCGTCACCCGCCTCTCGTCTACCGCCCCGCCGCCGAGGACACGTATTCGGCGACCGCCTCGATCTGCTGGGCATCGAGCGAGTCCTTGAAGGACGGCATCGCGCCGAGCCCGTTCGTCACCCGATCGACGACAAGCGCCTTGGCCGGGCGAGCCTCGTCGAGGTTCGGCCCGATCACCCCGGTCGTGCCCGCGTCTGCGAGGGTGTGGCACGACCCGCAGCTCGCGCTGAAGATGGACTTGCCGTCCGTCGGCTGCTCCGCAGTCACGCCAGTTCCCGCGACCGCCCCCACATACACCGCGATGTCGGCTATCGCCCCATCCTGATCGGTGACGCAAAACGCCTCGCCTTCCACGTCGTCGCACTTGGGCAAGGTCGTGTGCACGGATGGCATCCCTGGCGCGCCGGTCGAGGTCTCCTCGATGGGGAAGCGGATCTGAGCGGCGACAACCTGCGTGAACGTGTCCGAGGTCAGGCCGTCGGCGCGCGCCTGGGCGAACGCGTCGTCCAGGTTGGGGCCGATCGTTCCGGCGGTACCCGCGTCTGCAAGCGTGTGACAGGCGGCGCAGGCCTGCGTGAAGAGCTTCTTGCCGTTGCTCTGACTGCCCTCGTCGGTGTACCCACCGGTGCCGCAGGCCGAGAGGACGAAGATCGCTATCGCCGCGCAGACCGAGCTCGAAAAGGCGGCGCCCCTCACTGAGGGCGAGTCTAACCCGTAGCCGTGGTTGCAGCGCGCAGCTGCTTCAGGCGCCTCTTGACGTCGACCGCGTTCGGGTCGTCGGGCTCGAGGACGAGGAACTTCTCGTAAGCGGCCACCGCCGTCGTGACATCGCTGGCCGACTCGGCGGTCTGCGCGAGCTCGAGCTGGTAGAGGGCATTACGTGGTTCTGCCGCAGCGCGGCGTTTGTAGGCGTCGACTGCCTGGGCCGCCGCTTGCTGAGCGACGCCGAGCTCGGCTTGGACGATTCCCGAAAGCTGGCTGTCGACCGCACTCGAGATCGGGTCGGGTTCGAGCGCGCTGCCGCCGAGCTGGGTGATGCTGGCGATACTGGCGCCAGGGGCGAGATAGGCGGCTCGGGCGTTGGCCACCTGCGCGCGCTGCTGCGCCTCCTCGACCTTGACGAGGTAGAGGCTTGCGAGGTCGACGAGCGCGGCGGCGTTCTTCGGCTTGAGGGCGACGAAGCTTTCGAGAGCCTCGACCGCGTCGTCCGTGTTGCCTTCGGTCTGATGCGCCGTCGCGAGATCGCGGAACGCGGCTGCGTCGCGGGGGTTCTCCGAGACCTTCTTCTGGGCGTCGTCGATGGACGGTACCCCGGAGCTGCTGGAGCCACGAAAGACATCCCCGATACCGACGCCGCCGGCGCCGACGCCGAAGCCGACGAAGCCGAGCCCGAAGACGAGTGCGAGGAACAGGAACATCCACTTCGCGTTCCGGCGGAGCTTGGGAAAGAACATGTCGTCCTCGATCACTACGGCCTGGTGGCGTGCAGGAGGAGCCGGCCTCGCGCGCTCTGCGCGACGTCGATCAGCTCGAGCCATGTCTTCCCTCCCTTCTCGTAGCGGGTCTCGCCGGAGACGAGCGTAGCGAGGACGCCTTCGGGCGAGCCTCCGAGAACTGCTGCCGTAACGGGATCTTCCCACGGAAGATGCGGTGTCGCGGCAAGCGAGAGAACAGTGAGATCCGCCCACTTCCCAGGTGCGAGGGAGCCGATCTCGGTATCGAGTCCGAGAGCGCGCGCCCCACCGAGGGTCGCGAGCTCGAGGGCATCCGCGGCAGAGAGCGCATCCGGACGCCGCTCACGAGCTCGCGCGCCGATGATCGCCGCGCGCATCTCGTCGAACATGTCGAACGACGGAGTGGACGCCGGGCTGTCGGTCGCGATAGACACCCGTAGGCCCGCCTCGCGGAGGGCGGTGAGCGGCGCCACACCGCAACCGAGATACCCGTTGGAGCGAGGGCAATGAGCTACTGCGACATCGTTCACTGCGAGGAGCTCGATCTCTTCCGCGTCGGCCTGGACGCAGTGGGCGGCGAGCACGTTCGGCCCGAGCAACTCCGCTTCGGCGAGCGCGCGGATGCCGGTTGTCCCCAGGGGCGCCACGAGCATCTCCGAGAACGCTTGCCAGGTTCCTCCACCCGTTCGCAGAAATTCTGTCTCCGCCTCGCTCTCCGCCAAGTGCGTCGCGATCGGAAGCCCGAGCTCGGCGCATGCGCCATAGAGATCGAGCGTGCATGTGTACGGGGCATGTGGCGAGATTCCGAGCAGGACGCGATCCGAGAGAGCCCCGGAGATCCGCTCGCGCATCGGATCGAACCGGTTCAAGAGCGCGGACTCGTCGCTGCCGAAGACCTCCAGGTAGACGATTGCGCCGAGCCCGAGCTCCGCACACGCAGTCGCGGCAGCTCCGCTGAAGCTGCAGTCCCCGACCGTCGTGATCCCGGAGCGCAGGCACTCGAGCACCCCGAGCCGCGAGATCGCCTCCATCTCCTCGAACTCGATCCGCGACTTTCGCTCTACGTGCAGCGCGATCCAGGGGCCGAACGAAAGTCCGTCGCCGAATCCGGCGTACGTCGCATATTCGAGGTGAGTATGGGCGTTGACGAAGCCGGGCAGAAGCACCGCATCCGGGAAGCGCTCACCCTCTCCCAGCTCAGCGACCGGGCCAACGTTCACGATCCGCCCGTCGTCACCTATCGCGACGGCGCCGTCTCGGAGAGGCGGGCCCTCGACGGGGACGACCCAGTCCGCGGAGAGAACTCTCACGAAACCTCTGGCTCCGAGAGCTCCTCCCAGGACTCCGCCGGCCACCGCCGTTCCATGAGCACGGCCGCCCAGATCGAGATCTCGAACAGGAGCAGAAGCGGGATGATCTCGAGCGCCAGCGACACAGGGTCGACAGTCGGGAGCAGCGCAGCGAACACGAGCATGATCACGAACGCGATCTTGCGGTTCTGGCGCAATCGCGTCGACGTCAAGATGCGCAGGCGCACGAGCGCGAGCACGAAGATCGGCATCAGGAACGCCAGCCCGCCTCCGAGCAGAGTCATCGCAACGAAGGTGTAGTAGTAGCTCGCACGGATCTGGATCTCGTAGAGCTCGTCGTCGTAGTTCGTCAGGAAGTCGAGCGCACGCGGAAGCACGATGTAGTAGATGAAGACGACGCCCGCGGCGAAGAGCGCGGTCGCGAGAACGACGAAGAGCAGGGCGATGCGCTCGAAGTTCGGGGCTACGGCCGGGGCGAAGAACGCCCAGACTTGCCACAGCAGCACCGGCAGAACGAGCGCGATCGCAGCGATGACGCTCACTTTCACGGACGTCGTGAACGGCTCGGTTACGCCGAATGTGACGAGGTTCTTGTCGTCAGGCAGCGGCCCGGTGAGCCACAGGATGATGTCCTCGTGGAAGGCGAAGGCGATGGCGAACGCCGGGACGATCGCGAAGAGGCAGAGGATCAGCCGGCTGCGGAGCTCGTCCAGATGCTCGACGAGCGTGGCCTCCTCACCGTGAGTGAGGCGGCGCGGAAGCCACCGGCGCCACCGCGGCACTCGTTACCTCGCGCAAGACCGGAATCCGCTAGCGCGGATTCCGGTCGCGCAAAAATCCCTGAAGGCGTCCGCTTCGCGGCCGCATCGCATCTCCACGTCGACTACCTACGAGACGCGTTCCCGCTCGGTCTCCTCGGCAGGAATGCCGTGAGGGTCTGCGGGTGTGGCGGGATCCGACGAGGCGGCGGGAAGCTCGGCGGGCGAATGGATCGTCTCCTTGTCGTCCGCGTCCAGGCCGGAGACGGAGTCCTTGAACTCGCGCATTCCCTTTCCGAGCGACCGACCCATCTCGGGCAGGCGCTTCGCCCCGAAGACGAGCAGCAGCACGAGCAAAATCAGAACCAGCTCCCACCAGGCGAAAGGCATCGACTCAAGATACCACCCGCTGGTGCACTCGAAACCTCAATCGCGTTTGATCCTCGTGTTTGCCGATCACGAAAGGGGGGAAGCACCCGAAGTGAGATTGGCCCTTATCTAGGAGGTAAGGGGTACATGGCCGTAGTTTCATTGCTCGACCAGTTCGATCGCGACGGTGCCCTCGCCGAGACAAGCGCCGAGGCGCTCGAAGGCGTGGACTCGCGTCGAGGCTTCCTGCGGAAGGTCGGAGTAGGAGCAGGAGCGCTCGTGGGAGCCTCCGCTTTGGCAGGTGTGTTCCCCCGCATCGCCAACGCCCAGATTCCGGCGAGTGACATCGCGATCCTCAACTTCGCGTTGACGCTCGAGTACCTCGAGGCCGAGTTTTACGCCGAGGCCGTAGCGCAGAACAAGGTCGGCGGGGGCGCGACGCGTCGTTTCGCCCTGGTCGTGGCCAATCATGAGGCCAGTCATGTCAAGTTCCTAAAGGGCGTGCTGGGCTCGAAGGCGGTGGCAAAGCCCAAGTTCGACTTCAAGGGAACCACCGGAGCCAAGGCGACGTTCGAGGCCACGGCTGACGCCCTCGAGAACACCGGCGTCCATGCCTACCTCGGCCAGGTCGCGAACATCAAGACCAAGGCCGTGCTCATAGGTGCGGGGAGGATCTTGCCGGTCGAGGCTCGCCACGCCGCTTGGATCCGAGCGATTCGGTTCCCGAAGGGTGGCCCGCCCGTGGAACAGACGCCGGCTCCTGGCACGTTCGAGGACGGATTCTCGAAGGCAAAGATCTTGAAGATCGTCGCCTCGACGGGTTTCATCGTCGGTTAGCACTCCACTGATCGCGACAGCCGGTCGACCATCGCGGCCGGCTGTCTCGGTCTTCCCAGGCAATTACGCGCGATCGAATCCAACTTACGCGCGATCGAACCGATGCCAGGCCGAAGCCGAACAAGCTCTTGGGCGGTGGGATCAAATCGGGCCAATCTCACCATTAGTCCAGCTCGCCGCTCCCTCTTTACCCGTCCACGGGTCTCTCGACTCTGGCGTGGCGGGTACCATGCGACAGGCAGGGCGGGTGACTCCTTACGCCCGTAAGGCTTACCAGCCTTTTCAAATGGCACTACTCGAGATCAAAAACCTTCACGTCGCGCTGGAAGACGGCACCGAGATCGTCAAGGGTGTCGACCTCGCGGTGGACCGAAATCAGAAGCACGCGATCATGGGCCCCAACGGATCGGGGAAGTCCACGCTCGCCTACGCGCTCATGGGGCATCCCGCGTACGAGGTGACAGAGGGTGAGATCCTGCTCGACGGCGAGGAAATCAGCGCGCTCGGCGCCGACGAGCGCGCGCAGAAGGGCCTTTTCCTCGCATTCCAGTACCCCCATGCGATCCCCGGGGTCACCGTCACGAGCTTCCTGCGGAGCGCGATCAACGCAATCCGCAAGGGCCGTAACGGCGGCGAGGAGAACCCCATCCCGATTCCCGAGTTCCGCAAGGATCTGATGGCGAAGATGGAAGAGTTCAAGGTCACCCGCGAGCTCGCCTCGCGCTACGTCAACGACGGGTTCTCGGGCGGTGAGCGCAAGCGGATCGAGGTGCTCCAGCTCGCGATGCTGCAGCCGAAGCTGGCGATCCTGGACGAGACCGACACCGGTCTCGATATCGACGCGCTCAGGATCGTCGCGACCGGGGTGAACACTCTTGTCGGCCCCGACATGGGCGCGCTCCTGATCACGCACTACCAGCGCATCCTGCGCTACGTCGAGCCTGACTTCGTCCACGTATTCATGGGTGGCAGGATCGTCGCCCAGGGCGGGCCGGAGCTCGCGCACAAGCTCGAGGCGGAGGGCTACGAAGCATTCACTCCGGCCGGAGTGGGAGAGGCAGCATGAGCACTCAACACGAGACCGATGTCGTCCGCGGAATCCGCTCGGACTACCAGTACGGATTCTCGAATCCCGACGAGGCGAAGGACTACTTCTTCAAGTCTGGGCGAGGCATCTCGCACGACGTCGTCGAGGCGATCGCCGAGCACAAGTCAGAGCCGGAGTGGATGCGGGCGTTCCGGCACAAGAGCCTCGACTACTTTTTCGCCCGGCCGATGCCGAATTGGGGCGCGGATCTCAGCGGGATCGACTTCGAGAACATCTACTACTACATCAAGCCGACCGAGAAGCAGGCCAAGAACTGGGAGGACCTCCCGGCGGACATCCTCGACACGTGGGACAAGCTCGGCATCCCCGAGGCGGAGAAGAAGTACCTCGCCGGGGTCGGTGCCCAGTACGAGTCCGAGGTCGTCTACCACAAGCTTCAGGCCGATCTCGAGGCGAAGGGCGTGCTCTTCCTCGACATGGACTCGGCGCTCCGCGAGCACGAGGACGTCGTCAAGCAGTACATGGGGACGATCATCCCGCAGAACGACAACAAGTTCGCCGCGCTGAACTCGGCGGTCTGGTCGGGCGGCTCCTTCATCTACGTGCCACCCGGCGTCAAGATCGAGATGCCGCTCCAGGCCTACTTCCGCATCAACGCGGAGAACATGGGCCAGTTCGAGCGCACCTTGATCATCGTCGACGAGGGCGCGTACGTGCACTACGTCGAGGGCTGCACCGCTCCGATCTACTCGTCCGACTCGCTGCACTCGGCGGTTGTCGAGATCATCGTCAAGCGCGGCGGCCGTTGCCGCTATACGACGATCCAGAACTGGTCGAACAACGTCTACAACCTGGTGACCAAGCGTGCCGTCGCCTACGAGGACGCGACCATGGAATGGGTCGACGGAAACCTCGGCTCGAAGGTCACGATGAAGTACCCGGCGATCTGGCTGATGGGCGAAGGTGCCCACGGGGAAGTCCTCTCGATCGCCTTCGGCGGGAAGGGGCAGCACCAGGACGCGGGCGGGAAGGTCGTCCACGTCGCACCGCGGACGACGTCGGTCATCACGTCCAAGTCGATCTCGAAAGACGGTGGCCGCGCCGGCTACCGCGGGCTTCTGCAGGTGGCCAAAGGTGCGGTCGGCTCGAAGTCGAAGGTCGTCTGCGACGCGCTGATTCTCGACGACGAGTCGCGCTCGGACACGTATCCGTACATCCAGGTCGACGAGAACGAGGTCGACCTCGGGCATGAAGCGACCGTGTCCAAGATCGGCGAGGAGCAGCTCTTCTATCTGATGAGCCGCGGCCTGTCCGAAGCCGAGGCGAGCGCGATGATCGTGTCCGGCTTCGTGGAGCCGATCACGAAGGAGCTCCCGCTCGAATACGCGGTCGAGATGAACCGCCT
>JALZOK010000090.1 GCA_030857225.1 Actinomycetota bacterium
CACTCGGGGAGTCACGCGACCGACTTCACACCCCGGCGACTCCGGATCCCGGGCTCCACATGAAGGGGTCTTGTGCTCTTCGCGCGATCGCACGTCCGCGCCAGCGGATGTGCGATCTTGCGCACAAGTCGAGTTCGCGCCTCGGGCGCTGCTGGGGTCGGCCGCCGCCACTCGGGGAGTCACGCGACCGACTTCACACCCCGGCGACTCCGGATCCCGGGCTCCACATGAAGGGGTCTTGTGCTCTTCGCGCGATCGCACGTCCGCGCCAGCGGATGTGCGATCTTGCGCACAAGTCGAGTTCTGCGCCTCGGGCGCTGCTGGGGTCGGCCGCCGCCACTCGGGGAGTCACGCGACCGACTTCACACCCCGGCGACTCCGGATCCCGGGCTCCACATGAAGGGGTCTTGTGCTCTTCGCGCGATCGCACGTCCGCGCCAGCGGATGTGCGATCTTGCGCACAATGCGGGCGGGAGGACTCGAACCTCCAAGAGCCTCACGGCCCAACGGGACCTAAACCCGCCGCGTCTGCCAGTTCCGCCACGCCCGCTCGAGGGGTGCCAGCCCAGTGTAAGTCGCGATCGGCCGAGAATGCCCCAGTAGCTGCGAACCCGTCCAGCGCGGTGCGTTCGAATCAGCGAGCGCGAGCAGCTCCAGCGCCTGATCTACCGCAAAGCGCTACTTGATGCCGACGACCATCGAGTCCGGACCGAGCAGGTGCTCGACGCGCGTCTCCGCGAAGCCGATCTCGCGCATCCACTCCTGGCAGTCGGCGTAAGCGCGCGTTTCGCGAGTTCCGTGAAGACGCCGAGCTCGACCGCGCTTAGCAGCACCTTCGACCCCCAGAACGCGAGGCCGAGCTGCAGGATGCCTACAGGGTGGGCGGGAACTGCCTGTCGCCCGCGACGCCGACCGCTGTCTGCTCCGGCGCCGCCATCTGATCGATCCTTTCCTGGTAAATACGCTGGCGCGACAGTAGAGCAACGACGCGCTCCGCGCGTGACCTCCTCCGCGCGAGCCGCAGTCCAGGAAAATGTGCCCGGCCACCCGGAATCGCTGGCGACCTCCTGGATGCGACCCGCTCCATCTGCGGCTAGCAAGCACCGCACGTCGCCGTCCGGACGCATCCTTCGGGCGGTTGGTCGCGGATCGTCAGTAGCTGAAGACGGTCGCCGCGTCCTCACCGATCCACTGCCAGAGGGGAGTCGCACCGGCCAGCCGGGCGTTGTCCACGAGCTGAGTTTCGTCGAGCTTCTTCGAGTTGAAGCAGATCGGGCATACGAGCAGCTCGCCGCCGCCGTCCGCGAACTGCTGGAAGAGGCGGGAGAGCGGTGGGCAGCCTTCGCAGGCGACTGCGTCAGCGACGCCGGGCAAGGCGAGCCGGACAGCCTCTTTCGTCAGAAACATCGCCACCTGCCGACCCTGCTCGAGAGCTCCGCCCGCGACGAGAAACGCGACGGTGACGCGCTCGGCGTCCTCCAAACCGGTCGACAGATTGATCACAGACTTTCCTGCCACTGTCTTCTCCTTTCGCTAGGTCAGGCGAGTTGCTTGAACGCCTTGACGGTTGTTCCGTGGGCGCCGAATTTCACTGCCTTCTGGCGCGTGTCCTCGAACTTCGAGCGAGCGTAGGTCGCCACGAGGTTGCCGCTCTCGATCCGCTCGAATCCGTGCTGCTCGAGGAGCTCGGCGTACTCTGCTTCCAGCAGAGCTCCGGCGATTCAGCCGGTCCAGAGGTCGATGTTCCTGCGCCCCTCTTCGCTGACCGGCTGCTGAATCGTCACGTCCGCGATCTGGAGCCGGCCGCCAGGTGCGAGGACGCGAGAGAGCTCGCCGAAAACGGCGTCCTTATCGGGAACGAGGTCGATAACGCCGTTCGAGATCACGACGTCGAAGCTCCCGTCTGCAAACGGCAGCCGCTCGACCTCACCCTCCACGAAGCGGACGTTGTCGGCACCCATCGCGGCTGCAGAGGCGCGAGCTTTCTCGAGCATCTCGGGAGTCATGTCGATTCCGGTGACGCTGCCCGAGGGGCCGACCATCTGTGCGGCGACGAGCGAATCGGTACCCGCCCCAGAGCCGAGGTCGAGCACCTGCTCGCCAGGCGCGAGCCGTCCGAGCGAGAACGGATTGGCGACACCGGCGAACGACTCGACCGAGCTCTCAGGGACGCCCGCGAGCTCCGGTGGGTAGTCCAGGTCTTCAGCCCAGGCGCGGCCAGTCGGAAAGACGAAGTCCAGCTCCGGCTCCCGCGAGACCGACGCGTAGGTTTTCTTGATCTCGCTCTTCAGGAGGTCGAGGTCAATTCCAAGATCTGCCAAGTGCATGAGTCTCCCCTCGTCGACAGGCGGAACGGCGCGCGACCGCCGGCCTGCTGCTCACGCTCCTCGCGGATCTCGAGAGTGAACCGTAGGACGGCGGAGCAAAACTGTCCTCCGTCTTTCCCCACTCGTCACGAGTGACCCGCGGCCTCCGCCGGGTGCTCGACGCCGTGCGTGCGCGGAGCCTGGCCGTCGTGCGGCGGCTCGATCGTGACGTTCGGCAACACACGGTCGAGCCAGCGCGGGATATACCACGCCTTCTCACCGAGAAGCGTGAGGAAGGCCGGTACGAGCGTCATCCGGATGATCAGGGCATCGGTCAGGATCGCGACCGCGAGCAAGAGCCCGAACTCCTTCGGAATGCGATCCGCGCTCAGGATGAAGGCGGCGAAGACCGTCCCCATGATCAGCGCCGCTGCGACAACCACCCGGCCGATCGCCGAGATGCCGTGCTCCACCGCCGCGCGCGTCTGCAGGCCGTGGACGTGCTCCTCCCGGATGCGGCTCATCAGGAAGACCATGTAGTCCATCGAGAGCCCGAACAGGATCGCGAAGGTTATCGGCGGGACGAAGGTCTCGATCGGCCCCGTCTGATCGAGGCCCGTCAGCCCCAGCAGATGGCCCTCTTGCACAACGAGGGTGAGCACCCCGAAGCCGACGAATGCGGACAGGATCGTCGTAACCGCCGCCGTCGCCGAGATCACGATCGACCTGAAAGCCATCGCGAGCACGATCAACGTGACTCCGATGATGAAGAGCAGGAAGAGCGGCGCTCGTTCGAAGATGCGATCGGCGATGTCCTTGAATGCCGCGGTAATGCCGGAGACATACGCGACTGCGTCCCCGTCCGCTGTCGCCGCCGGCACGACGTCGCCTCGTAGCCGGTCGACGAGCTCGTCGGTCGCCTCGTCCTGGGGAGCGGAGTCCGGCGTCACGAAGACGATCGCGACGGTCTTCTCGTCGTTGAGCTGCGGCTCCCCGACGGATGCCACGCCCTCGAGGCCCTCCACGCCGTCGAAGATCCGCTGCGGTGCCTGCGCGTCACCGTTCACGTCCACGACGATCGGGATGGGGCTGTTGAAGCCTGCCCCAAAACCCTGCGCGAGCAGGTCGTATGCGCGGCGGCTCGTCTGCGCGGTGGGCTGCGTACCCTGGTCGGCGGCGCCCAGGCGTACGAGCAACGACGTCGCTCCCAGGGCTACGACAAGGATGAGAACGACCGGGAACACGACCTTGGCGTTCGCAGTCACGAACCGGCCCCAACGAGCCACCAGCGTTCCCTCGCGAGCCTGTTCCGAGTCGTCCAACGGAGGCAAGAACGGGACCTTCAGCCGGTCGATCTTGTGCCCCAGAAGCGCCAGCACCGCGAGCAAGAGCGAGTTCGCGATCAGCACCGTGGTCAGCACTCCCAGAGAGGCTCCGATGCCGAGCTTGGTGATGAAGTCCATGCCGAAGAAGGCCAAGCCGGCCACCGAGATCGCAACCGTGAGACCGGCGAAGATCACGGCACGTCCGGCCGAAGAGCCCGCCTCGGCGGCGGCGTCCCGCGGCGAGAGCCCCTCGTGCAGGTACTGGCGGAAGCGAGTGACGATAAAGAGCGAGTAGTCGATGCCGACGCCCAAGCCGATCATCGAGACCAGAATCGGCGTGATCGTGTTGATGTCGGTCAGGCCAGCGAGGATGAACAACAGCAGGAAGGCCGTGGCGAGTGCCACGATCGCGAGCGCGATCGGGATCAGCATCGCCACGAAGGTGCGAAAGACGATGAGCAAGACGATGATCGCCGCCAAAAGGCCGAGCAGCTCGGAGGTTCCCTGCTCGACAGGCGGAAACTCGGCCTCGCCGTTGTACTCGACCGTGACTCCCGCCGGCTCGACCGTCTCGCGGACGGAATCCTGCACCGCGAGCACCGCCTCGCGATCCTCGTCGTAGATGATCCGGTCGAATTGAGCCTCGGAGTAGGCGATGCGGCCGTCGTCGGAGAACGTCCGCTCCTCGAACGGGTCGCCCACGCTGGTCAGACCCGCCTCGTCCTCGGTCGGCTTGAACTCCGCCGACTTCAAGAGAGTGATCGCCTCCCGTACGGCGGCCTTGCGTGCGGGAGTGTCCAGGCGCTCGCCTTCCGGCGCGGCAAAGACGACGTTCAGCACGCCGCCTTGCTCGGACGCGAACTCGGACTCGATCAGATCGGTGGCCTTCTGCGTCTCCGAGCCGGGAATCTCGAACTCGTCGCGAAGCTCACCGCCGACCGTGCCCACCAGGACGACCAGGAGTGCGATGAGACCGACCCAGCCGAGCACCACGCGCCATGGATGCGCCGCGCAGGCGCGCGCCCAGCTCGCAAGCGCACCGGTCGAAAGTCGTTCGTGCGCCGCGCGTCGTTCCATAGCCGGTACATCAGTGGTCATCGTGTGCTCCTGCTCCCTTCGTCCCGTCAGGTTGTACTAAAGACTCGGCGAGCCCGCAGAACTCATCGCTCTCGCCGAGGTTCGCAGGTCGATTGCGCGCGCGTAGTGGGCCAGCCCGCAGGTCGAGGTGCGGTCGACCAGCACTCCGGGCCAGCGCTGACCCGCTGAATATCTAGTCTGGCGCGATGGCGGTTCAGACGCGTCGGCACGAAGAGGGCGTCGACGAGCGCATCACCCCGCTCGAGCTCTTCTTCGACTTGGTCTTCGTGTTCGCGCTCACCCAGGTGACGGGCCTCGTCACGACCGATCCCACCTGGGCGGGTCTCGTGAAAGGGATCCTCGTGCTTTCGATCCTCTGGTGGGCGTGGGCAGCCTACGCCTGGCTCACGAACACCATCAACCCCGAAGAGGGCGCTGTCCGCCTCGTGCTGTTCGGAGCAATGGCTGCAATGTTCGTCGCGTCGCTGGCCGTACCCGACGTGTTTGGCGACGACGCCTTCCTGTTCGCCTGCGCCTACGCGACCGTCCGTATCGCGCATCTCGCCCTGTACGCGGTAGCCGGGTGGGGAGACCGCGACCTCCTGGCGGCTATACGTCGGCTGGGAGCCGGCTCGCTGACGGGCATCGCGCTGCTGTTCGTCGCGTCAGCGCTCGACGGGCCGGCTCAATCTGCGATTTGGGCCGTCGCGGTCGTCCTGGACCTCGCCGGCGCCTGGATCGGCGGAGGGCGGGGCTGGCGGCTCGAAGCCGGACACTTCGCCGAGCGCCACGCGCTGATCATCATCATCGCGATCGGCGAGTCGATCGTCGCGCTGGGAGTCGGCGCGACCACCGATCTCGGGGCGGGCGTGATCGCTGCGGCGATTCTCGGGCTCGCCGTCGCGGCTGCGCTCTGGTGGGCGTACTTCGACGTCGTCGCAATCGTCGCCGAGCGGCGCTTGCGCGAAGCGAGTGGGAGCGCCCAGCTCAAGATGGCGCGGGACTCGTACAGCTATCTCCACCTGCCTATGGTCGCGGGCATCGTTCTCTTCGCGGTAGGCGTGAAGAAGACCTTGATCGACATCGGCGAGCCGCTCGCGACCGTTCCAGCGGTCGCATTGTGCGGTGGAGTCGCCCTGTACCTGGTCGCGCACATCCTCTTCCGGCTTCGCAACGTGCAGACGCTCAACCGCCAGCGGCTCGTCGTGAGCGCGCTCCTGCTCGGACTCGTGCCGGTCGCCGTCGAGATCCCCGCACTGGTCACGCTCGCACTTGTCGCCTCGCTCTGCGTCGGACTCATCGCCTACGAGGCGATCCGGTTCGCGGAGGCGCGAGACCGAATCCGGCACGCACCCGAGCCCTCGACCTAGACGACGAGTCCCGCCAGGATCTGGTCGGTCAGCCGCCGGATGAAGTCGTCGTCCAGCTGCTTCCCGCTCAGAAGCAGTCGGTAGAAGACGGCGCCGTGGAGCATGTCGACGGCGAGCTCGAGATCGGCATCGGCGCGGATCTCTCCCCGTGTCCGCCCGCGCGCGAGCGCGGCGAGCATCGCCTCCCGCCGCGCCGGCACGACGTCGCGGTGAAAGCCCTCGGCGAGATCCGCGTCGTGCTGGATGTCGGCGACCAGCCCGGCGACGACGTGACCGCCGGTCGGCTCTCGGAGGACGGCGATGAGCCAGCCGAGCAGGGCGCGGACGTCCTCCCGCGTCGTTCGGCGGGCGGCCGGAGGGGTGACGACATCGGCGCTCGAGAGATACGCCTCGAGCACGAGCGCGGCCCGCGAGGGCCACCAGCGGTAGATCGTCTGCTTGCCGACACCCGCTCGAGCCGCGATGGCCTCGATGGTCACATCGGGGTAGCGGCGCTCGACGAGTAGCTCCCTCGTCGCGGCGACGATCGCCAGGTGCGAGCGCTCGCTCCGGCGGCGTCCGCGCTCGCCCGAAGTTCTGCCGGTTGCGTCCACGTGCGCAATGTAACATCGAGACAAGACGTCTCGTCTCGTGTTAAGCTTGTTCTCGAACGAGACGTACCGTCTAGAAAAAGGCCGACATGCAAACCGAGAAGCTCGCCTCCCTCCGCGGCCCACTCGTCCTGGCGACACTCTGCGCCATCCCGCTGGTGCTGTGGGCTCGCTCCGCTCCGCTCGAAGAGCGCTTCACGGGTCAGTTCGCGACCCTGACGAGCGTCGCGGTTCTCTTCGCCTACGCCGGCACATCGGCGTTTGCGCTGAATCTCGCGCTCGGCGCCCGGCTGCGGCCCGCCGAAGCGCTTCTCGGAAGTCTCGAGCGCATGTACAAGTCCCATCGCGTTCTCGGACAGGCCGCCTTCCTGCTCCTGCTCGGGCACGTCGTCCTCATCCTGGCGAGCCGGGCGACGATCTCGATCGACACCGCGCTCGACCTCTTGCGCCCCGCCGCCGGCTGGACGGTCTTTGCCGGAGTGCTCGCGTTCAGCGGGATGACCCTCGCCATCGTCCTGACCCTGTTCGTGCGACTAGGGCATGAGGTGTTCGTCTACGTGCAGCGCACCTTCGGGTTTGTCTTCCTGGCAGCCACGTACCACGTGTTCACGACTCCTGGCGCGAGAGACGACTCACGAGCGCTGAACCTCTACATGGCCGTGCTTGCGACCCTCGGAATCGCAGCGTTCGTCTACCGGTCGCTCCTGGGCAGTGTCCTCGTACGCCGCAGGAGCTACCGGGTCGTCACCGTGAATCGGCTGGACGAGCTCGTCACGGAGATCGTCATGGAGCACGCGGGAAAACCTCTCGGCTTCTTGCCAGGGCAGTTCGTCTTCGTGAGTTTCCGGTCGCTCGCGCTCAGCGAGCAGTTCCATCCGCTCGACCTTTCTCTACGCCGCCGCACCTTCTCGATCCGGGCCGGGGAGATCGCCAACCAGTTCCATCCCTTCTCGATCACGTCTGCGCCGAACGAGTCGATGCTCCGAATCACCGTCAAGGCGGTCGGGGATTACACGCGGGCGCTGCGCACGCTCGAGCGCGGAGCGGAGGCGGTCGTCGAAGGGCCGTACGGCTCGTTCTCGCATCGCAACGTCGCGAACGGCAGGCAGATCTGGATGGCAGGAGGGATCGGCGTGACGCCCTTCCTCAGCATGGCTCGGAGCCTCGACGGAAGCAGGAAGTCCATCGACTTCTACTACTGCGTCGAGCGCGAGCCGGAGGCACACTTCCTCGACGAGCTCCGCGAAATCGCCCGGAGCCGACAGGACTTCCACCTCGTTCTCGTGGCCCGCGACACGGACGGCTTCCTGACCGGTGAGCGCGTCGCGCGCGAGCACGAGGATCTTCTTTCCGCGGACGTTCTCATCTGCGGCCCGCCGGCGATGATCGACAACCTGCGCTCCCAGCTCCGCGCTTTCGGCGTGCGCGACGAGCGGATTCATGCGGAGGAGTTCGGCTTCGCCAAGCTCGGACGGACGAGCGCGGTGGCCTTGTGACACTGTGTCACTTGGTCGGGAGCGCGTGACGTGTTCGAACGGCGCACCGCCACCAGCGTCCTCGTCATCGGCACGGGCGCGGCGGGGCTGCGTGCCGCGATCGAGCTCGCGGAGCGCGGCGTGCAGGTGCTGTGCATCGGCAAGCGGCGTCGCGACGACGCGCATACCGTGCTCGCCTCCGGAGGCATCAACGCCGCGCTCGGGACGATGGACCCCGAGGACAGTTGGGAGCAACATGCCGCCGACACGCTGCGCGAGGGTCATTGGCTCGGCAATCCCGTGAGCGTCGAGCTTCTCTGCCGAGAGGCGCCGCGCGCGATCGACGATCTCGTGCGCTGGGGCGCGCGGCTCGCCCGCGAGGACGACGGGAGGCTGTCGCAGCGCTACTTCGGCGCCCATCGTTGGCGGCGAACCTGCTTCGCGGGCGACTACACCGGTCGCGAGATCCAGCTGACGCTGCCAAGGCGGGCGGCGGAGGTCGGCGTCGAGCTGCGGGACGACGTGTACGTCACGCGCTTGCTCGTCCACGAGGGTCGCGTGTTCGGCGCGTACGGCTTCGACGTCGACGACGGGAGCCGCTGGCTGATCGTCGCAGACGCGGTCGTCCTTGCGGCCGGAGGTCATACGCGGATCTGGCGACGCTCTTCCTCCCGACGCGACGAGAACACCGGCGACGCGATGCTCCTGGCAGCGGAGGCGGGCTGCCGGCTCCGTGACATGGAGCTCGTCCAGTTCCACCCCACCGGAATGGTCCACCCGGAGCAGTCGGCCGGCACGCTCGTCACGGAGGCTGTTCGCGGCGAGGGCGGGATCCTGCGAAACGCCGCCGGCGAGCGGTTCATGGAGCGTTACGACCCGGAGCGGCTCGAGCTCTCCGCGCGTGACCGGGTCGCGCTCGCCAACTACACGGAGATCGCCGACGGGCGCGGAACGGAGCATGGGGGTGTCCTGCTCGACATCTCCCACCTCGAGCGCGACCTCATCCTGAGCCGCCTCCCCCGCATGTATCGCCAGTTCGTGGATCTAGCCATGCTCGACATCACGCAGTCGCCGATGGAGGTCGCCCCGACCGCGCACTATTCGATGGGCGGCGTTCACGTCCATCCCGAGACCCATGCAACCGATGTCCAGGGCCTGTATGCAGTCGGGGAGTGCGCGACCGGAGTGCACGGCGCGAACCGCCTCGGGGGCAACTCCCTCGCCGAATGCCTGGTCTTCGGCCGCATCGTCGGCGAGGAGGCGGCGCGCTGGTCGAGTGAGCTCGGCGTTCAAGTGCGAGACCGAGGCGCCATCGACGCCGCTCGTGACGAGGTCGACGGTCTGCTCGAAGGACAAGGCGAGGAGTTCGCGCGGCCGCTTCAACGTGCCGTACGCGACCTGATGTCCGAGTGTTGCGGGGTTGTTCGCTCCGAGGACGGCTTGCGCGAAGGCCTCGCTCGCTTGGAGGAGGTCGCCGAACGAGCAGAGCGCCTCGAGGTGCGCCCCGACATCGCCGGCTACGCGGATCTCGCCCACGCGTTCGACCTCCGAGGCTCGCTGCTCGCGGCACGGGCGACGCTCGACTGCGCCCTCGAGCGCCGGGAGACGCGCGGCGCGCACAACCGCTCGGACTTTCCCGATCTCGATCCCAAGCTTCAGGTCAATCTCGTCTGGGCGCTCGACAGGACGGTGACTCACGAGGCTGTCGCCGGTCAGTCGGGGATGCGCTTCGGCAACGAGCCCGACCTGGCGACCCCGGACCGCCTGCTCGAATGACCGCTCGGCCTCCCGTGCAGCCGCCGGGAGTGCGGGATGGTCGTGGATCCGCAAGCCGCGGGCGAAAGGAGATCGCCGTACGCACGACTCGAACGCCCGTCAGCCCGGACGCTCGATGAACCTGCCGGCGTTCCAGAGCCGAACGACCGGCGTCTCCCGCTCGTGGCCGAGCACGCTGAGCGAGCCGGGATCGAGCGCGAAGAGCCGCCCTTCCGTCGGGGCTAGGCCGAGCCAGCGCGCGGTGAGGACACGCAGCAGATGTCCATGCGAGAACACGATCGCGTCGCCTGAGCCCGATCGAAGATCCGCGAGCAAGCGATCGACGCGCTCACCGACGTGCTCCGCGGTCTCACCTTCGGGAGCGCCGTCGCGCCACAGGCTCCAGTCGGGACGCTCGTCGCGGATGTCAACGGTACGCCGTCCCTCGTACGCGCCGTAGTCCCATTCCATGAGCTCGTCCCGCCGGGCCGCGCGCTCGCCGAGGCCCGCGAGCTCGCACGTCTCGACTGCTCGGACAAGCGGGCTCGTCAGGACGAGGTCGAACCGGCGGTGTCCCAACTCGGCCCCGAGAGCACGTGCTCGCTCGCGGCCGTGCTCGGTCAGCGGGATGTCGGTTCGTCCCGTGTGCCTCCCGCTCAAGCTCCATTCCGTCTCAGCGTGCCGGACGAGAACGACCTCGGGTAACGGGCTCGACATCGTCTGCAAGCATGCCTCAGGGGAAAACTAGATTGGCGTCGTGCAGAAAGACGTGCCTCGCGCCTACCGCGATCGGCAGCCGCGACTCGCGATGGCCGCGGGCGATCTGCTTGCGATCCTGGATCTGCTCGAGCGAGCCGGCGTCGCCGTTTGGATCGACGGTGGCTGGGGCGTGGACGCGCTTCTCGGCGAGAAGACCCGCGAGCACGACGACCTCGACCTCGTCGTCGAGCTTGCGCATGTGCCGAGCCTGATTGCAGCGCTGACCGCGGGCGGCTACGAGCTGGTGGCCGGCTCCCCACCCACCAGCTTCGTGCTCGTGGACGCCGTCGGCCGCCAGATCGACGTCCATCCGGTCGCCTACGACGAGGAAGGCGGCGGCGTCTATCGGATGGAGGACGGTCGCGACTGGATCTACCCCGCCGCCGGCTTTGCCGGTCGCGGACTGGTTGGCGGGCGAACAGTGCGTTGCCTCACACCCGAAGTGCAGGTGCTCGTGCACGACGGCTACGAGCTCGGCGACAAGGACTACCGCGAGCTTCGACTCCTGCACGAGCGATTCGGCGTCGCGCTACCGGCAGCGGTTCGAGAACAGGCCCTGGCGACGGGCGAATCCAAGTGATCCGGGGACGGTCGGTAGACCGTCCCCGGATCTCTCCTTGGTCAGTTGAGCCGCGTGATCCTGTTCCGAGGACCCGGCGCGACGGGTGAGTTTGCAGCGAAGTAAGCCCTCAACGCATCAAGATCGACCTCTCCGCCAAGACGGCTCGTGCCGTCACGCAGGACGACGAAGTTGTCGCCGCCGTCCGCCATGAAGCTGTTCACCGTCACCCGATAGCTGGCGGTCGCGCTGAGCGCTTGCCCGTTCAAGCGGATGTCGGCGATGTTCACGCGGTCGGTGTTCGGCCTGGCCGCGTCCCACGTGTACGTGAACCCGTTCGAGACCTGCAGGATCCGCGGGGCTACAGTGTTTCCGCCCGACCACTGCTGCTCGAGCAACGTGTCGATCTGTTGCCCGGTGAGGGTCATCGTGACGAGGCTGTTCCCGAACGGCTGAACCGTGAATGCCTCGCTGTACGTGACCTGCCCGACCTGCTCTCCTCCCGAGATCTGCGAGGCGAGGAGGTCGGTGCGGATCCCGCCCGGGTTCATGAATGCGATCACCGCGCTGCCCTTCGCCGCGTCGCGGGTCGCGGCGAGCTGCGAATCGGCGATCACGTCGCCGAGCGCGGACTCTCCCGCAGGATTCTGCGAGCGCGTGATGTCGGCGGAGATCGACCCGATGACGCGGTTGGCCAGAGGCGCGGACAGCCGCTTGTACTTC
>JALZOK010000029.1:0-18224 GCA_030857225.1 Actinomycetota bacterium
CCGATACCCGACCATCGAAGACGGCGCCTACCGAGGGCCTCGCCAGGCGCCGCACTTCGCCTGCTCCAGGGTCGACGAGCATCCAATCACCAGCACGCGCGAGAAAAACGGTGGATCGAGGCTTAGACTGCGCGACAGGGAGGTTCACCGGCACCCCGACGCGTGCCGGCACGTGGAGGATCGTGGTCGAGGCCGTCGATGCACTCGGTGTGAAGACACAGCGTTCGCTCGTTCTCATCATTCGCGCATAGGCGACTCCGCAGGGCCTACGGTTCCCTACAAGAGCGTGTGGAAAGTCCTCGGCCTCGCTTCCGGACTGACGCTGGCGATGTACCTCGCCTTTCTCTTTACGCTGCTCCTGCTGGGCCGAAGGACGGATGCTCGAGCCTGGGCAGGATTCGTTCCTGACTGCGTCATCCTCTTCACCCGTCTCGCGCGTAATCGTCGCGTGCCGCGCCGCCACAAGTGGCTGCTCGTCGCGCTCATCGCCTACCTGTCACTCCCGTTCGATCTCGTCCCGGACTTCATCCCGGTCGCAGGGGCGCTCGACGACGCGATCCTCGTCGCAATCGTCCTGCGAACGGTGCTCCGAAAGGCTGGACGCGAGCTTGTTCACGAGCATTGGCCGGGTCCGCAGCGCTCGCTCGATCTGATGCTTCGGCTCGCGGGGCGTCCGCCAGGATCGGTCTCAGAAATCTAAGCCGCCACGCGCTGATGCGTGAAGCGGCCAGCGTGGCCTAGGAGCGAGTTCGCCGACGCAGGAAGCGGTCGGCGTGAGATCCTGCGAAGTACGCCAGGAAGCGCTCACTGTACGCCGCATGCAGTGCTATCGAGCATCGGGCAAGGCACGCGACCACGGTTACCGACTCGCGTCCATCCCGGATTCCTTCGACGGATTCTCGGTCCTCGATCTCGAGCCCAACACGCGGCGGCTCTTCGAGGACGCAGGCTTCCTGCTCTTCGTGAGCGGAACGCTTGCGGCGATACTCCTCGTCGTCGCCGTCTCGCTGGCGGCGTTGCGGCACGCAGTGATTCCTCGCTGGCTCGGCTGGGTCGGCTTTCCGGTAGCGGTGCTGCTACCGCTCGCGATCGCATTCGTGGGATACCTGGTCCTCGTGGTCTGGATGCTTACCGTGAGCGCCACACTCGCGCGGCGTGGGCCGCGGTCGACGCGGCCGAGCTAGGCGTACGACTTTCGGGCCCTGTCCCAAGGCTCCTCGTCCCAGCGGATCAGGTCCGGGTCGACGCCACGCGCCTCAGCCAGATCCACGGTCAGCCGCTGGAAACGCACGATGTCGACCACCGGGTGGCTGGTCGGAAGAACCGTGACGGCGCAGCCGAGTTCGTTCAACGCTCGTTCGACGTCGCCTGCCCGCGCGCTCGCTCGGCCGCGACCATCGAGCACGAAGCACCGCACGCTGGAGTCGATCGCGGCGAGATGACCGTGCAGGAGCTGCTCCGTGTGGTGCGCCTCGGCCGCGACATGCGCGCCCTCTCGAAGCTTGAGCACCGCCTCCAACACGGTGGCGGTGTCGTCTCCCGCACCCGCGACGAGGAACCGCTCATGCTCGGACGCGCCGAGCGGATCTGCCTCGAGCTCACGCTCGACCGCGTCGGCGAGTCCGCTCAGGTCTTCGCCCTGCAATGCGCGACCGGCCGCGATCGCAGCCGTGTAGCTCGCGGTGTGGCAGTAGCTCTGCTCGAGCTCGGGAGTCGCGACGACGACGTGGTCGACGGCACCCGCGAGTGAGCTCTCGGGAGCTCCGGTGACGAGCCACTTCTCACCCTCGAACGCTTCGACCGCCTCGCGGGTCAGAGAGGTTGTGCCCTCGTGGCTGATCGCCACGAGGACGTCCGCCTCGGGCGCGTTTCCGAGCACGATCTCGAGCGCTTGTGCCGCAGGGCCACACGCGAGCGCAGCGTGAAACGACGTTCCGCAGCCTGTGAAAAGCACGCGAGCGTCCGGCGGCAACCTCGTCGAGCCCACCCGCTCCGGGACCTGCCCGAGCCAGTCGGGCTGGAGGGCGATGGCCGAAAGAGTCAACTGTCCCGGCACGAAACGTGTCTATACCATCGAGCGCCATGCCCGTCTTCGAGAAAGCGACTCTCGGCAATGGCATCCGCGTCGTTACCGCGTCGATGCCACAGGTCAACTCGGTGTCCTGCTTCGTCATGCTCGCTGCCGGATCGCGCTATGAGACGCCGGAGTCGAAGGGCATCGCCCACTTCTCGGAGCACATGTTCTTCAAAGGCACGGAACGGCGCCCGACAGCACGCACGATCGCGACGGAGATCGACGCGATCGGCGGCGAGTTCAACGCTTTCACCGGCAAAGAAGTCACCGGCTACTACGTCAAGTGCGGCAGCGACACCCGCGACGTCGCGTTCGACGTGCTCTGCGACATGCTCCTGAACTCGCGCTTCGATTCCTCCGAGATCGACAAGGAGAAGGGCGTGATCCTCGAGGAGATGAACGTCTACCTCGACAACCCCCAGCGCTACATCGGCAGCGTCTACGACCGTCTGCTCTACGCCGACCAGCCGCTGGGGTGGGACATTCTCGGAACGAAGGAGACCGTCGAGGCGGCGACGCGCGAGACGTTCACGTCCTACCTCGATGCCTGGTACAAGCCGGAGCGGATCGTCGTCGGCGTCGGGGGTCGGATCGGGGACGGGCTCATCGAGCACCTCGAAGGCCTTCTGGGAGGCATCGACACGCAAGAGACCGGTGCGGCGCCCCCGGTCGAGCTGCCCCCCGATAGGTCGCCCGTTCTCCTGCACACCAAGCAGTCGGAGCAAGCCCACCTCATCCTCGGAGTGCGGGGCTACCCGATCGGACACCCGGATCGGTACGCGCTCCAGCTGCTTACCGTGGTTCTCGGCGGGGGAATGTCCTCGCGGCTCTTCACCGAGGTGCGCGAGAAGCGCGGGCTCGCGTACTACGTCCACGCCGGCAGCGGCTCGTACACGGATGTGGGCACCCTCTATTCGGGCGCAGGAGTCGATGTCGATCGGGTGGACGAGGCGATTACCACCATTCTCGGCGAGCTCAACGGAATCGCCGCGGAGCCCGTCCCCGCCGAGGAGCTCGAGAAGGCGCGCGGGTACTCAAAGGGCAGGTTCACGCTCAGGCTAGAGAGCCCGCAAGGCACGATCCAGTACGGACTCCGTCGCGAAGTCCTCGAGGGGGAAATCGAAGAGCCGGAGGAGCTCTTACGGCAAATCGACGCCGTCACCGCAGAGGACGTCCAGCGCGTGGCACGAGACCTTCTTGAAGAGAAACAGCTTTATCTGGCGGTCGTCGGGCCGTTCGATGATCCCGAGCGCTTCGAGAAGCTGATCGCCTAGGGGTTCGATGCTCGATCGGAGGCTGCCGGGGTGAGGGCCGAGTCTCCGCTGCATAGACTCGAGGCGTGAGCGAGCGGGAGCTCTTGCGACGTACCGCGGAGATCGCAGCCGACTTTCTCGACTCCTTGGACGAGCGGCCCGTGTGGCCTCCGGCTTCGGTCGAGGAGCTGCGTCGAGAGCTCGGCGGCCCGCTGCCCGCAGAACCCATCGACCCGCTCGCGGTCATCGAAGAGCTGGCCGTAAACGCCGACCCGGGCGTGGTCGCGATACCGGGAGGCCGGTACTTCGGCTTCGTCATCGGCGGGTCGCTTCCGGCTGCCCTGGCGGCGGACTGGCTCACGAGCGCCTGGGATCAGAACGCCGGCCTCGTCGTCGGCGGACCTGCGGCGGCCGTGGTCGAGGAGATCGCCGGCGAGTGGCTCAAGGAGCTCTTCGGTCTTCCTCCGGAGACCTCATTCGCGTTCGTGACGGGGTGTCAGATGGCACACGTCACGTGCCTCGCTGCTGCTCGGCACGCGATGCTCGAACGTGCGGGCTGGGATGTCGAGCGGAACGGGCTCGGCGGCGCGCCACTTGTCCGCGGCTTCGTCGGCGGGAAGCGCCATGTGACGGTCGATCGCGCTTTCCGCCTCCTCGGGCTGGGTACCGAGTCGACCGTCGCGGTGGCGGTCGACGAGCAGGGTCGAATGCGCCCGGAGGCTCTGGAGGTCGAACTTGCGCAGCACGAGGGTCCGGCGATCGTGTGCGCGCAAGCGGGCGAGGTGAACACCGGTGCCTTCGACGCGCTGCCGGAGATCGCGAAGATCGCTCGAGCCGCCGGAGCCTGGTTCCACGTCGACGGCGCGTTCGGCCTCTGGGCCGCCGCCTCACTCGAGCTGCGCCATCTCGTCGAGGGGGTCGCCGAGGCGGACTCGTGGGCGACCGACGCGCACAAGTGGCTCAACGTCCCCTACGACTGCGGGCTTGCGTTCGTCGCAGACCCTGACGCCCACCGCGCCGCGATGGCGATGACGGCCGAGTACCTCGTCGCGGGCCCGGATGCAGCTCGCGATCAGATGGATTGGACGCCCGAGTTCTCGCGTCGTGCCCGAGGACTAACGGTCTATGCGGCGCTCCGCTCGCTGGGCACATCGGGTGTAGCCGAGCTAGTCGACCGCTGCTGCCGCCACGCTCAGCGGTTCGCCGATGAGCTCGGACGACTGCCGAGTTGCGAGATCCTGAACGAGGTGGTCTTGAACCAGGTGCTCCTGCGCTTCGCTGACGACGAGATCACCCATGCGGTGCTCGAAGCCGTGCAACGAAGCGGCGAGGCGTGGATGAGCGGGACGACCTGGAACGACCGCTTTGCGATTCGCATCTCGATCTCGAACTGGCGGACCAGCGACGACGACGTCTCACGTACCGTCGCCGCCTTCGAGCGGGCGCTCGCCGCAGGCTAGCCCTGCGGCGGATCGACGTCGGTCGAAGCTGCTCTTTACAGTGCCTGTCCCTGTAAGCGTGTAAAGAGTGCGCCGATTTGTCCACAGACGGGGGTGCAGCGCCGGCGCCCGGATACCGTCGACGCATGGCACGCATGCCGCGATCGATTCTTCCGGCGCACGGCTACTTCCACGTGTACGCCCGCGCTGTCGCAGCGGCCGGGTTCCTCTATCTCGAAGACGACGACCGTCGCGCCTTTGTGCAGCTCCTCTGGCGCGCCGTACACCGCCACGCCTGGACGTGTCATGCGTTCTGCCTGATGGGTACGCATTACCACCTCGTGGTCGAGGCTCACCGCGAAAGCCTTTCGTCAGGCGTGCATCGTCTCAACTGGCTCTACGCCACAGGCTTCAATGAGAAGCATGGACGGTTCGGCCATGTGTTCGCCGGACGGTTCTCGACGCGCGTGATCGAGAGCGAGGACTACCTCTTCGACGCCTGCACGTACGTGCTCCTGAACCCGATTCGAGCCGGACTTTGCAACAGCGCAGAAGACTGGCCGTGGTCGTTCAGCCGCTATGGACGCGACCTGAGCTAGCCGGCCGCATCTCTCGGGCTACTCCTCACTCGGCTGAGCGACGGCGCGGTCGGCGATCTCCACGACGACCGCAGGATCCGCGAGCGTCGTCGTGTCCCCGAGCGGCCTGGCCTCTGCGACGTCGCGGAGCAAACGACGCATGATCTTCCCCGAGCGCGTCTTCGGAAGCTCGGGCGTGAAGACGATGTTCGCCGGCTTCGCGATCGGTCCGATCTTCTGCGCGACGTGGTTGCGGAGAACATCGAGCATCTTCACCGAGGCCTCCTCACTGCCCTTCAAGGTCACGAATGCGACGATCGCCTGTCCCGTGAGCGCATCCGCTCGCCCGCAGACCGCCGCTTCGGCCACGCTCGGGTGATCGACCAATGCAGACTCGACCTCGATCGTGGAGATCCGATGCCCGGACACGTTCATGACGTCGTCCACGCGTCCGAGCAGCCAGAAGTCCCCGTCCTCGTCGATCCGGGCGCCATCGCCGGCGAAGTACATGCCAGGGAAGCGCTCCCAGTACGTCGCGCGGAAGCGCGCGTCGTCACCGAAGATCCCGCGCGTCATCGCCGGCCACGGTCGCTTCAGCACGAGGTAGCCTCCTCCGCCCGGGCCGACCTCCTGCCCCTGGTCGTCGACGACGGCAGCCTCGACTCCGGGAAACGGCTTCGTCGCGGCGCCGGGTTTGGTCGTGGTCACCCCCGGAAGCGGAGTGAGCATGATCATCCCCGTCTCCGTCTGCCACCACGTGTCGACGATGGGAAGCCGATCCGCGCCGATGTGCTCGCGGTACCAGATCCACGCCTCCGGGTTGATGGGCTCGCCGACGGTCCCGAGCAGCCGCAGAGAGGAGAGGTCGTGCTTGCCCGCGTGCTCCGGACCCCACTTCATATGCGCCCGGATCGCCGTCGGCGCCGTGTACAGGATGGTGACCCCGTAGCGCTCGACGATGTCCCACCAGCGGTCCTTGTCGGGGAAGTCGGGAGTGCCTTCGTAGAGGACGCTCGTCGCTCCGTTGCACAGCGGCCCGTAGACGATGTAGCTGTGCCCCGTGACCCAGCCGATGTCAGCAGCGCACCAGTACACGTCAGAGTCGGGCTTGAGGTCGAAGACGTAATGGTGCGTCGTCGCCGCGCCGACCAGATAGCCCGCGGTCGTGTGGACGATGCCCTTCGGCTTCGCGGTCGTTCCGCTCGTGTACAGGAGGTAGAGGAGATCTTCCGAGTCCATCGGCTCGCAGGGACACGAGTCCGCGTCCGAGGGCTGTCCCTCGACGAGCTCGGACCAACTCAGGTCCCGCCCCTCCGTCATCGGGACCTCTGCGCGCGTGCGCTGGCCGACGACGACCTTCCTGATCCCCGGACACGACTCGAGCGCCTCGTCGGCGTTCTCCTTGAGCGGAACCGTCTGCCCGCGCCGCCAGCCCTCGTCCTGGGTCAGGAGGATCTCGCAGCGCATGTCGTTCAACCGATCCGCCAGCGCCTCGGCGGAGAACCCTCCGAAGACGACGGTGTGCGGTGCGCCCAGGCGCGCGCACGCGAGCATCGCCACCGGTAGACCCGGCCCCATGCCCATGTAGATGCCGACCGGAGTGCCCTTCCGCACGCCAAGCGCCTTCAAGCCGTTCGCGGCCTTCACAACCTCGTCGAGGAGCTGGGCATACGTAATCGCGGCTCGTTCGCTGACGGGCTCCCCCTCGAAGTAGTAGGCGACCTTCTCCCCATGGCCCGC
Source organism: Actinomycetota bacterium (assembly GCA_030857225.1). GTDB lineage: Bacteria > Actinomycetota > Thermoleophilia > Gaiellales > Gaiellaceae > GMQP-bins7. The sequence goes on from JALZOK010000029.1 coordinate 7,085, forward strand.
CTCGACGTGACGATCCAGGCAGTTGTAGGCGACGTTGATCTTGCCGCCGAGATACCACTTGGCGTACGGAAGCTCCCACTCGAGCAGGGACGAGAACGGCTCGAACCAGGTCACCCGCTCGCGCCCCTCCCGCGTCCAGAACTCCTCGAACGGGGTGTCGTATATGTCGGCTCGAGCGTTCGCCTGGGCCGTGAAGTCCGCGGCAGGTGGGTACCGGCGCTCCTCCGATAGAAGGGTGGCGATGGTCTGCTCGGTCGTATCCATGGACGGGTTCTTAGCACGTCGGATGGCGCTGCGACACTCTTGCCACCATCGACCGAAGGGAGTTCGTCGTGCGTCATTCGCCGGTCCGGTCGCCGCCCTCGTCGCCGTCGCCGCGCTTGCGGGAGCTGCGATCAGCCATGCAGTTCCCGGTCCCGGGGGCGTGATAACCGCCTGCTACGGCGGCCAGGGAACCTGGCTCGTCGACAGCGCCTCCCAGTGCGGCCAATACCCCGGCACGCAGGCCGTCTCCTGGAGTCAAGCCGGCCCGCAGGAACCTGCCGGGGTCCGGGCGCCACCGGGCCGTCCGGCTCGCTCCCCTCGACGCTGAGCGGCAGTCTCACGAAGCAACTCACGGCGGATCAGCGCCAGTTGGCGTCGCTCGCTCGCAGGCTCGCTGCGTCTACTCGCGCCCTGAAGAAACCGCTCGGCGGGCCGGAGAGCCAGCAACTCGCGATCTTGCAGGCTCAGATGCGCCAGATGTCGGAAGCCGCAGCGTTCCTCGCGTCGATCTCCGCACGGTCACATGCGACGTCGAAGAAGGTGATTGAGAACCTTCGCGCCTGATTCGCACGCTCACGGGCGCGCCGACCCCGCCCCACCGGGGTAGAGTCACGAGCGGTGGACGGCGACCTTCGTAGTCTGCGCGAGCGGCTCGCCGAGATCTCCGATCTCGGACGCATGTTCTTCCTGGGCCTCTGGGATCAGCGCGTGAAGATGCCGACGCTCGGTGGCCCAGCACGGTCGGAGGCGGTCGCGACGCTCGGTCGGCTCGCCCACGAGAAGCTCGTCGACGCCGAGATCGGAAGACTGCTCGAGAAGCTTCGCCCGCACGAGGAGTCGCTCGAGTACGAGTCCGACGACGCGAGCTTGATTCGCGTGACGCGTCACGACTGGGAGAAAGCCAAGCGCATCCCCACGGATCTCCGCTCCGAGATGCTCCTCGCCGGCGCGCAAGGGCACCAGATCTGGGTCGACGCCCGCGCGAACAACGACTTTGCCGCATTTCTCCCGACGCTCGAGCGGAACCTCGAGCTGAAGAAGCGCTATGCCGCGTGCTTCGAGTGGGATGACTCGCCGTACACGCCGCTCCTCGACGACTTCGAGCCGTTCATGAAGACAACCGAGGTCGCAGAGGTCTTCGACACGATCCGCCCTGTTCTGGCCGAGCTGGTGCGGGAGGCGCCCCGAGTCGGCGCCTCGTTCCTCGACGTGCCCTACGCGCCCGAGCTCCAGCGCGAGTTCGCGGAGCGGGTCCTCGCGACGGTCGGGTTCGTAGACGGCTCGTGGAGGCTCGATCCCACTGTTCATCCGTTCTGCACCTCGTTCGCCACACGCGACGTGCGGCTCACCACGAGGTACCACCCGACCGGGCTCGATTCGTTCTGGTCGACGATGCACGAAGCCGGACACGGCCTGTACGCGCACGGCATCGCCTCCTCGCTCGAGCGGACGCCGCTAGCGAATTCGCCGTCCTATGGCCTGAACGAGTCACAGAGCCGGACGTGGGAGAACTTGGTCGCCCGCAGCCGTCCCTTCTGGTCGCACTGGTACGAGCCGTTGCAGGAGACGTTCCCCGAGCAGCTCTCGAGCGTCGACCTCGATGCCTTCATGGCGGGGATCAATCGCGCCGAACCGGGGCCGCTTCGCGTGGAGGCCGACGAGACGACGTACAGCCTGCACATCATCCTCAGGTTCAACATCGAGCGTCGACTGATCGAGGAGACGCTGGCCCCGAAGGACGTTCCGGAGGCATGGAGCGAAGGGATGCAAGAGCTTCTGGGCGTCGAGGTTCCCGACGACGCGCGAGGCGTTCTCCAGGATGTCCACTGGTCGAGCGGCGGGATCGGCTACTTCCCGACCTACGCGCTCGGGAACGTGATCTCGCTCCAGATCTGGTCGGTCGTGCGAGACGCGATTCCCGACCTCGACGCGCAGATGGAGGCAGGCGAGCTCGAGGGGCTGTCAGCATGGCTCACCGAAAACCTCTACTCGCTCGGACGCAAGCTCACGCCCAAGGAGACGATCGAGCGGCTCACCGGCTCGTCCACGATCGACCCCCAGCCGTACCTCGCGTACCTGCGCGACAAGCTCTCCGCTCTCGCCGCCTAGCTCACGCCCCGAAGTCGAGCGATCCGTCGCGCCGGCCTCGCGACGCAAGCCGGTTGAAGCTCATGAGCGCAGCCGTCATCCAGCCGAGCCCGACTGCCAACTCGAGCGCGGCGTTGCCGACGATCTCGCCGGCCGGTGACCCGTCGAACACCCCGCGGATCGCGAGCAGCCCATTCGTCAGCGGGAGAAAGCGCGAGAGCAGCTCGAGCGGCTCGGGGTAGTAGGAAAGCGGCACGTTCACCCCGCACGCTGCCATCAGCACGACGTACGTCGTCACGACGACGAGGCTGTTGATGCTGCGGAAGCGGAAGACGACACCAGCAAGGAACGTCCCGAAGCCGTAGGACGCGAGTGCGATGACGAGCGTAATGGGAATGACCGCGAGAACTCGTGGCCATGGCAGATCGATTTCGAAGATCGCCCCGGCGACGAACAAGGCAGCGATAGCGCTCAAGGCGCCGTCGACGACGAGGTACGCACCGCGCGCGGAGAAAACGAGAATCGGGCTCGAGGGGCTTGCGACGAGGAGGGGCAGCGTCCCCGCCCAACGCTCGGCCGAGGTCATGTTCAGCGAGAAGATCCCGAGCAGCCCGGCGACCAGCATGGCGTTGCCGACGAGGAGGTAGGAGGTCTTCTCGTCGTCTCCCAAGCGCTCGCCGATCAACGCGAAGAACGACACCTGGAAGAGCACGCGCACGAACCACCCGGCGAGCCAACTCCTCCAAGTGAAGATCGCTCGGTAGTCAGCAAGCCCTGCATGGAAGGCGTGGCGCATGACGTTGACCGTCGTCGCTGCGCTCATGCCGTCGCCAGCTCACCGTTCGCACGCATCCTCCGCAGGATGTGGAAAAGCAGCACACGCCCGATCACGAAGCTCATCGCGCCGAGCACGATCACGACGCCCAGCCGAACCCAGAAGTCGTCCACACTCGGCTCCTGCAAGCTCGCGCGGAGCAGGTCGGCGCTCCAAGAGAGGAAGATCACGCTTGAGACGGGCTGGAGCCACCCTGGAAGGAACGCAACAGGGACGAGTACGCCCCCGAGGACGTAGAACGGGAAGCTGGCCGAGTTGATGAACGTGTACGCGTTCCGCGTCATCACGAACAGCGCCGCGAAGGCCACTGCCGCACCGGCCATCGCAAAGGCCGTCGCCACAAGAGTCAAGGCGAGCACGCCCGGATGCTCGAACGGGATCGAGACGCCGAAGAAGAGCCAACCGGCCGCCCAGACCTCGAAGAACGAGATGAGACCGATACACATCAGGGCCGCAATCCTCCCGAGCAGCACGGAAGCAAGGGTTGTCGGCGCGGCGATCATCGGCTCGAGAACCGCCTGCCAGCGATCTCCGGTGATCATCGTCCCGGCCTGCAGGAGCGCAATCCACCAGAGCGACATGAGCACCGGCGCCATGAGCGCATCCGACTCGAGATCGGGGCGCCCGCTCTGACGGAAGATCGCGAGAAAGATGATCGCGAAAAGTGGCGCTGTGACGAGCGGAATCAGCGAGTCAGGGTTCGCGCGAACCACGTGCAGCTCCAGGCGAAAGCCCGCAAGAAATCCAGTCACGCCCCGAACTCGATCGTGCCGTCGCGGCGGCCGTGCTCCGCGAGGCGGTCAAAGGTCAGAAATGCCAAGACGAGAAATGCCACGCCGACCGCCGCCTCGGCGCCGGCCTGGACGGCAATCTCGTGTCCCGGATCGCCGTCCAGCAGGCCCCGCACGGCCTGCAGCCCGTGCGTAAGCGGGAGCACTTCCGCCAGCCAGCGAAGAGGCTCCGGATCGTAGGAGAGCGGCACGTTGACACCCGCGATCGCAGCCATAGTCAGCCAAACGAGGTTGGCGACGAGGTTACGCAGGTTCGGGTTCCGTAGAACCAGCCCCCCGAGAAAGATTCCAAGACAGTACGTGGACAGAGCAATGAGCACGATCAGCGGCATGATGAGGAGCACTCTTGGCCAAGGCAGCGGCAGATCGAAGATCGCGGCACAGATGAAGAACGTCCCCACCGAGCTCGCGACCGCGTCCGGAATCCAGAACGTGCTGCGACCGAGGAACACGAGGACCGGCGCGGTCGGGCTCGCGACGAGCAGGGGGAAGGTGCCTTGCCAGCGTTCCCACGAGGTCGACGCGACGGCAAACATCACGCCGAGCGCGGCTAGCAGAACGGCGTTCCCGACGACCAGGAACTCGGTCCGCTCAGACGAGCCGATCAGCTCTCCGAACAGCGCGAAGAACGAAACCTGGGCGACCACCCGCACGAGCCAGCCGGCGAGCCAGGTCTTCCACGTGTAGATGGTCGTGTAGTCCTGAAGCCCACTGAGGAAGGCGTAGCGCAAAACGGCCACGGTCTCGCGCACGCTCTTCACGCTAGCCCCAGGGTCGCGGTGCGCCGAGCCTGGCGAAGCATTCGCGCGAGGAGCGCGAAGCCGATCGCGAATCCGCACGTGCCGAGCAGCAGGATCATGGCCAGCCTGACCCCCACGTCGTCGATCGACTCCGGTGCGAGGCTTGCCCGCAGCAGGTCGGCGCTCCAGGAGAGGAAGACGATTGTCGAGAGTGGCTGCAGCCAATCGGGCAGAAAGGCGACGGGCACGAGCACGCCTCCGACCACGTAGAACGGCCAGCTGAGCGAGTTCTGGAACGTCCGCGGACTTCGGGTGACGATGAAGAGGCTCGCCATGATCGTCGCCGTCCCGGCAGTCGCGAGGGCAGTCGCCAGGATGGTGAGCACGAACTCACGGGGATGATGGATGTCCACGACGACGCCAAAGACCGCCCACGACACGAGCCAGACCTCCGCAAACGCAACCAGCGATACGAGCGTGACCGCAAGCACTCGAGCAAGCACGACATAGGCGAAGGGTGTCGGGCTCCCGACGACGAGCTCGAGCGTTCCCTGCAAGCGGTCTTCCTCGATCACCTCACCCGAGCTCTGCAGCGCCAACGCCCAGACCGCGATCAATGCCGGCGCCAGCACGGCGTAACTGGTCAGATCCTCGCGACCGGCATGGCGCACGATCTGGACGAAGATAACGGTGAAGAGCGGCACCATCGCGAGCGTCTGAATTTGGCTCGCGTCCGTCCGCAGCACCCGCAACTGCAGTCGGAAGGCCGCGATCAGCGCTCGCACGATTCCTAGATCTCCATTCCACGCTCGCCGATTAGCTGGAGGTAGACCTCTTCGAGGCTCGGGAGGCTCGTCCGCACCGAGGTGACGCCAGCCGCGACGAGCCGCTCGAGCACGATTTGCGAGACACCCTCCTCGTCCACCTCGATCCGGATCCCAATACCGTCGACTGCGGACACGCTCGAGACCCCGCGCAGCGCCCGGATGTCCGCGAGCACCGCCTCGGAGGCTCCCTCCACATCGATTCGCTGGAAGCGCGAGAGCACCTGCCCCAGTGTCCGCGGCGACTCCGTCGCGATCACCTTCCCACGGTCGATCAGCGTGACCCGGTCGCAAACCATCTCGGCCTCGACCATGTCGTGCGTGGCGAGCAGGATCGTGCGGCCTTCGTCACGGAGCTCGCCGATCAGCGCCCGGAACTCACGCGCCGCGAGGGGATCCATGCCGGTCGTCGGCTCGTCGAGGAAGAGCACCTTGCCGTCGCCCATGAGGCCGCGGGCCAGGTGGAGTCGCTGCTTCATGCCGCGGGAGTACTCCTCGACCCGCTCGTCGGCCTTGTCGACCATGCCGACGCGCTCGAGCAGCTGCTGCGCCCGCGCTTTCGCCCCACGCGCAGAGAGCTTGTAGAGCGCTCCCCAATACTCGAGGTTCTGACGTCCGCTGAGACGCCAGTAGAGCCCTCGCTCGCCGCCGAACACGATGCCGATGAGCGGGCGAACGGCTGACGTCTCGTCGACGACATCGTGGCCGAGGACGCGTGCCTTCCCCGACGTCGGCAAGAGAACCGTCGAGAGAATCTTCACCAGAGTCGTCTTGCCTGCTCCGTTCGGCCCGAGGAGGCCGTGGATCTCTCCCGTCGGAACGATCAGCGACACTTCGTCGAGAGCGACGACGCGCGTCCCGCTGCGCCGCCGCGGCTCGAAGACGCGCGTGATCTCTTCGACCTCGACGGCCTCCACCAGAACTCGATTCTAGAGCGCGTTCCCTGCAGATGCCGAACCGCCGAGGTGAGCCGATCGCGCCTGCATAGACTGGACACATGCCCGCGGCCCGGCGATTCGAGCTGATCGTCAACGGCGAGCCCCGCTCGCTCGAGGTCGAGCCGCGGACGCTCCTCGTCCAGGCGCTACGCGACGTGCTCGGACTCACTGGCACGCACGTCGGCTGCGACACGAGTCAATGCGGTGCGTGCACCGTGCTGGTCGACGGAAGGGCGATGAAGAGCTGCACGATGCTCGCGGTGCAGGCAGAGGACGCCGACGTGACGACGATCGAGGGCCTTGCGACCGACGGCGTGCTCCACCCGATCCAACGCGCCTTCGTGGAGCACCACGGCCTTCAGTGTGGATTCTGCACACCCGGAATGATCCTGACCGCCTCCGATCTCCTGGCGCGAAAGCCCGACCCCGACGATGCGACGATTCGGCGGGCTATACGCGGCAACTTCTGCCGGTGCACGGGCTACCAGTCGATCGTGGACTCGGTACGCGAAGCCGCGACGGCCCTGCGCGAAGGGAGCGCAGCGTGATTCCCGCCGCTGTCGAGCACGTCCGCCCCTCCTCGCTCGCTGAAGCGCTCGAAGCACTCGCCGACCCGGATGCGAGGGCGCTCGCGGGTGGCCAGTCGCTGCTTCCGGTGATGAAGCTCCGGATCGTCCGGCCGGGCGTTCTGGTTGACATCGGCCGGCTCGAGCTCAGCGGTGTGCATGTGCACGAAAACGACCTACGTCTCGGCGCCCTCACAACCTGGGACGAGCTCGAAAGCGCGCCGGAGCTGGAACGGCCGCCGCTCGCCGCGATCGCCGAGTGCGCAGGCGAGATCGGTGACCTGCAGGTTCGCAACCGCGGCACTTTGGGCGGAAGCCTCGCCCACGCCGATCCTGCGTCCGACATGCCCGCCGTCATGCTGGCGCTCGGCGCGCGGCTCGTCCTGCGCACCGCAGGCAACGAACGATCCGTTTCCGCAGAGGAGTTCTTCCTCGGCCCGTTCACGACTGCGCTCGCCCCGGGAGAGCTGATCACCGAGGTCGTCGTTCTCCGGATCGACGGTTCGGCGTCGGCATACTCGAAGGTCGAGCATCCTGCCTCGGGATTCGCGTTGGCGGGCGCGGCGGCCCAGGTGAGCCCCGACGGGAAGCAGAGGGTGGCCGTGACCGGCGTCGGTGCGCACCCGTTCCTCCTGCCTGCCGATACAGATCCGCTCGACGCGCTCGCGGAGGCAGAGATCTACGGCGACCGGTTTGCTCCCGTCGAGTACCGCCGGCACGTCGCTGGGATCGTCGCTATCCGCGCGCTCGAGCGCGCGCGCAGACGGATGGAGGAGGAACGATGACGGAGAGCGTGATCGGAGTCGCGCGTCCGAGAGTCGACGCCCCCGACAAGGTGACCGGCGCGACCCGCTTCGCCGCCGACGGGCACATCCACGGACTTCTCCACGCTCGCCTCGTTCTCTCGACCGAGGCGCACGCGCTGATTCGCCGAATCGAACGCGAGACAGCGCTTGCGCTGCCGGGGGTCGTCGCGATCCTGACTGCCGACGACCTCCCGATAATTGCAAGGGGAACGGACCGGACAACGGAGCCGCTCGCCCGTACCGAGGTCGTCTTCGCAGGGCAACCGGTTGCCGTGGTCGTCGCCGAGAGCGAGGCGACCGCGGAGGATGCCGTCGAGGCTGTCATGGTCGAGTACGAGCCGCTCCCGGCGGTCGTCGACGTCGAGGACGCCATGCTGCCCGGTCGCGCGCTGGCCCGCGTCGCCCAGGAGGACGAAGACGGAGGCGACATGGAGTCGATCCATGCGGGAGTGGACAAGGGTCAGGAGGACGGTGAGGAGGAGGAGCTCTCGGGGAACGTCCTCGACCGGGTTCACCGCGATCGAGGCGACGCGACGGCGCTGCTCGAGACGAGCGACGTCGTGGTCTCGGGGACCTTCCGGACGCCGTGGGTCTACCAGTCATACATCGAGCCTCAGACCGCGACGGCCTGGCTGGAGCCGAACGGAGACCTCGTCGTTTCGACCAGCACGCAGGGCACCTTCGTGACGCAACGTGAGCTGGCCCGCGCGTTCGGGCTTCCACTGGAGCGGATACGCGTCGTCGCAGAGCCGTTGGGCGGTGCATTCGGGGGGAAGTTTGCGCTGGTGGAGCCGTTGGCGGCGGGCGCTGCGCTCGCCCTCGGACGGCCGGTACGGGTCGTCTTCACGCGCGCCGAGGACTTCCAGGCGACGAATCCCGCGTCCGCGCAGGTGACGCATCTCAAGATCGGCGCGCGAAAAGACGGCACGCTGACCGCGATCACCGCCCGGATGATCGTCGACCGCGGCTCGAATGCGGGCTGGGGGGTCGAGGGCATCACGTCGCTCCTCGTCGCTGGGCCGTACCGCTGGGATGCCCACGATCTCCGCGGCTACGGCGTCCAGACGAATCGCTTCACGTTCGGGGCGTACCGAGGCCCGGGGGCGCCGACCGCCGCCTTCGCCCTTGAGACGCTGATGGACGAGCTCGCGGTCGAGCTCGAGCTCGACCCGCTCGAGCTGCGGCTGCGAAACGCGGTCGTCGAGGCAGACATGGGAGTGAGCGGGAAACCTTTCCCGCGCATGGGCGCGGTCGAGGTGCTCGAGCGCATCCGCGAGCATTCGCTCTGGCAGAACCGCGACTCGCTTCCCGAGGGCGAGGGCGTCGGAGTGGCCGCCGGCTACTGGCCGGGCGGAACCGAGCCCGCTGCGGCCGTCTGCCGAGTTAACCAGGACGGGACGATGACCATCGTCACGTCCGCGGTGGACATGAGCGGAGTCAACACAGGCTTCGCCGCGATCGCGGCGGAGACGTTCGGTCTTTCCCCCGATCAGGTACGAGTGGTCGCTGCCGACACCGCCACCGGCCCCTACTCGGGCGCAAGCGGCGGCTCCAAGGTCACGTACACCGTCGGTGTGGCCGTTCTAAAGGCTGCGGAGTCAGCGCGCGAGAAGCTGCTCGCCGCCGCGTCGGAGGAGCTCGAGATCGCACCCGCCGACCTCGAAGTCGTAGACGGAGTGGTGCGTGCGGTGGGGTCGCCCGATCACTCGATCACCGTCGAGGAGATCTCCGCGAAGGCGCTCCGCTTCGGCGGCCGTTACGAGCCGATCGAGGGGCATGGCGGCTCGGCTCAGACGAATGGCGCACCCTCTGTCGCGGCCCACCTCGCACACGTCCGGGTCGACAAGGAGACCGGCGAGATCGAGCTGCTCGCCCACGTCATCGCCCAGGACGTCGGCCGAGCGCTCAATCCCGCTCTGGTCGAGGGCCAGATGCGTGGAGGTGTGGCCCAGGGCATCGGCTGGGCGCTCCTCGAGGAGCTGGTGCACGACGAGAACGGGCAGCTCCTCACGAGCTCGTTCATGGACTACGCGATCCCGCTCGCCGAGCGCGTCCCGGACATCGACACGCTCATCGTCGAGGTGCCCGCTCCTGACGGGCCTTACGGTGCGAAGGGGATCGGGGAAGCGCCGGTCATCGCCGCCGCGCCGGCGATCGCGAACGCGGTCGCAGCGGCCACCGGGGTCCGGCTCCGAGAGTTGCCGATGACGCCGCCGCGGGTGTGGGCAGCCCTGAGGTCTCACGAGGTGTCGAGCACGTGACCCTGCTGGAGCGGGCACGGGCGATCGTCGAAACCTACGAAACCGAGCTCCGGGCCGAGCTTCCGGCCGACGCCTACCTCTTCGACGTTCACACGCACCTCGGGGACGACATCGACGGGATGCGCGGTCGCTACGAGGAGCTCACGACGCTTCTCGACCGCTTCGGGTTCAGCGGGGCATTCGTCTTCTGCCTCGACGAGCCGGATCGAGAACCTGGGTTCTGCGTTCCGAACGATCGCACCCTCGTCCATGCCACGCGCTCGGAAGGCCGGCTCATCCCGTTCGTCCGCCTCGACCTGACCGCCAGCCCGATCGACGAAGCGCGGCGCGCGCTGGACCTCGGCGCGCGCGGAATCAAGCTCCACCCCCGCGCCCAAGCCTTCGCGCTCGACGACGAGCGGCTCGGGCCGGTGTTCGAGCTCGCAGTCGAGCGTCGCGTGCCGATCCTCATCCATGGAGGCCGCGGCCTTCCCCCGATCGCCGAGAACCTGGAGACGCTCGTGCGCCGGAACGAGGGTGTTCGCCTGATCATCGCGCACGCGGGGATCGCCGACATGGCGGCGCTCGCCGGTCGCTTGGGCGGAATCCCCGGTGTGTACTTCGACACGTCGGTCTGGAGCGCGCTCGACCTCCTCGATCTCTTCCGCCAGGTGTCGCCGGAGCAGATCGTGTACGCGTCCGACTACCCGTACGGCCGCCAGCCGAACTCGCTGCTCGTATCGATTCGCTCGGCACGTCTCGCCAGCTTCGACGATGCCCGGCTACGGGCAATGCTGGGTGGAACGGCACGCGGGATCATCGATGGCGAGCCGCCGGCGACGCTGACGGAACCTCGCGGCGGGGCATCGCTCGTCCAGCCCCTGACTTTCGCTCGCATCCACCAGTACATCTCCATGGCGGTGCCGATGCTGTGGCTGCGCCAGCGGGATGCCATCGGCGCACTCGGGCTCGCCGCGAACGCCTCGCGCGAGCGCGATGGGCATCCCACGGAGTCCGGGCAGATCCAGGAGCTCCTGGCGACAGCCGG
>JALZOK010000029.1:18234-37950 GCA_030857225.1 Actinomycetota bacterium
GCTCTGGCGGGATGCGCCCGAGCTCGCCGAAGACGACCGGGTCACCGTGATGAGGGCCGCAATCCAGCTGGTCAACCTCGCCGACCTGATCGCCGTTACCACCCGCGCGTAATGCCTCGGCGTCGTGTCCGCCTCGCGGCGCCCGACGACGCCAAGATCGCTGCGGCCTTCGCTGAGCTGCGCAAGAACCTCGGCGTGCCGACGGCCTTCCCGGCCGACGTCCTGGCCGACGCCGACGAGTCCGTCGGCTCACCCCGGCTCCCAGAAGCAGACCAGACTGCGATTCCGTTCGTCACGATCGACCCCCCGGAGTCGCTCGACCTCGATCAGGCCATGCACCTCGAGCGCCGCGGGAACGGCTACCGCGTCCGCTACGCGATTGCCGACGTCGGGGCGTTCGTCGCCCCCGGAGGGCCGATGGACAGGGAGGCACATGCGCGAGGTCAGACGCTGTACGCGCCGGACGACAAGGCCCGCCTCTACCCACCGCAGATCTCCGAGGGCGCCGGCAGTCTGCTTCCCGACGAGACTCGACCTGCGCTCGTCTGGGACATGGAGGTCGACGAGACGGGCGAGGGTGTCGAGGTCGCTGTTCGCCGCGCTCTAGTGCGCAGCCGCGAGAAGCTCGACTACGAGGGGGTCCAGCGCTCGCTCGACGATGGCACCGCGCCAGAGTCGCTCCAGCTCCTGCGCGAGGTCGGCACGCTTCGGCAGGAGCGCGAGACCCGGCGAGGAGGCATCACCCTCCCGATCCCGGAGCAGGAGGTGCAAAGGGGCTCGAACGGCTACACCCTCCGGTATCGGGCTCCGCTCCCGGTGGAAGGCTGGAACGCGCAGATCTCGTTGATGACCGGAATGGGCGCGGCCGAGCTCATGCTGGGCGCCGCAGTCGGCGTGCTGCGCACGCTGCCGAAGGCCGACCGGGGAGCGGTTGCTCGCCTGCGGCGAACGGCGAAGGCGCTCGAGATTCCCTGGCCCGAGGACGTGTCCTACGCCGACCTCGTGCGCGAGCTCGATCCACGGGTGGCGATGCACGCGGCGTTCGTCTCCGAGTCGACCGTCCTCCTCCGCGGCTCCGGGTATCTCGCCTTCGACGGCAAGCCGCCGGACAAGGCCGTTCACGCAGGCGTCGCCTCGACGTACGCGCATACGACGGCGCCACTGCGCCGCCTGGTTGACCGCTACGTCGGCGAGGCGTGCGTCGCGATTTCAGCCGGCGCTGACATACCGGAGTGGGCGCGCTCGGCACTGCCGGGGTTGCCCGAGACGATGGACGTTTCGAACAGGCGCGCCCAGCAGTACGAGTCGGGGATCGTCTCGACCGTCGAGGCGGCGGTGCTCGAGCCCAACGTCGGTGAAACATTCCAGGCGGTCGTCGTCGATGTCGACGAGCACGATGGCGGCGGCACCGTCCAGCTGAAGGAACCCGCGGTCACCGCCCGCTGCGAGGGCGACGATCTGCCGCTGGGCGAGCGAGTCGACGTCACGCTCGAGGTTGCCGACGTCACGAAGCGCCTTGTCCGGTTCTCACTCGCTCGGTGACCTCGTCCCGCCAGGTCTTCAGCGAACGACGAACAACCTGCGCAGGCCCTCGACCCCTTTCAGCTCGTGCTCGCCCCAGTCCTCGAACTCGAGGCCAGAGCCTTCGACCAGATCCCGCGTTGTCGAGCTCACCAGCACCTCGCCCGCGTCTGCGGACGACATGATCCGAGCCGCCACGTGAACGGCGATACCGCGGGGCTTGTCGCCGGCACGACGCTCGACTTCACCCGTGTGCACACCGGCTCGCACGTCGAGCCCGAGCACATGCAGCCCCGCGCGGACCTCGAGAGCGCAACGAATCGCCCGAGCAGGACCGTCGAAGACCGCGAAAAAGCCGTCGCCGGCCATGTCGACCTCCTCACCGGCGAAGCGGACGAGCTCTCGGCGAACGACCTCGTTGTGCCGGGCGAGGAGAGCTGCCCAGGACGCGTCACCGAGCTCCTGGGCACGCCCGGTCGAGCCGACGAGGTCGGTGAACAAGATCGTGGCCAGCACGCGATCGGAGAGAGGGGTCGGGCGAGCTCCTGTGAGGAACTCCTCGACTTCGTCGACGATCTGATCCGGGTCGTCCCAGGGGATGTGATCCTCTCCTGCAAGCTCGACGAAGCGGGCGCCGGGAATCCGCTCCGCGATGTACCGACCCTCGTCAACGCTCGAGTCGAGATCCCCCGTGCGGTGGAGGACGAGGGTCGGACACTGGACGCTCGAGAGAAGATCACGCACATCGGCCTTCGAGTTCATGAGGATGAGGTCACGCGCACCGGACGGACTGAGCGCGGCACGGCCGCGTCGCTGGAACCACGCTGCCATCGCAGGATCGGCGTTCGGAGCCATCTGCGAGAGATTGACGTTTTCGCCCCACGTCTCCTCGAGCTCGCGGGCTTCACGCGCTCGCTCCTCGGGGGTGGGCGCCCACCGATAATCATCGTCGGGCTCCGAGCGCTTGGCATACGTCCCGTAGAGGACGAGCGCGCGGGTTCGGTCGGGATACGTAGCCGCGAAGAGGACGCACATGGGTCCGCCTTCCGAGTAGCCGAAAAGCGCGGCCTGTTCACTCTCGACCGCATCCATCACCGCTCGGACATCGTCGATGCGCGTCTCGAAGTCGGGTAGGCCGACCGTCCGGTCGGACAGCCCCGTTCCACGCTTGTCGAAGCGGATCAACCGTGCGAAGGACCCGAGCCGCTCGAGGAAGTGGGCGTGCGCCGGGTACTCCCAGTCGACCTCGAGATGCGAGAAGAAGCCCGGCACGAGGACGAGATCGAAGGGGCCTTCGCCCGTGACTTGATAGGCGATGTTGACGTCGCCGCTTCGCGCGTACCGGATCGGCGCGATCATGATGCGAGCTCACCAAAGCGGAAGCAGTCGCTCGTATGGTCGTTCACCAGCCCGACGGCCTGCATGAACGCGTAGCAGACCGTCGGACCGACGAATCGGAACCCGCGCTTCTTGAGATCCTTCGAGAGCGCCCGCGAATCGTCGGTCTCCGCCGGGAGCTGCCCGAGGGCGCTCCACCGCCCGACGATCGGCTCGCCGTCGACGAACCGCCACAGGTAGCTGCCGAAGCTCCCGAGCTGCTGCTGTACCTCGAGGACCCGGGCGGCGTTACTCACGGTCGACTCGATCTTGAGCCGGTTTCGGACGATTCCCGGATCCGCGACGAGCCGCTCGAACTCCTTCAGGCCGAAGCGGGCAACCGCCTCGGGGTCGAAGCCCGCGAATGCCTCGCGATATCCCTTGCGCTTGTTCAAGATCGTGTTCCACGAGAGACCTGCCTGGGCGCCTTCGAGCGTGAGGAGCTCGAAGAGGTGACGGTCGTCGTGGGAGGGCACGCCCCACTCCTCGTCATGGTAGGCGAGCATGAGCTCGGACCCACCCGACGCCCACGCGCATCTCGTGAAGGCCACGACGGATAGGATCGCACGCGATGCGCCGGGCACTCTTTGCGATCGCACTTCTCACCCTTGGCGCCGGCTGCGGTGGGGACGACGAGCCCTCGGCGTCGGGCAACGATGAGTGCGAGAGCGTGGAGGCGCCGACTCCCCGCGAGTCCGGCACGCTCACCGCACCGACCGATCCGCTCGCTGCCGGGACGAGCTTTGAACTCGTGTTCGAGACGAGTTGCGGCTCCTTCACCGTCGGGCTCGACACCGACCTTGCGCCCAACACCGCGGCGTCGCTGGTCGCGCTCGCCCGCGGCGGCTTCTACGACGACACCGTGTTCCACCGCATCGTTCCCGGGTTTGTGATCCAGGGTGGCGATCCCACGCAGACGGGCACGGGCGGACCCGGGTACAAGACCGTGGACGCGCCACCCGCCGGCTCCAAGTACGTGAAAGGCGTCGTCGCGATGGCGAAGTCCCAGGTGGAGGCGGCGGGAACCTCGGGCAGCCAGTTCTTCGTAGTCACCGGCGGGGACGCAGGGCTGCCGGCCGACTACGCGATCGTCGGCGAGGTGACCGAGGGCCTCGACACCGTCGAGCGGATCGGCGTCCTCGGCGACGCCAACGAGCGGCCAACGCAGCCGGTCGTGATCACGAGCGTCACCGTCACCGAGAGCTAGCCATCCAGGTGGGCCGCATCGCCGCCGTCGTCCTCGCCGCCGGTGAGGCGACGCGCTTCGGCGCCCCCAAGCAACGCCTCCTCCTCCCGCGGGTGCTCGATCGTCTGGCCAGCACGCCCGTTGACGAGATCGTTGTCGTCCAAGGCGCGTACGAGCTGGAGCTGCCAAGTGACACAGTGTCACAAGGTGTTCCTGTACGACTCGTCGCTTGTCCTCGCTGGAAGCAGGGACCCGGTGCATCACTTCGCTGCGGGCTCGAAGCGCTTACGGAGGGCGCCGATGCCGCGGTGGTCGTTCTCGCGGACGGGCCGGATCTTTCGCCCGAGGCCGTTATGCGCGTGCTCGATGTCTGGGAAGAGAGCGGAGGGATCGTCGCTGCGTCCTATGCGGGCGACCGCGGTCATCCCCTCGCGATCGGCCGGGCGGAGTGGGCTGCCCTCCCCGACGGGGGTCTCAGGGAGCTCGCAGCACGACTCGTTCCCTGTGACGACCTCGGGTCGCCCGGCGACGTCGACACGCCGAAGGACTGGAACGAGGGCTAGGCCGTGGCGTCGACCCCGCGGAGCTGCTCGAGCTTCGCCATGAGGCCAGGCGGCATTCGCTCGACCGCGCTCAGCTTCACGTACCGGCGCAACGTCTCCTCGAAGCGGTAGCGGCGGCGGCAATAGTCACAGTCACCGAGATGGGTCTCGGCCTCGGCCCACTCCTCGTTCGTGAGCGTGCGGTCGAGAAAGTCCTGGAGAATCTCCTCGCAGCGATCGCAGGGCTCGAGCGTCATGTGAGCGCCTCCTCGGCGAGCTTTTGTTTCAAGGCCCGCCTTCCACGGTGCAGACGGGACATGACTGTACCAATCGGCACATCGAGGATCTGCGCGGCGTCCGCGTAGGTGAAGTCGCCGATATCGACGAGAACGACCGCCTCGCGGAACTGGGGCGAGATCTCCGAGAGCGCCGTCACGACGGAATCCTGCGACAGACGCTCGACGACCTGCTCCTGGTCGAGCGCCTCCTCGCCGGCCGTCGAGGCCAGCTTGTTTGCGAGGTAGTAGTCCGTCTCCTCGAGGGGCTGCGTCTGCGGGGTGCGCTGAATGCGCCGACCGCGATCGACGTTCAGGTTCGTGAGAATTCGGAGCAGCCAGGCGCGCATGTTCGTCCCCGGGGTAAAAGAGCGCCAGCTCCGAAAGGCTCTTGCGTATGTCTCCTGCACCAGATCCTCCGCCTCCTCGCGAGAGCCGACCAGCCGTCTCGCTACGCGGTAGACCTGGTCCGCGAGCGCCAGCGCCTCTTCCTCGAAGCGAGCGCGATCACGCGCTTCGGTCGCGATCCGCTGCGCTTCGGTGGCGGGCTCGACCTCGCTCACCGGCCTACCGTACCGTTCTCTCTACGGGAGGCTGCAACGAGACACGGGACTGGGCTATTCCCCGAAGGGTGCCGCTTCTCGGAACCCCGCTCGGGACAGCACGGCCAGGATCTCATCCCTGGAGGTGCGATCTGCGTTCCAGGACAGGGTCACGTCTCCCACGAGGTTGGCGTTCGCGGAGTCGAGCCCTTCGACACCCTGGAGCGCGACGGCAAGCCTGCTGACGCAGCGCTCGCAACGGATCCCGCTGACGTGGAGCGTCTCGGTGACGGTCGGCATCGGAGCACGATCCTACCCCGGCCGCGAAAGCGGCGGCTCCAGGGATCTTGCGCGCCAGTACCGGCTAGCGGGCGGCTTTCCCCTTCACTCCGTGAACCGGTCGTCCGGCCGCCTCCCATGCGTAGTACGAGGCGCTCGGCCCGAAGCCGTTCTCGTAGGGGACGATCCTGGGGTTCCGGCTGACCTCTTTCGCGCGTTGCGCGTGCCAGAGCAGATTCGGGTCGTCGCGCTCCTCCCACACGAGAACCAGGTGCGCGGCGGTCATGAACTCAGCCACGAAAGAGCATCCCGGCGCAGGGCAGGGAAACGGATCGGTCCGCACGCAGAACCATCCGCTGTGATCGGCGTCATCGTCGTCGTCCCACAGCTCCTCGTCGGATTCGAGATCGAGGTCGGAGAGGACAGCTGCGCCGCGCCGGGGCTCGGGGTCCACGGTGGCCACAATAGCCAGGTGACCGAAATTCCCTCACGCGATCTCGCGATTGTGCTCTCAGGGGGCGGGATCAACGGCGTACTGCTCGAGCTCGGCTTCCTGAGAAGGCTTCGTGAGAGCCCCGTCTGGGCGCGAGTGGGCTGGATCTACGGGACCTCCGCAGGCGCTCTCGCAGGAGCGATGGCTGCGCTCGACCGGCTCGACGACCTCGAGGAGCTCGCGCTCGGCCTGCAACCCGATGACGTTTTCCGGCCGCGTCGCGTCTGGCAGTTTCCGGGTGGCCTCCACGACTATGCGCTTCCCCAGACGATCGCCGAGCGCGTCGACGGGGGAGCTGACCTGGGATCGGCGGTGGTGGCGTCGGAGATCGAGCTCATCGTCATCGCGACCGACGTGAGCGTCCCCCTCGACGAAGACGACTTGCGTCATTTCGAGCTCGTCTACGCGGCGGGCTCCACCTCCGCGGAGACGATGGGGAAGGCGATCTTGGCCTCGGCCGCAGTCGGCGGGCTCGTGCTTCCCGTCAGCATCGAAGGAGTCATCGCAACGGACGGCGGCTGGGTCCGCAACTTTCCGGTCGCGCACGCGTACCGAAACCCAGAGGTGCGGTTGATCGCGGGATTCCGCTACGTCGCGAGCTATCGGCCGACCGACACCGCATTTCTGGAGCGACTGCGCGAGCGCCTCGAGCGCTTCAGAGCGGTTCCGCCCGTACGCGCGCTCCTCGCGGAGGTTCGGCTCGCCGAGGAACGGGCGGCTCGCGGGGAGCCCGCTCACTATGCGGAGATGATCGTACGGCTGATGCGGGTTGCAATCGCTCGCAACACCGTGCTCGAAGAGCGGCTTGCAGCCGAAAGAGACACGTCGGTCGCGGAGCTGCAGAGGCTGCGGGACGAGGTGGTCTCGACCGCGATTGCCGCGGCGCCGAAGCGCAGGCAGGGACAGCTGCGAGTCGAGCTCGAGACCATCTTCCGGTCGGCGCGGTTTCCTTTCCGGCACGACCGGCAGGTGCCGAGCCTGATCGTACGGGCAAGTCCGGGAGACGACGGTCTCGATCCGACATTTCGAGGAGACGAGCCGTGGCCGGAGGAGCGCAAGCGCGTTCTGATCGAGCGGGGCTACCGGCTCACCGACGACGCGCTGGAGGCAAACCCCGACTTCGGCGGTTAGGGCGACGGAGCTGTGGCCCGCGTAAGGGCAGGTGCGCTAACGCGCAGAAGGAGGCTGCCGCCCGAGCGTGACCGTCACGCTCGTCTTTTTAGCGTCGCGATAGATCCGAAGCTTGATCTTGTCGCCCGGCTTGCGTGCGGCGATCGCATCGCGTAGCTCCTCGATCGAGGAGATCTGCTCACCGTCTGCGGCGACGATGATGTCTCCACCGAGGACGTACGTCTCGCCGGCGACCACGACCTGCGTGTCGCCCGCCTCGAGGCCGGCCTTGTCGGCGCCGCTCGCGGAACGCACGTCCTCGACGAGCACCCCGACATCGACCGGAAGGTTGTACGTCTCCGCGAGGTCGGGAGTTACCGCAGTTCCCGCGATGCCCAGGTACGCGTGCTCGACGCGACCGGTCTGCAGGATCTGCGCCACGACGTCTTCGACGGTATTCGATGGCACCGAGAAGCCGATGCCGACGTTGCCCGTGCCGATGCCACCAGTCTCGATCTGCGTGTTGACCCCGATCACCTCCCCGCGGGCGTTGAGGAGCGGCCCGCCCGAGTTGCCGCGGTTGATCGGCGCGTCGGTCTGGATGACGTGGTCGATGGTGAACTGGTTCGGCGCAGTGATCAACCGCTGGAGCGCGCTCACGATGCCCGCGGTGGCGGTGCGGTCGAGGCCGAACGGATTGCCGACCGCGACGACGGGGTCACCCACGCGCACTCGATCCGAGTCGCCGAGCGGAAGTGGGGTCAGGGCGCTGGCATCAGCCTCGACTCGCAATACAGCGAGGTCCGTCGACGGGTCCGTTCCTACGAGCTCGGCCTCGACCGTGTCACGGTTCGAAAAGCTCACGCGGATCTTGTCGGCATTCTCGACGACGTGGAAGTTCGTGACGATGTGCCCCGCCTTGTCGATGACGAACCCCGAGCCCAGTGCCGGCACCTCCGGCGCTTGCGGAAGCGGATCTCCCGAAGGATCGAACTGGAAAGGATCGGCGCCTATCTGCTGTCTCGCGGTCGACGTGATCTGGACCACGCCTGGCGCGGTTCGCTCATAGATCTCGTTGACGCTCATCGCGCTCGCGGGAGGTGCGGCGAGCGCGCTCGGAGGCGCAGTCCTCTCGGTCACGACGGTTGTCGTCGATCCCTCGAGCCCGCCCAGCAGTGCGACTGCGCCCACCGCGACCGCAGCCCCGAAGGCAGCAGTCGCGGCGAGCGCTACATACGGTCGCAACGAGGAGAGGGACATGCCTCTCCGTTATAGACCTCAGGGGGTGAACCGAGGGTTAGAGCCGGTTAAGCAGCCATTGCGCGGTGTCGATCAGCCGACGAGGACGCCGGTTGCGTACATCGCGGTGATCCCAGCGAGAAAGCCGCCTATCGCATGGCCGGAGCGCAGACCACCGGGCGCGTTGCGCGCGACGTAGCGACCGACCTCGACCACGACTTGGAAGGCCGCGCCAGCGGCGACCGCGAAGAAGAGGACTCCCAGGACGTCGCTCGATGTGTAGCCGCCGATCCATGCGCCCAGAATCGCGGGCGCGCCGGCGATGAGCGCGAGCGCGATGAGCGCGAGAATGGTCACGCGGGTCTTCGCCACGGGCGCGGCGATACCGAGACCCTCGGTGATGTTGTGGATCATGAAACCGACGATTAGGAACGTCCCCAGTTGCAGCTCTCCGAGCGCAAAAGAGGCCCCGATGGCGAGTCCCTCACCAAGGTTGTGGATGCCGATCCCGATCGCGACGAGAAGCGCGAGGGCGAAGCCGGTCGCCGTACCTCCGCTGCTCAGCCGGCCGGAAAGCGCGGTCATACCCAGGAAGCTGAGTGCCACTCCGAGCAGGACGAGCCCACTGCCGCCGAGCGCCGACGGTAAAGCTGCCTGGAGCGCGAAGGCCTCGCTCAGCGCCTCGAGCCCCAGAAACACGAGCAGCCCCGCGGTCAGCGCCATGAACGCTGCGAGCCAGGCGGGGCTTGCCTGACGCAGCGCCGGAAGCCAGAGCAGTCCGAGCGCCACCGGGACGATTCCCACGAGCGCGCCGATCACCGCGTAGCCGAGAAATCCTCTGAGTTCCGGTTCTGGCGTCGCGATCGCCGCGGGGATCTCCTTCACCGTCTCGATCCCGGTCGAGCTCGTGACGCCGACCGTGATCGGATCGTTCTCGACCCAGTCGAACGGGACGACGATCGTGCTTGAGCGAAGGCGTCCGAGCTCGATCGGCCCGTCTACGGTGAACGGGACGACCGCGTCGTCGACGTTCACGTTGGCGATGGTCAGGTCGTCCGGCTGCGGGTTCCGCACCGTAATGCGGATCTCGCTCGGCTTGAACTCCACCCGGCGAATGTCGAACTCGTCCGCGGGCGGCGGGTTCGTGCCGACGAGGTCGACGAGCGAGGAGCCGCTGGTAACGACGACGCCGACGGCGATCGCGAGCAACAGCACCGGCACGACCGCCCACAGCCGCCAGCCCATGGGCCCGCGTGCCGTGGCCGAGCCGGCTTCCATTTATTCGGTGACCTCGAAGAAGCCCATCCAGCCGAGCTCCGCGAATTCCGACTGGTGCGCGTGGAACATGAAGCGTCCGGTGTTCGCGAACTGGATTTCGAGCACGCCGCGCTGGCCCTGACACTGCATGATCGTGTCCGTGTACTCCCAGTAGTCGCCCGTACCGGTCGGCTGGTAGCGGAAGAAGTCGCCGTGCAGGTGGAGGGAGTTGACGAGGTCGAACTCGGTGAGGTTCGCGAGATAGATCCGGACGAGCTCCGAACGCTTGACCCGGATCGGGTAGCGCGCGTAGTAAAACGAACGGCCGTTGACGGTGTAGAAGTTGTTCCCTCCGTCGGCGTCGGTGTCGAAGCCGTTCATCACCATGACGAGCTCCTGCGCAGGCGGTCGCGGCTCCTTGGGATCGATGATGAAGGCGCCGTAGAGGCCCTTGTGGATGTGCTTCTTCAGGGGCGTCGCGTGGCAGTGGTAAAGGTGTAAGCCGGCCGGCCGAGCCTCAAACTCGTATGTGAACTCGCCTCCGATCTCCACAACCTCGAAAACGCCGTCCATGTTCGCCGGATGGATCCCGTGGAAGTGGATCGTGTGCGGATGCGACCCGCGGTTCAGGAAACGAACGCGGAGGATGTCACCCTCGGTCGCCCTGATGACCGGGCCGGGGGCGGTGCCGTTGTAGGTCCACGCCGGGAAGAAGATGCCGGGCGCGATCTCGAGATCCTTGTCCTCCGCGATGAGCGTGTAGTCCCGCACGCGTCCGGGCTTCGACGGCAGCGCCGGCGGCGGATAGAGAAGCGCGTCGAGATCGTTAGGACCGCCGACAGCGGGTACCTCGGAGCCGATCATGGCCGCATGGCCCATCGCCGGCCCGTGACCCGCGACGACGCGTGCTGTCTCATCCTTCTGAACGTGGCTTGCGTGCGTCGAACCACCGGCCTCGGCTTCTCCGTCGAACGCGAGCTTTCCGACGAACGGCGCCGCCGCGAGTGGAGCGGCGGCGGCAAGCAACCTGCGGCGAGTGAAAGGTTTTTTAGTCATAGCTAAATACAATCCTCAGTGTAACCTAAACTTCTGCGATGGGAATTCAAGCCCCCGATCTGACTGTCGCCGTCCAGGACTACCTGAAGGGCATCTACGCGCTCGAATCGGCGGGCGAGCGGGTCACGACATCCGCTCTCGCCGGGCGCATGGGCGTCAGCGCCCCCTCCGCGACGGCGATGGCGAAACGGCTCGCCGACCTCGGTCTCGTCGAGCGCGCTCCGTATCGCGGGGTAGCGCTGACGGAGGAGGGCCGGCTTGGCGCCCTCGAGGTCCTCCGCCACCACCGGTTGCTCGAGCGCTACCTCGTCGACCGGCTCGGCCTCTCGCTCGACCAAGTGCATGCCGAGGCCGAGCTGCTCGAGCACGCGCTCTCCGAGGAGCTCGAGGCGAAGATCGACGCCGAGCTCGGCTTCCCTACCCACGACCCGCACGGAGATCCCATCCCAGACAGGGAGCTGCGGGTAGTGGCCGGCCGCGACCGGACGCTCGTCGACTTGGAGCCGGGCGAGCGCGCCTCGGTGTCACGTGTCCCGGACGGCGATCCGGAACTGCTTCGCTACCTCGCCGCGCTCGGGCTCGTGCCCGGATCAGGCGTCGAAGTCGTCGCGCAGGCGCCCTTCGCAGGACCCGTCACCGTGCGAACCGACCGAGGTGACCACGCGATCTCCCGCGAGCTGGCCGACCGCATAGCTGCAGCGTTTGCCTAGGCGGTCAGCTCGAGCGCAATCGCGCCGACGTTCTGTTCGCGATCTGTCCCGAGAGCCTCGTCGAGCTTCTGCCCGAGCTCGCCGGACGCGAGCAGCTCCTCGGTGATGTCCGCGCCGCCGATCAGCTCGCCCTTGACGAACACCTGCGGGATCGTCGGCCAGCCGGACAGCGTGGAGAGCTCTTGGCGGATGCGCGGGTCGGGAAGAACATCGACGGTCGTGACCGGAGCGCCAGCGGCATGGAGTGCCCTCAACGCACGCTGGGAGTTGCCGCACATGATCATCTCCGGCGTGCCCTTCATGAAGAGGGCGACCGGCTCCTTCTCGATCACTTCGGCGATCTGCTCGTTCAGAGTCTTCATGTGGTTCCTTTCGTCTTGATCCTGAGCTCGTGAATCGAGCCGTCGCCGAGCGACGCCGCGAGGGCGTCGTTGACGCGACGGTGCTGGTCTAGAAGCGACAACCCGTCGAAGGACGGGCTGGCGACCGTGACTTGGAAGTGGTCGCCCGTGCCGGTGCGATCCTCGACCGAGAGCTCCACGGCTTCCGGAAACGCCTGTTGCAGCACCACTCGGATCGACTCGGGCTCCATCGGCGATCATGGTATCCGTGACCCGCAGAGTCCCGAGACCGGTCGCCTACATCCTCGCGCTCCCCGAGCGGCTGGTGCGCGCGGTCGCGGCGGCGGGCGGCGGCGCGATCCACGAGACCGCCGAGCTCGTCCTCCCTCGCCTCATCCGGAGCTCCCGGCTGTACGAGGCGACGGCGAGGAACCTGCTTCGGATCACCGTCGAGCTCGTGGGCGGCGTCGAGCGACCGCAAGGAGCGATCGAGGGCGAGTTCGAGAAGTCCCCAGGGAGACTCGCTGTCCGCAAGGGCGCCGGAAACGTCGTCGAGCTCGGCTCGATCTTCGCGTTCGGCTTCTCTCCGCTCTGGCTCCTGGCCGGTGCGGCGGACGTGACCCGCGGCACCCGTGTCTACCTCGATGCGCTCGTCGACGAGCTGAAGGAAGAGGGCGTGATCGCACGGGAGGCCGAGCTCGCCTCGGTCGACGAGCTGCTCGCAGTGCTCGAGGGAGCGAGCGGAACGACTGCGCGGCTCATCGACATCCCGCCCCTCGAGGTGCAGGGGCTGAAGCAAACGCTCACCGACCTGCGCGAAGACGCGCGGGGACTTCCCAGCCCGTCTGAGCTCTCGGCCGTGTACTCGGCACTCGCGCGAGAGGCAAACCGAGAGGAGAAAAGCCTCCTCGAGGTGTCGACGGGAGTGGGGCTCGCCTTCTTCAACTCGGCCCGCCACGTCGGACGTGAGCACGTGCTCGAGCCCTATGCCGAAGACCTGAGGCCACTGCGGGACGAGGGCTTCGCCGCGTATGCGCTCCGCGTGGGCCGCCCGTACGCGCAGGCCGTCGCGCGCCACTTCGACCCGAGCCTGACGAGCCTCACGGAACGTGGGCTCGAGCGGTTGGGTCGCCCGAAGCTGATTGAATCGGGAGAAATGGCGCATCCCGACAGCTTCGGAGCACGTGCTCGGCTCACTCTGGGCGACCGCGAGGTCGAGATCTTTCGGATCGTCTCGCTTCAGGAACGATTCGACGTTTACCGCCTGCCCTACACCCTGCGGATCCTGCTCGAAAACGTCCTCCGCCACGAAGACGGTGTCAACGTCACCGGAGAGGATGTCGAGGCGGTTGCGGGCTGGGTCGCGTCAGCCGAGCCCTCGCAGGAGATCTCGTTCACGCCGGGCCGCGTGTTGCTGCAGGACTTCACAGGAGTGCCCGCTGTCGTCGACCTGGCTGCGATGCGTAACGCGATGCACGATCTCGGAGGCGACCCCGAGAAGATCAACCCACAGCTCCCGGCCGAGCTCGTGATCGACCACTCGGTGCAGGTGGACGAGTACGCGACGCGGCTCGCGATCACGCGCAACGCCGAGCTCGAGTTCGAGCGAAACCGCGAGCGCTACGCTTTTCTCCGCTGGGGGCAGGGTGCGTTCTCCGACTTCAAGGTCGTCCCCCCGAGTACCGGGATCGTCCATCAAGTCAACCTCGAATTCCTCGCCCGCGTCGTCGACGACCGAGACGGCGTCGCGTTCCCCGACACCCTCGTCGGAACCGATTCGCATACGACGATGATCAACGGGCTCGGCGTGCTCGGCTGGGGCGTGGGCGGGATCGAGGCCGAGGCGGCGATGCTCGGCGAGGCGATCTCGATGCTCGTTCCGCAGATCGTGGGCTTCAAGCTCATGGGGTCCCTGCCCGAAGGCGCGACCGCGACCGACCTTGTTCTGACCGTCACGCAGATTCTGCGGGCGACAGGAGTCGTCGGAAAGTTCGTCGAGTACTACGGGCACGGGCTGGAGACGCTCCCGCTCGCCGACCGCGCGACCATCGGGAACATGTCGCCCGAGTACGGGGCGACCTGCGGATTCTTTCCCGTGGACGCGGAGACGATCCGTTATCTGCGACTGACCGGGCGGCCGGAAGCACGCGTCGCTCTCGTCGAGGCCTACTGCAAGGAGAACGGCCTCTGGCACGACCCTGACGAGCCTCCGACCTACTCGCAGGTGGTCGAGCTCGATCTCTCCACGGTCGAGCCCTCCCTCGCCGGGCCGCGGCGGCCGCAAGACCGGATTGCGCTCAGTGGGGCGAAGGAGGCATTTCTCCATGCCCTGCCCACGTTCGGCATCGAGTACGGCAACGCGCAGGACGCCGCCGTTGCCGCGTCCTTTCCTGCGAGCGACCCGCCGGCGACCATGGAGCCCGGGGCGAGCGAGCCCGAGGGCGAAGGCGCGGTTCCGGTTCTCACGGCGCCCGTTGCCAACCCCCCTGGAGGCGTCCTCTGCGAGCTCGACGGCGAGACCTTCGAGCTCGAGAACGGCTCGGTGGTCATCGCCGCGATCACGTCGTGCACGAATACGTCGAACCCGGCCGTCATGGTGGGCGCCGGTCTCCTCGCGAAGAAGGCGGTCGAGCGCGGACTCACGCGCAAGCCGTGGGTGAAGTCGAGCCTCGCTCCAGGGTCGAAGGTGGTCACCGAGTACTACGACAAGTCCGGGCTGACTCCGTACCTCGAGAAGCTCGGCTTCCACACGGTCGGCTACGGCTGCACGACCTGCATCGGAAACTCGGGGCCGCTGCGAGAACCGATATCGCAAGGCATCGCCGAGGGCGACCTCGTGGTGTGCGCCGTGCTCTCCGGGAACCGTAACTTCGAGGCGCGGATCCATTCGGAGGTCAAGGCGAACTACCTCGCCTCTCCGCCGCTGGTGGTTGCCTACGCGCTCGCCGGAAGGATGGACATCGACCTCGTGACCGAGCCGATCGGAGTGGGCAAAGACGGTGAGGACGTGTTCCTGTCCGACCTCTGGCCCTCGCCCGAGGAGGTGCGGGAGACGGTCGCCGGGGCAATCGGCGAGGAGATGTTTCGCGCGATCTATGCCGACGTGTTCACCGGCGACGACACCTGGCGCGAGCTGCCCGTACCGAAGGGGGAGCTCTTCGCGTGGGATACCGACTCGACCTACGTGCGCCTGCCCACGTATTTCGACGGGATGCCGGCGGAGCCGGAGATGGTCGAAGATGTCGTCGGCGCTCGCTGTCTCGTGTCGGTCGGCGACTCGGTCACGACCGACCACATCTCGCCGGCCGGATCGATCAAGCTCGACTCACCCGCTGGCATCTACTTGATCGAGCACGGCGTCGAGCGGCGCGCGTTCAACTCCTATGGCTCACGGCGTGGGAACCACGAGGTGATGGTGCGCGGCACCTTCGCGAACGTCCGGCTGCGCAACCTCCTCGTTCGTGGGTCGGAAGGCACCTGGACCGTCCATGTGCCCTCGGGCGAGGAAGGGACGATCTACGACACCGCCGAGCGGTATCGCGCCGAAGGAGTGCCGCTGATCGTGCTGGCGGGCAAGGAGTACGGGTCGGGCTCGTCGCGCGACTGGGCGGCGAAGGGGCCGAAGCTGCTCGGGGTGCGCGCTGTCATCGCCGAGAGCTACGAGCGGATTCACCGCTCCAACCTGCTGATGATGGGGATCCTCCCGCTCCAATTCCTGCCCGGTGAGACTCTCACCTCGCTCGGGTTGACCGGTCGCGAGGAATTCTCGATCGCCGGCGTCGCGAACGGCGAGGCCCGTGAGGTGACGGTGCGTGCCGACGACACCGAGTTTCGTGCGACGGTGCGGCTGGACACGCCGCGCGAGCGCGAGTACCTGCGGCACGGCGGGATCCTTCCTTACGTGCTGCGGCGTCTGCTCGCTTCCTGACTACGCGACGGCGACGTTTGGATCCTCGCCGCGCTCGCGGGCTGCGATTCTCGCCTCGTGGTAAGCGATTCTCTCGGCCAGCATCCGCTGCGTCCGTTCATGCCGTTCGCGGACTTCAGGCGGGAGGTCCGGGATCTTCCTCTTCCTCTTCCTCTTCCTCTTCATCGTCACCACCCTCCAGCAACCAGCGAATTGTTCGTAGCTCGTCTCGAATCTCGACCAGATTCGCATTCATGTCGAAGACTCCGCTCAGGATACTCGTCACGTCTCGCTCGTCGAATGCCGCCTCCATGAAGTCATGATCGCGCCGAGGCGGCCTCTCCGCCAGATGTCGACACGGGTCATGTCCGCGGCGATCAGGAGGCACGCAACTGGGTCGGGAGCGACCGCGCATGAACGACGATGAGGGTCGTCGTCGGTCGCGTGAGGGCAACGTAGAGCTCACGCAGGCCCTGCCCCGAAGCCGCCTCGTCCACGATCAGAGCGGGCTCGACGACGATCACGTGGTCGAACTCCATGCCCTTCGTCTCTCGTGGCGTGAGCACCGAGATGCGGGTGTCGTCGAACAACGCCGGGGACTCGCCGGGATCACCACGTAGCGAGTTGGGCACGATCAACGCAAGGAGGCCGTCGGCGCCCGCCAGCCGGGCCGCCTCCTCGTAAGCAGCAGCAAGAGGTGGATCTCCGCGAACGATTCGTGGCGGTTCCGCTCCCGCTCGGTACGCGAGCGGCGGCTCCCTGTCCGGTGCGATGTGCTCGAGCAATGGCAGCGCGACGGCCATGATCTCGCGCGGCACGCGATAGGCGTGGCGGAGCTCTTCGATCTCGGCACGCTCGCCGCCTGGGAGGTACGCGAGCAGGTCCTCCCAACGGGGGTAGGCAACAGGCCCGGTCGCCTGCGCGACATCACCGAGGAGGGTGAACGCTCCCGTCGCGCGACGGCCGATCATCCGCAGCTGCATAGGCGTTAGGTCCTGTGCCTCGTCGACGATCACATGGCCGTATCGCCGTGCTCCGAGAAGCAGCGCTCTGGCTTCATCCAGGAGCGGGAGGTCGGCTTCACTCCAGCCGCTCTTCGCCCGCCGAAGGAGCCGCTGCTCGTCGCCATCGAGAACGCCGTCGGCAGCCTCCGCGAGCCGCTTGCGCGACGTCAGCAGCTGGCGAATGACCTGCTCCGGCCGCGGAGCGGGCCAAACGGCATCCAGAAACCTCGTTAGCAATCCGTTCCTGCGGAGGCTCCGCTCGACCTCCTCGAACGACCTCACCGCGAAGCCACCGAGCCGTTCGCCGTAATCCACGTAGAAGCGGCGGAGAACGCTCATTCGGAACCGCTCGCGCGCTGCTGCGGAGAAGCCGAGCTCGGAGCGTGTCTCCTCGACGAGCTCCACCACTTCGTCCGCCTCGACGCCGACGAAGTACCCCTCGAGACGGACGACGAGCTCCTGCGGTCGGCCTTGCGAGCGGAGCTCGACGGCTCGTCGCACGATCTCGGCGAGACGCACGTCGGCCTTCAGCCGCTGCGCGTCCAGCGGGTCGGATCTCGTCACCTCGACACCGTCGACGAGCTCGGCGACGGCCCGCTGGTCGACGCTGTCCTCGCCTAGTGCAGGGAGCACGTGTGAGACGTAATCCATGAAGACGGGGCTCGGCCCCACGAGGAGCACTCGGCGGAGCGCCGAGCGGTGGGCGTAGAGGAGGTACGAGGCGCGATGGAGGCCGACAGCGGTCTTTCCGGTGCCCGGTCCGCCCTGGATGACGAGCGGCGGCTCGGGCTCCCGAGCGATCAGCCCGTACTGGTCGGCTTGGATCGTCGCGACGATGTCGCGCATGCGGTCGTCGCGCGTGCGCTCGAGCTCCTCGAGCAGGAAGTCGTCGACTACTGACGCGGCATCGGCGAGCGAGCCGGCGAGAGCCTCGTCGCTGATGCCGGTGAGCGTTCGGCCTTCGGTCCGGAAGCGGCGTCGAAGCGTGACCCCGTGTGGCTGCACAGGAGTGGCGGTGTAGAACGGCCGCGCGGCAGGCGCCTGCCAGTTGACGACGACAACCCCGTCGTCGTCGTCGACCCAACGGCGGCCGATGTAGAGCGGAGCCTCTCCACCATCCGTGTCGAGACGGCCGAAGCACAAGGCGCGATCTGCGTTCTCGTACGTGCGAAGCCGCCGAGTCGCCCAGGCTTCGATCGCCTCGGCGGCGACATCGGTTGCTCCGGCGGACGCCGACCGGACGAGCACCTCGCGCATCCGGTCGAGGCACTCGTAGGCGTGATCGAGGTAGGCCTGCTCGGCGGGGAGGTCAGGGTGCGCCATCGGGCTTTGGCTTCCAGCCGACGAAGATCGCCCAGCCCAGGTACTCGCGTCCGTGTCGGAGGTAGATGCGCTTCCAGCGCTCGTGTTGAGCGCGGATATCCGCGGCATCCGAATCACTCGGATTCGCAGCGAGCCACTCCTCGCAGGCGCGCCAGTGAAGTGTCTCGTAGCGGTCCCAATCGTCCTCGGACGACGCGATCACAGAGACGACCCGAAGCCCCGAGGTCTCGAAGATCCTCACCGTATCCTCGAGAGTCGTCCACGGATCGCCGCGACGCTCGTAGTCGTCGGGGAGCGGCAGGCGGCGCCAGAAGGGCTCGCCGACCACAATGTGGCCGCCGGGCCTCACTGCCGGCGCGAGCGCCTCGACCGCGTCCGCCAGGCCCCCGTAGACGAAGCTCGCGCCCAGGCAGAGCGCTGCGTCGTACTTCTCTTGTGGGAGCTTCTCGCCGGAAGCGTCACCGAGCCGGAACGAGACGAGGTGCTCGACGCAACGCGATGCCGCTCGTTCGACGGCGGTCGCGTGGAACTCGGGCGCAATCTCGATTCCGTCGACCCGGCACTCGAAGGTGCCCGCAAGCGCGAGCGCAGGTCCACCGCGCCCCGAGGCGATGTCGAGCACACGAGAGCCTGGTCCGAGCCGAATTCGCTCGCCGAGGAGCAGGATCTTCTCCTTCGAAGTGGGGTTCTGGAGCTCGTGGTCACGCTCCGCGACGATGTAGTAGCGCGGAATCACCGCGCTGATTCTCCCAGGTCTCGACGCAGTCTGGATCGCCGGCTCCGCGCTCTACGAGCGGCTGCACCCCACGGGACCCCGCGGGTAGGTCGATGGCGTCTCCGACCGGCGAAACCCGATCCGGTCTCGCTTGCGAACGCGGCGCATGAGAGGATCGCGCCCGTGCACCCCGAGGATGTCTCAAGAGACGTCGCGAGCGGACCGCGAGCGTCGGACTGCCGTTGGTGGGAGCCGTGCGGGCGGGGCCCATTCGGCTTTTCCCCCTCGCCCGATGCGGAGCACGGCGCCGTAAGAGGAGGTGAGCCAGACCACTAGCCGTCGCGGTGGCGCGGAACCATTCCTGGACACGTCAGACAGGTCGAACGGAAGGAGAGGTAAGCATGAGTGAGCACGACACGTTCGAGGAGCTGGAGCGGAGCGCTCTGAGCCGCCGCGACCTCATGGTCAGGGGCGGGCTCCTCGCGGCCGGGGCGACACTGCTCGGCGGGCCCACAGCTGCCGCCTTCGGGGCGGCGAAGCAGACGGGAAAGGTCAGGATCGCCGTCGTTACCCACGGCGACACAGGGTCCTTTTGGTCGGTATTCAAGAAGGGTGTGGATCAGGCGGCGAAGGACCTCGGGACTCGCGGCGTATCGGTGACCCAGGTCTATGCCAACAACGACGTCCCGAAGCAGGTGGCAGGCATCAACGCCGCCGTCGCTTCGAAGGCCACCATCATCGCCACATCGGTCCCGGATGCGAGCGCGCTCAAAGGCGCACTCGCCAAGGCATCCCA
Source organism: Actinomycetota bacterium (assembly GCA_030857225.1). Classification (GTDB taxonomy): domain Bacteria; phylum Actinomycetota; class Thermoleophilia; order Gaiellales; family Gaiellaceae; genus GMQP-bins7. The sequence continues at coordinate 37,908 of JALZOK010000029.1, forward strand.
GAAAGGGATCGTGGTCATCACCGTCAACTCTGGCCTCGGCGCC
>JALZOK010000030.1 GCA_030857225.1 Actinomycetota bacterium
GCCGGTGAAGCTGATGCGGGCGGCGCCACGGGCGGCGGGGGAGGTGTAGGGGCGGCCCGCGACGGAAGCAAGGACAACGGATCCACGTACGTGTCGTCGGCACCGATCCTGACTCCCAGGTGGACGTAGGCGACCTCGTGCTCGGCGGTACCGGACGGACCCGGCTCGGCAACCGAGGAGCCCTCGCCGACATGATCGTCCCGCTTCACGAGGAGCGGCCCGAGATGGGTCAGCGAGACCTTGTACCCGTCAGCGGCCAGGATGGTGACTGTCAGCCCGTGCGTCGGGACTGATCCGGCGAACGCGACCTCGCCCGAAACTGGAGCGCGAACTGTTCGAACCCCGCCGAGTGCGATGTCGACACCTCGATGCTGTCCACCTGCGTAAGGGTTGTCACCGAGTGAGAACGCGCGCAGGACGTCGCCGTCTGCCGGCCACGCCCAGGCTTGCGCGCCCGATGCCGTTGTCAACGTCCAGGCGATCGTCAAGAGAATGACCGCAAGACCTCGCGTTGCCCGCTGCGCAAACATCCATCGAAAGTAGCGACGCTCGCGCGAAGGAGCAACAAGAATTGTCAGAGTTGTTACAGAGAGGAGCGGTACAGCGCGTTCCGCGGAGTCTCCGTCAGGCGCGCGACGATACTGACCGCCTGCCGTCGCGCCATTCCTTCCGCGACGAGCTCGGCGACCGCCGCGAGCGCGTCGTCGCTCACCGAAGCGCGGTTGGATTGCCCGAAGTCCTCCCCGAGAACCAGCGTAATCTCGCCCTTGGGCGGTTGGCTGAAGGTATCGGCAACCTCGCTCAACGTGCCTCGCACGACCTCTTCGAAGCGTTTTGTCAACTCCCGGCAGACTGCGGCCGGCCGTAATGGCATCTTCAGAGCGAGCACTGCCAGCGACGCCGGCAGCCGTCGCGGCGACTCGAACGCCACCATCGCATGCGGCCAGCGAGCGAGCTCGTCGCCAAGCGCCTGGAGTCCCGCGGAGCGCCGCGGCAGGTATCCGAGGAACTGATAGCGGCCGGGCACGAGTCCGCTCGCGACGACGGCGGTTTCCACTGCGGACGGTCCCGGCAGCACCGTGACTGGTAATCCGGCCGTGACAGCGGCTACCACGAGCCGGGCGCCAGGATCGTTGACCCCGGGGAGGCCGGCATCGGACACGAGCGCGATCCGCTCGCCCTGCTCCAACCGCGAGAGTACGTCGCCCGTTCGCGCCGCCTCGTTCAGCCGGTGGTAGCTCAGCACCTGCGCGGCAATGTCATGGCGAGCGAGCAGTCCGCGTGTGTGTCGCGTGTCTTCGCAGAGGATCAGATCTGCCTCACGGAGCTCGGCGAGCACGCGGAGCGTGATGTCGTCGAGATTGCCGATCGGAGTCGCGCACACTGCGAGCGGCACCGCGCGTGCCTCGCTCTACCGAGACCCGTCGAGAGCCTCGAGGCCGACCAGCCCAGCCCCGACAAGACCTGCCGCACCCCCGAGTTCGGCGGGCAGCACGCGGAGGGTCGCATCGGCGGGAGCGAGCGCTTCACGTCTGGCAGCCTCCTGAGCGGGGCCGAGAACGAGCTCTCCCGCTGCCTCGCCGAAACCCCCTCCGATCAGAACGACCTCCGGATCGAACAGATTGGCGAGAGATCCGATCGCAGCCCCGAGATACTCACCGATCTGGGACAGACGGGCTCGCGCCGGCTCATCACCCTCTCGGGCGCGCGAGACCAGCGTGCGCGCGTCCGCGTCCAGCCCCCACAGCTCCTGCGCGGCGCGGTCCGCCGCCGTCCCGGAGCACAGCGCCTCGACGTGTCCATGGCCATGGCAATGCCCCTGGCACGGAGGCCCGTGCGCGGAGATGACCATGTGCCCGACCTCGGCCCAGCCTCGATACAGCCTGTCCTCCAGAACGACGCCGCCGCCGACCCCGGTCCCGAGGGTGAGCAGAACGAGGTTCGACGTTCCTCGTCCAGCACCGAGCTTCCACTCCGCCAAGGTGGCGGCATTCGCGTCGTTCTCGACGCCGACCGGAAGGCCGAAGCGCTCGCGTGCGTGCCCGGCGAGATCGAAGTCGTCGAACGGCAGGTTGGTCGCCTTGAGAACGCGTCCCGAGCGGCGATCGAGGTTCGCCGGAACACCGAATCCGATCGCCTCTACCGTTTCCTCGAGAACCGCCTCGACCGCAGCGTCGAGCGCGCGCAGCACGTCTTCCTCCGAGTCTCCGGGACTCTCCACCTCGTGCCGCGCGTGCACGCCGCCTGCCCGGTCGACGACACCGGAACGGATCTTCGTCCCTCCAACGTCGACTCCGATGACGAGGGGAGTGGCCACGGCCGCGGGCTACCATAGCGCCCCGAATGGCCGAGGGAGACAAGCCCTACCGGCGGTACCGTGGTGGCCGCGTCAAGGGCAAAGTCCCTCTCGACAGGGGCAGGCGAGCGGTCGCCGAGCCCGCGGCTGGGCAAGAGAGGCCTCGCCGCCGCCGTTGGGGTCTCTGGCTCGTCCTTGGCATCGTCGGCCTGCTGATACTCAGCCTCGTCTGGGGCGTCCTCGGCTACCTGTCCTTCGCGAGCGGGATCGATGACGCCAATCAGCGTCTACCCCGCCGGGCCGAAGCTCGCCTGGCCGAGCACGACGGGTCGCTCCTCTCCGACCCGGCGACGATTCTCGTCATCGGAACCGACGGCGGTAAAGCGCCCGGCCGCGGCGACGCGCGGCGCTCGGACTCACTCCTGCTCCTGCGCACGGACCCGGGAAAGCACCTTCTGTCGTACCTGTCGATCCCGAGAGACCTGCGCGTCGACATTCCCGGCTACGGCTCGGACAAGATCAACGCGGCGAACCAGATCGGCGGGCCGGCGCTCACGCTCGCGACCGTGCGCGGGCTGACCGGACTCTCGATCCATCACGTCGTGGTGTTCGACTTCGACGGCTTCCGCGAGCTGATCGACGCGCTCGGCGGGGTCGACGTCGACGTGCCGAGGCCGATCCTCTCGAACAAGTTCGACTGCCCGTACAAGCCCGCGCGCTGCCGCGAATGGGAGGGGTGGCGCTTTGCGAAAGGGGTTCAGCACCTGGACGGCAGGCGTGCCCTCGTCTACGCGCGGATCCGGACGAACCAGCAGAACGCGGCGGACAACGACCTCACCCGCGGAAGCCGCCAGCAGGCGGTCGCAGATGCGGTGGGCGGCAAGATTGCCGGACTGGGCACCTTCGTCCGGCTTCCGTTCGTCGGAGACTCGCTGGCCGCGCCGCTCGTCACCGACCTGTCGGCCTGGGAGATCGCGCAACTCGGCTGGACCCGTTTCCGTGCGGACTCGAGCAGGTCGCTCCATTGCCGGCTGGGCGGAGATCCGTCGTCATTCGGCGGCGAGTCGATCCTGCTCGGGTCGGAGGACAACGTGGCTGTCATCTCGATGTTCGTACGCCGCACGGCTCCGCTACCGCCCCCGAAGGGCACCCCGTACGGCGCCGGCTGCACTCGGCGCTGAGGGACGACGCGCTAGTCGCCAGGAGGCGGCGTGGGCTTCTTCTCGCTCGCCGTGGTCTTCTCCGCCGGCTTGTCCTTGTCCTTGGGCTTGTCGGCCGTGCCGGAGTCCCCGTCCCTTTCCTTGTGAGAGCCTCGGCCGTAGTCCGTCGAGTAGAAGCCCGATCCCTTGAAGTGCACGGCGACCGGGAAGAGGATCTTCTCCACTGGACCCTCGCCGCAGGTCACGCAGAGCTCAACGGGGGCTTCGGCCATCTTCTGGAAGACCTCGAAGGTGTGCCCGTTTGGGCAACGGTATTCGTAGATTGGCACTGGGCGAAAAGGCTAGCTGGTGTCCTGGACTGCGGACTGCTCGCTGTCGGCGTCGATGAGCTCGAGGTAGCACGGCGCGCTCTCGAATGCGGCGAGCCCGCGTGGGCGACCGCGCCGACGTTGGATGCGCCGCCGGCGTGAGCCCGCTGCAAGTGCGGCGGACGCGCCTACGACGCTGCCCAGGACGAAGGTGCGGAACCAGCCGCGCCGCTCGACGCCATCCATGACCAGATCTTACGATCCTCGCGATGATTGTCTGCGCCATCGGCGATCTGACGCTGGACGTACTCGTCCGGCTCGGCGGTCCGCTCTCGAACGGAGGAGACACCGCTGCCGAGATCAGGTTCTCCCCAGGCGGACAGGCGGCCAACGTCGCGGCCTGGGCGGCCGCGCTCGGCGCGAATGCGCGTTTTCTCGGCAAGGGCGGCGGCGACGAGCCCGGACGCCTCGCGCACGTCGGGCTCCAAGCCGCCGGGGTCGCCGTGCTCGGCCCGGCCGAGGGCCGAAACGGAGTCATCTGCTCCATCGTCTCCTCCGACGGCGAACGCTCGATGGCAGCCGATCGCGGAGCGGCTGCCGCGCTTCGTCCGGAGGAGATCGACCCCGCGTGGCTCGAGGGCTGCGACCATCTCTTCGTGTCCGGCTACGCGCTCGTCCAGGAGCCGACGCGCAGCGCGGCGCTGCGTGCGGTCGAGATCGGTCGGACGCAGGCTGCCGGTATCAGCGTCGACCTCGCAACGTGGAGCGCTATCCGTGACGCCGGGGCGGCGGAGTTTCGAGAAGCGGTGATCCAGGCCGATCCGGACGTGATCTTCGCGACCGAGGCGGAGGAAGAGATCTTCGGCGATCGACTTCCTGGGAGCCACTGGATCCTCAAGCGCGGAGCTCGCGGCTGTGTCTTCGGAGTGGACGAACGCCCGGCTGCACCAGTCGACTGCGTCGTCGACACGACCGGAGCTGGGGACGCGCTCGCCGCAGGATGGATCGTCGGGGGGCCAGACCTGGCTCTGGAGGCCGCCGCGAGGTGCGTGCAACGCCTCGGGACGATGCCGTAGCCTGCCGCCCGTGCATCAGCTCGTCCAGATCGCCGAAGAAGTGCGCGACGCGCTCGACGCAAGCGCGCCGCTCGTCGCGCTCGAGACGACACTGGTCGCGCACGGCTTCCCGGCGCCGGACGGCGTCGAGGTCGGCCTCGCGAGCGAGGCGGCGGTGCGCTCGGCAGGCGCCATCCCGGCGACCATCGGCGTGCTCGACGGTCGCATCCGCGTAGGTCTCGCGCAGACCGATCTCGAGCGTTTCACGCCGGAGGCGCGCAAGGCAGGCCCGCGCGACCTTGCGGCCTGCGCGGTGCAACACGCTGTCGGGGCGACGACCGTCGGCGGCGCACTGACGGTCGCGGGGTGGGCCGGCATTCGGTTCCTCGGCACCGGTGGGATCGGCGGAGTACACCGCGGATTCCCCTCTCCTCCTGACGTGTCCGCAGACGTCCCCGTGATCGCACGGATGCAAGCGCTCGTGGTCTCCTCCGGCGTGAAATCGCTTCTGGACGTGCCCGCGACCGTCGAGCTCCTGGAGACGCTCGGGGTGCCGGTGCTGGGCTTCCGCGCAGACACCCTGCCGCTCTTCTACTCGGCGGAAGGAGGACCCCCCATACCGCAACGAGTCGAGGGCGCGGCGGAGGCCGCGCAGATAGCCGCGGCACATTGGGCACTCGGCGGCGCAGGCCTCCTGCTTGCCAACCCCCCGCCTGAGAGCCTGGACGTCGAGGACCTGATCGAGGCGGCCGTGTCCGAGGCGAGCGCCAGAGGTATCTCGGGACAGGCGGTGACGCCGTTCGTCCTGTCGTTCTTGCACGAGCGAAGCGACGGCCGGACGCGTGGGGTCAACCGCGCGCTGATCGTCGAGAACGCGCGGCTGGCCGGTGAGGTCGCGGTAGCCTTCGCCGCCGCGTGAGCCTCTACGAAAGCGTCAAGGATCTGCCGCTCGAGATCGAGGGTTATTCCCTCGAGGGACTCGAGCTTCAGGCGCGGAGCGACTTCCTGCGCAGGACGACGGTCGTCCACCTGCAAGGGAAAGGCGACGAGGGAATCGGCGAGGACGTCACCTATCACGGCGACGAGCACGAGTTCTCCCAGAAGCTCGGACCCGTGTTTCCGCTGGCCGGCTCGTGGACGCTCGACTCGTTCTCACGACACCTGGCGACGCTTCCGCTCTTTCCCCAAGAGCCGGAGCAGCACGCGTATTGGGACTATCGCCGCTGGGCGTACGACAGTGCGGCGCTCGATCTCGCGCTCCGCCAGGCCGGCCGCTCACTTGGGGAAGCCGTCCAACGAGAGCCTCGGCCGGTCCACTTCGTCGTGTCGATGGGGCTCGGGTCTCCTCCCTCGACGGAGCGCTTCCGTTCTTGGCTCGACCTCTACCCGGGGCTGCGCTTCAAGCTCGACGCCAACACGGAGTGGTCGGACGAGCTGATCGAGGGGCTGGCGGCCACGGGCGCCGTCGACTCGGTCGACTTCAAGGGCCAGTACCGTGGCACGACCGTCGACTCGCCACCCGATGCGGCGCTCTACCGGCGGGTCGCCGAGGGGCTACCCGAGGCATGGCTCGAGGATCCAGGGCTGACTCTGGAGACCGAGACCGTGCTCGATCGGCACGCGGACCGCGTCACGTGGGACGCGATCGTCCATTCGGTCGAGGACATCGAAGGACTGCGCTGGCCACCGAAGACGGTGAACGTGAAGCCGTCGCGCTTCGGTTCCGTGGAGCGCCTGTTCGCGGCGTACGACCACTGCGAGGCGCAGGGCATCGGCGCGTACGGCGGGGGCCAGTGGGAGCTCGGCCCCGGACGAGGTCAGATCCAGCTTCTTGCCTCACTCTTTCATCCCGACACGCCGAACGACGTCGCCCCGCGCGGCTTCAACCTCGCGCCGAAGGCGGGGCTGCCCGAGAGCCCGCTCGAGGTCGAACCGCGGAAGACCGGATTTCTGGCCCTGTAGGGGGCCGGGCCTGGCCGGCCCCTACGCCAGGGTGCCGAGGAAGTCGTCCACCGAGATGAGCGGAAGCGACTCGAGCTTCGCGCTCCCGCGCGCTCCCAGCGCAACCGACACCTTGGCGATGGTCACGTCATCTGGCGCCTCGACGATGTTCACGAAGTCGTAGGAGCCGAGAGAAGCCCACTGATGGAGCACCTTTGCTCCCATCTCCTCCACATCGCGGTTGACCTCACGCAGACGGTCGGGGTTCGCGTGCAGCGTCTGGATTCCCTTTTCGGTCAGCGTGGTGAGCATCAGGTACGTGGGCATGTCGCTCCTTTCATCGCTTCATCGCTCGCCGCGCGAGCGTTAGTCCGTATCGCAGAAGTTCTGGCGGTATTCGCGGACCTGCGCCAATCGTTCGGTCGTTGCGCAACCGTAACCGAGCTTCCTGGTCGACGTACAGCAAGGCCGCGCCGAGGAACACGAGCGGCGACACGACGATCGAGGCCAGCGTCGCCGCCGCGATCCTCGTATTCTCGGCGAACTCGCGCAGGACGAAGAAGAGCGCAGCCTGCGTAAGGAAGACGACGAGCGCCAGCGTCGCCAGGCCTCCGAGCACGTGGACGAGATCTGCCCGCGCCAGCCGGAGACCCTTCACCAGTGCGGCGCGCGCTCCGAGCCCCTCGACCAGCGCGACTGGCACGGCAAGGCCGAAGAGGGACAGCCAGAGCAGGCCAGGAAGGATGAAGAGCGCCGCGAGGAACGGGAAGGGAACGAAGACCAGCACCCCGATCGCGTACGCCTTTGCCGCGTTCCGGCTTCGCAGCGGCGTCTCGGTCACGAGCGAGCACGCGGCGACATAACTGAGCGTGATCAGGAGCGCGCCGGCGGCGGCCACGACGATCTGCCCTGAGCCGGGCACCCCCCACACGACCGCGTTGACCACGGCAACCGGGATGCCGATCGCGAGCGCGTGCCAAGGGTACTTGCCGTAAAGACGGATCGCCTCACCGACGAGTTGACCTACCGTCCGCTGGTCGGGCGGAAGCGGCGGAGGCAGCTCCCGGCGCGTGGACGTCGCTCCGCGCGCCACAGCTAGCCGCTAGCGATGCACGACCGCGCCGGGCAGGCGCGGAAGGATGGAGTCGAGCACCTCGAGCGCTCGCCGCATCATCCACAGAGCACGATTTCCCTCGCCGATGTCGTTCGAGATCACGCGCACCTCGACGCCTGGGATGTCGGCGAGCTGACACGCGCGCAGCACTCCGAAGCCTTCCATGCCCTCGACGCGGAACATCTGCGTCGTTCTCTTGGAGCCCGTCACGAACGCGCTCGTGGCGATCGGAAGGACAACCGCCTCCGGCACTGCGGACTGGACTTCGGCGATGAGCCCGGGATCGGCCTGAATGCGATCGACGACAGGGATCTCGGCCCCGAGATCGCAGTAGAACGCTTCCGAGCCGACGATTACCGACCCGGGCGTCAGGCCTCTACTTCCGCCGATGCCGACGTTGATCACAGCACGCGGGTGGCTCAGGGCGAGCTCGCGCGCGGTCGCGGCGGCGGCTTCGACAGGCCCGACACCGCAGATGAGCCCCGAATGACCGCAGAGCTCGAGCTCGGTCGCAGCAATGAGCAAGATGTCGTTCTCCAACAAGAGCGTCATCAGAATTCCCCCCCTCGACAACGGTTACAGCTCAGACTCGGCTCTCACAGTACGTGAGTTTCCGCTGTAAGCGAAAAACGGAGTGACGGGGAGCCTCCTCGAGCCAGTCTTCGTCGGACGATTCGAGCCCCGCGTCGAAGAATGGCCGCGTCACCCTCCCGAGCTCGAAGTAGCGCCGGAGCACTGGAACCGAATCCGTCGCGGAGACCTCTTCGATCGCAAGACGTTCTCGTCGGCGCCCGCGCCTGAGCTCGACCCATCCCGCCGCTCGGGCGTTTCTCACCCAGTTCCGGTTCCCGTAGGGCGCGACGAGCCACCGCTCGCCGTCCTCTTCGACGATCGACACCGGCGTCGACCAGAGCTTGCCGGTCTCGCGCCCCGCGACGGTGAGGAGATGCGTGCGCCGGCCGGTGAGCCCGAGCCGGGCGAGCGGTCGGACGATCGCGTTGAGCCCGCGGCGCCGGAGATCCTGCCGATAGGGCCGCGAGTTTGGCTTCACACCGCTGTCGGTGCGCCGACCTCGGCGCGCTCGAAGACGAGCTCGTCACCTTGCACGTCCGCCCGCACGGTGTCGCCCTCGGTGAAGCGCCCCTCGAGAAGCTCGAGCGCAAGTGGGTTCTCCAGGAGCCGCTGGATCGCCCGCTTGAGTGGACGTGCCCCGAAGGCCGGGTCCCAGCCCGCCTCGGCGATCAGCTCCTTCGCGGAGTCCGTCAGCTCGAGCTCGATCCTGCGCTCGGAGAGCCGCTCCCGGAGCCGTGCGAGCTGAAGCTCCACGATGTCGGTGAGCTCTGCTCGCGACAGTGAGTCGAACACGACGATCTCGTCGATCCGGTTCAAGAACTCCGGCCGGAACTGCTCTTGCAGCGCTTCCGGGGAGCGGATGTTCGAAGTCATGATCACGACGGTGTTGCGGAAGTCGACCGTGCGCCCCTGGCCGTCGGTCAGTCGCCCGTCGTCGAGCAACTGGAGCAGCACGTTGAAGACCTCGGGATGCGCCTTCTCGATCTCGTCGAGCAACAGCACCGCGTAGGGCCGGCGGCGCACGGCCTCGGTCAGCTGGCCACCCTCTTCATAGCCCACATAGCCAGGCGGCGCTCCCACGAGCCGGGCGACGGTATGGCGCTCCTGATATTCGGACATGTCCAACCGGACCATCGCTCGCTCGTCGTCGAACATGAACTCCGCGAGCGCGCGGGCGAGCTCGGTCTTGCCGACGCCGGTCGGGCCGAGGAAGACGAACGAGCCGATCGGGCGGTTCGGATCCTGCAGACCCGAGCGCGCGCGGCGAAGCGCGTTCGACACGGCTTCCACCGCTTGTTCCTGGCCAACCACGCGCTGGTGCAGCCGGTCTTCCATGTGGATCAGCTTCTCGACCTCGCCTTCGAGGAGCCGCGAGACGGGAATTCCCGTCCACGAGGCGACGACGGCGGCAATGTCGTCCTCGTCGACCTCCTCCTTCACCATCGGCGCCTCGCTCGGTTGCTCGCGTTCGACAAGCTCCTTCTCGAGCTCGGGAAGGACTCCGTAGCGGATCTCGGCGACTCGGGCCAGATTGCCCGCCCGCTCCTCGCGCTCGGCCTCCATGCGGAGCTCGTCGAGCTGCCGCTTGATCTCGGCCACCCTTTGCAGCCCTTCCTTCTCCCGCGACCAGCGCGCACCTAGCTCGTCACGGCGGGATCTCGCTTCTGCGAGCTCGCGCTCGATCGGCGCCCGCAGGTCGCCCGGCTCGTTCGCCATCGCCGCCAGCTCGATCTCGAGCTGGCGCGCACGGCGCTCCGCCTCGTCGAGCTCGACCGGAGACGAGTCGATCTGCATGCGCAGGCGCGAAGCCGACTCGTCCACGAGATCGATCGCCTTGTCCGGGAGGAAGCGGTCGCTCACGTACCGCTCGGAGAGAACGGCCGCCGCGACGAGGGCCGAGTCCCGGATCTCTACTCCGTGGTGCGCCTCGTAGCGCTCCTTGAGCCCGCGCAGGATCGCGATCGTGTCCGAGACGGTTGGCTCGCCGACGAAGACGGGCTGGAAGCGCCGCTCGAGCGCCGCGTCCTTCTCGATGTGCTTACGGTACTCGTCGAGCGTCGTCGCGCCGACCGCGCGTAGCTCGCCGCGCGCAAGCATCGGCTTCAGCAGGTTCGCCGCGTCGACGGCGCCCTCTGCCGCTCCAGCGCCGACGATCGTGTGCAACTCGTCGATGAAGAGGACGATGTCGCCGGCGGCGTTCTGGATCTCGGCCAGGACGGCCTTCAGCCGCTCCTCGAACTCGCCGCGGTACTTCGCCCCCGCGAGCAGCGAGCCGACGTCGAGCCCCCAGACACGCTTGCCCTTGAGCCCCTCGGGAACGTCGCCGGCGACGATCCGTTGTGCGAGTCCCTCGACGATCGCGGTCTTGCCCACGCCGGGCTCCCCGATCAGGACAGGGTTGTTCTTGGTTCGCCGCGAGAGGACCTGGATCACGCGCCTGACCTCTTCGTCGCGACCGATGACCGGGTCGAGCTTTCCCGCCTCGGCGAGCGCAGTCAGGTCGCGGCCGTACTTCTCGAGCGACTGGTACGTGCCTTCGGGATCCTGGGAGGTGACCTTCTGGCCGCCACGCACGTCTTGCAGCGCCTCGAGCAGGGCATCTCGGACCACGAGCTCGAGCGCGAGCAGCAGATGCTCGACCGAGGCGTACTCGTCCCCAAGCGCGCGCATCTCCTCGAACGCGCGGTCGAGCACCCGCGAGAAAGCGGCGGAGGCCCGTGGCTGCGCGGCCCCGTCTCCCGAGACTGTGGACAGATTGCGAAGACGAGCCTCCGCCTCCGCGCGAAGCGCGGAGGCGGCGTGGCCGGCGCGGTCGAGCAGCGTCCGCGGCAGCTCTTGGTCGAGAAGGGCGACCGTGAGGTGATCCGGCGTGAGCTCCGGGTTGCCTTGACGGCGGGCAAGCTCCTGCGCGCCCGCGACGGCTTCCTGTGACTTGAGTGTCAGCTTGTTGAAGTCCATGGCCATCGGCGTCAAGCAACAGACTGTTACTTGGTTTGTCTACCTCCTCGTGGCTGGTGCCCGTGCGGGTTTGTAGATCATCACTTCTCGTTTGTACGAGCGGTGAACCGAGGCGATCTCCTCGCGCAGCTCGCGCTCCACGCGCTCCATCCGAGCGCGCATCCGGTTGAGCTCGTCCTGCATGTGCAACACCTGCTCGACGCCGGCGAGATTGAGCCCGTGCTCGGTCGTCAGGCGCTGGATGAGCCGCAGCCGCTCGAGGTCTTTCTCGGAGTAGAGACGCGTGCCGCCAGGCGTCCGCCCCGGCCTGACGAGTCCCTTCGCCTCGTACACCCGCAGCGTCTGCTGGTGCATCCCGACGAGCTCGGCCGCGACGGAGATCATGTAGCGCGGGTGATCAGGCACCTTCTAGCTCACCTCCGCGAAGCGCTCGCGCGGGTTCTCGCGCGACACCTTCTGATAGCCCTCGAGTGCCTCCTTCTCGGCCTTCGTGAGCTTCTTGGGAATCGAGACCTTGACGCGCGCGAGCAGGTCGCCGCGCCCGTTCCCCTTCAGATGCGGGGCGCCGCGGCCCTTGACGCGCAGCAGCTTCCCACCCTCGGTGCCGGAGGGAATCTTGAGCGAGACGGGGCCGTCCGGGGTCGGGATCTGCACCGACGCGCCGAGCGCGGCCTCGGCGTAGGTCACCGGGACCTCGAGCACGAGATCGGAGCCGCGGCGCTCGTAGAGAGACGAAGGCGCGACTTCCACGACGACATGAAGATCGCCCGCCGGCCCTCCGTTCAACCCCGCCTCGCCTTTGCCCTTGAGCCGAACGCGCGTGCCGTTCTTGGCGCCGCCGGGGATCCTGACCGCGTAGCGTTTCGTCGTACGCTCGCGGCCCGACCCGCGGCAGTTCTTGCACGGCTTCTCGACAATCGTCCCGTTGCCCTGGCAGCGCGGGCACGGCTGCGAGAACGCGAACAGGCCTTGAGCGTCGGAGACGACTCCGCGTCCCGCGCACTGCGGGCAGACGACCGGCGACGTGCCGGGCTCCGCGCCGGTTCCGTGGCAAACGGAGCAGACGCCGTCCACCTCGACCGGGACTCGTACCTGAACCCCCTCGAGAGAGTCCTCGAAGGAGATCCGTACGCGCGTCTCGAGGTCGTCACCGCGCGTTGGCCTGCGAGCCCCGCCGCGGCGCGCTCCACCTCCGAACATGCCTCCGAAGAGATCGCTGAGATTCCCGAGGTCGAACTCCTCGAAGCGCGCGCCACCCGCTCCGCCGCCACCGCCGGGAAATCCTCGCCCTCCCGCAGCGCCGAATCGGTCGTACGCGCTGCGCTTCTCGGGATCGGAGAGCACATCGTAGGCCGTCTGCACCTCTTTGAACTTCTCCTCAGCGCCGTTGTCCCCCGGATTGCGATCCGGGTGGTACTGGCGCGCAAGCTTGCGATACGCCTTCTTGACGTCGTCGTCGGACGCCCCTTTCGGGACGCCGAGCACCTCGTAGGGGCTGGCCACGGCCGGCTACTCCGCGACGATCACCCTGGCGGGCCGCACGACCTTGTCGCCGATGCGGTACCCGCGCTGGACGACCTCGAGCACCGAGCCCGGCTCGGCGCCCTCTCCCGGCTGCGAGAGCATTGCCTCGTGGACGTGCGGGTCGAATGGCCCTGCTGTATCGATCTCGGTCAGCCCCTCTTTGACGAGCGCTTTTCGCAGCGACTGCTCGACCAGCTTCACGCCGTCGACGAGCGCGGCCTCCTCGTGGCGCTCCGCCGCCTGGAGCGCCCGCTCCAGGTCGTCGAGCACGGGAAGGAGCTCCCGCACGAGCCGCTCGTGTGCGTGCGCGACCAGCCGTTCCTGGTCGCGCACCGTTCGCTTGCGGTAGTTCTCGAACTCGGCGGCGACGCGCTGGAGGTCGGCGAGATACTCGTCCCGCTTCGACTCCGCCTCGGCCAGAATCGATTCCAGGTCGGAGACGCCTTGTGACACTGCGTCACTCGGCTTGATGTCCTCGCCGTCGACGACCTCGCCGTCGTCGAGCGTCTGCTCACCCGGTCGCGTCACGAGGTCTTCGCCTCCTCCTCCTCGTCGATGACCTCGTAGTCCGCGTCCTCGACGACCTCGTCCTCGACGCCGCTGCCGTTCCCCGACGACTGCGCTTGTGAGGTCTGAGTCGCCGACGCCTGCGCGTAGATCGCGTCCGCGAGCGAGCGCGAGGCCTCATCGAGGGCCAGAGACTTCGCCTGGATGTCGGCGACGTCCGAGCCCTCGACCGCCTGGCGCAGCTCCATGATCCGTCCCTCGATCGTCGAGCCGGTGGCCTCGTCGACCTTGTCGCGGTGCTCGGAAAGCGTGCGCTCCGCCTGGTACGCGAGCTGCTCTCCGGCGTTCCGCGCGTCCGCGAGCTCGCGAAGCTGGTGCGCCTCGCCCGCGTGGGATTCGGCCTCGGAGATCATCCGCTCCACCTCGTCGCCGCTCAGCCCCGAGCCGCCTTCGATCCGGATCTGCTGCTCGTTCCCCGTGCCGAGGTCCTTCGCAGACACGTTGATGATCCCGTTCGCATCGATGTCGAAGGAGACCTCGACCTGCGGCATGCCGCGCATCGCCGGTGGGATTCCGACAAGCTGGAACTTGCCCAGGGTCTTGTTGAACGAGATCATCTCGGACTCGCCCTGGCCGACGTGGATCTCCACCGACGGCTGGTTGTCCTGCGCGGTCGTGAACGTCTCCGACTTGCGCGTCGGGATCGTCGTGTTTCGCTCGATGAGCTTCGTGAACACGCCGCCCATGGTCTCGATCCCAAGTGAGAGCGGGGTCACGTCCAATAGGAGCACGTCCTTGACCTCGCCCTTGAGCACGCCGGCCTGGATCGCCGCGCCGACCGCCACGACCTCGTCCGGGTTGACGCCCTTGTGCGGCTCCTTGCCGATCAGCTCCTTGACCTTCTCCTGGACTGAAGGCATGCGGGTCATGCCGCCGACGAGAATCACGTGCTCGATGTCGGCCGCGGTGAGACCGGCGTCCGAAATCGCCTGCTTCGTCGGCTCGACGATGCGCTCGAGCAGGTCGTGCGCGAGCTCGTTCAGCTTGGCGCGCGTGAGCTGGAGGTCGAGGTGCTTCGGGCCCTCCGGGGTGGCGGTGATGAAGGGCAGGTTGATCTGCGTCGTCATCGTCGAGGAGAGCTCGATCTTCGCCTTCTCCCCCGCCTCGTACAGCCGCTGGAGCGCCATCGGGTCCTGCCCGAGGTCGATGCCCTGGTCGCGTTTGAACTCCGCGATCATCCAGTCGACGACGGCCTTGTCGAAGTTGTCGCCGCCCAAGTGGTTGTCGCCATTCGTGGCCTTGACCTCGAATACCCCGTCACCGAGCTCGAGCACAGAGACGTCGAACGTGCCGCCGCCGAGATCGAAGACGAGGATTGTCTGCTCGACGCCTTCCTTGTCGAGGCCGTAGGCGAGGGCGGCCGCGGTCGGCTCGTTGATGATCCTGAGAACGTTGAGCCCCGCGATCTTGCCGGCGTCCTTGGTTGCCTCGCGCTGCGCGTTGTTGAAATAGGCAGGGACGGTGACGACCGCGTCGGTGACCGTCTCGCCGAGGTACGCCTCGGCGTCGACCTTCAGCTTCTGGAGGATCATCGCGGAGATCTCCGGCGGCGCATACTCCTTGCCCTCCGCCTTCACCCGCACGTCGCCGTTCTGTCCCTCGACGATCTCGTAGGGGACGATCGTCATCTCCTCCGACACCTCGTCGTGCTTGCGGCCCACGAACCGCTTGATCGAGAAGATCGTGTTCTGCGGGTTGGTCACCTGCTGGCGCTTCGCGGGCGCGCCCACGAGCCGCTGGCCGTCACGTCCGAAGGCGACGACCGACGGCGTCGTGCGCCCGCCCTCGGCGTTTGGGATGACGGTCGGCTCGGATCCTTCGAGCACGGCCATGCAGGAATTGGTCGTGCCGAGGTCGATTCCGATGGTCTTAGCCATGTGAAGTCTCCTTGTTTTGGTGAGCGCTAGAGAAAACCTTAGTCGCACCGTAGCAGATCAGGGAGTCAGTGAAACAGGCCGATCAGCACGCCACCGCAGACCACGAGCACCACTCCGGCTACCAGGCGGACGGAGACCCGCTCCGACTTCCAAAGCACTGCAGCCGAGAGCACGACTCCCCACAACGACTCGGTGGCCACGAGCGGCGATACAACCGTGACCGGCCCGTGGTAGTACGCCTCGAAGAGACAGATGTACGAGAGGCCGAAGAGGGCGCCTGCGGGGGTGAAAGCGCGCGCGTCGCGCGCTCGAAGCGGCACCCGTGTCGCGATGATGTAGGCCGCGATGAGAGCCGCACCGGCGGACAGAGTCGCCGTTGCCGCAGCCCCCGGCTCAACCTCGGTGTCCAACGCCAGCCAACGCACGAGGTTGTCGCGCGCGGCGAACGCGGCCGTCGCGACCAGAGCCAGAGCGAGTCCGAGCGCGCGCACGTGCTCCGGACGGCCCCGCTCGCCGACCAGCAGGAAACCTCCACCGACGATCAGCAGCGCGCCGACGACGAGTCCGGCCCCGAGGGCCTCGTCCAGAAAGACGAGCGCGATGTGACCGCGAAGAGGACCGCGTCCAGGGGTCACCTGCTCCGCGGAAGAAAGCGGCGCAAGGCGCGAGCCGCCGCCGGTTCGGAGACCACGATGCCAGCCATCAGCACCGCACACCCGAGCCAGCCGGGCCAGCCGAGCACCTCGTCCGCCAGGAGAACGCCGAAGAGCGCGGCGAACGGCGCCTCGAGCGTGAAGAGGATCGCAGCACGCGCGGCGGTCGTTCTAGCCTGCACCCAGGTCGCGATCAGGTAGCCGAGCGCTCCCGCGAAGACGCCCGTGACGAGCAGCGCCCCCCATACCGTCCAGCCGCGCGGGATCTCGATCTCGCCGAGCGCAACAGCGATCGCCGTGAACACGCAGAAGCACGTGGTCATCTGCACGAAGGTGAGCGCACGAGGGTCGTAGCGCGGCGCATACCGTTCCATGGCCGCGATCTGCAGCGCCGCCGCGAGCGCGCCGGCAAGCACGAGCGCGTTCCCGAGCGCGGAGCCACCCGGTGCTCCGTTCAGGAGCAGAAGCCCAACCACCGCGCACACCACCCCGATCCAGACGACGCGAGGCACCGACGTCCTGAAGAGCGCAAGCGCGATGAACGGGGTGAAGACGACGTAGAGACCGGTGATGAACCCTGTGCTGGACACGGTGGTCAGCTCGAGTCCCGCTGTCTGGAATCCGTACGCGGCGGCCAGCAGCGCGCCCGCGCCGATGCCGGCGACGACGCCATCCCTCGGCAGGGACTTGAGCGAGCTCCACGCGAACGGCGCGAGAGCAACCGACGAGATCGCGAAGCGCACGGCGAGGAAAGCAAAGAGAGGGTAGAGAGCAAGCGCGTCCTGCACCTGCACGAAAGTGAGACCCCAGATCGCGGTGACAGCGACCAGGGCAAGCAGCGGCAGCGCGCGACTCCCGCTCACGTGTGCGCCGCGAGTGAGCGACGAACGGCAGCAAGCCAACGCCGCCTGATGAAGGCCGAGAAGGGCCCGATGAGGCGCCAGTAGCGGCGGAAAGCGCGACGAGCGACGTCGTCGACCGCGGCGACCCTGGTCTCGGTGGAGAGGCGCGTGCGACCGTCGGGAAGCGGCTCCACGAGGAAGTTGGCGACCATCCGGACACTGCCTACTGGAGCAGCAGCGAAGGAGGAGATCGCACCGCGTGGCCGCCAGGGCTTGCCCGACGCGCCGAACACGACCTCGTCGGCCTCCCACGCAAGGGCCTCGAACCCGATCCCGAGCAGGAGGTTCTCGACCGAGCCCGCTGTCCTCATTCCGCGCAGCCGGAGCAGGACGCGCACCACATCGGGCGCAGCCGGCGCCGCAAGGGCAGCTGCGAGCGCCTCGTCCGGTGCGGCGTCCACGACGATCTCGTGCGCCTCGTTGACGTCCCATTCGGGAAGAAACCGGTCGATCGCCGCCATGACGCGATTCTCGTGGAGAGCGCCGACGCGTGTGACGACCTCGAAAAGCGAGAGGCGCCCCGTGAGGCGCCTCTCGCAGCGATCCAGGGAAGCGTGCCTCTACAGGCGCTCGGCCTCCGGCTTGTTGTCGTCGTCGTCGCCGTCGAGGACGTCTCCGACCTTGTCCTTCACACCTTCCCAGGCGTCGTCGGCCTTGTCCTTGGCCCCGTCCCAGGCGTCGTCGGCCGTGTCCTTCGTCTCGCCCCAGGCGCTCTGCGCCTTGCCTTCGGCCTCACGACTCTCGTCGCCTGTGATCTCGCCTTCGACTTCCTTGGCCTCGCCTTCGATGCGGTCCGAATCCATGGTGCTCTCCTTTCGAGGGGGATGTCCGCGCCAGCATCCCCGTTTCGAGATCGCGGTAAACGACCGGGTGCATCTACGCTGTACCTCGTGGAAGTCCTCGACACGCTTGCGCGGCCGCTCCGCGATCTCCGCATCTCGGTCACCGACCGCTGCAACTTCCGCTGCGTGTACTGCATGCCGAAGGAGGTCTTTGGTCGCGACCACCGCTTCCTTCCCCGGCGCGAGCTTCTGAGCTTCGAGGAGATCGACCGGGTCGCCCGTGTCTTCGTCGGCCTCGGCGTGCAGAAGCTCCGAATCACGGGCGGCGAGCCTTTGCTCCGCCGCGATCTGGAGGCACTGATCGCGCGCCTTGCCGCCATCGGCGACCTCGACCTCACGCTGACCACGAACGCCGCACTTCTCGCGCAGAAGGCGCAGGCGCTGGCAGATGCGGGGCTGACCCGCATCACGGTCAGTCTCGACTCCCTCGACGACGAGGTCTTTCGCGCCATGAACGACGTGGACTTCCCGGTCGCGCGCGTGCTCGCCGGCATCGACGCGGCGGCGGAGGCAGGACTGCCTGTGAAGGTGAACGTCGTCGTCAGGCGCGGCCTGAACGAGGGCTCCGTCCTCGACATCGCAAGGCGCTTCCGCGGAACCGGACATCCCGTGCGTTTCATCGAGTACATGGACGTCGGCGCCACGAATGGCTGGCGGATGGACGACGTCGTTCCCGCCGCGGAGATCGTCGCTGCGATCGGCGCCGAGTTCCCGCTCGAGCCGGTCGAGGCCTCCTATCGAGGCGAGGTGGCGGAGCGCTACCGGTACCGAGACGGAGCCGGCGAGATCGGCGTCATCGCCTCGGTGACCCAACCCTTCTGCGGTGACTGCACGCGCGCCCGGATCTCGGCGGACGGAAAGCTCTACACCTGCCTCTTCGCCCTCCGCGGCCACGACCTGCGGGCGATCCTGCGCTCCGGCGCGGAGGAGACGGAGATCGAGAACGCGATCCGGGCGGTCTGGGAGCGCCGCCGCGATCGCTACTCGGACCTGCGCACGGAGGAGACCGGCCGTCTGCGCAAGGTCGAGATGTCCTACATCGGCGGCTGATGCCGCGGGCCCCCTTTCGCTAGCCGCCGGGTCCCGGCACCGGAGCAGGCACCACCCGCCGCCGAAGCACGCCACGCCCCGGCTCGAGCGCCGTGCCGCTCGCCCGCAGGATCAGCGCGACGGCGACCACCACCGCCGATCCGGCCACCGCCATCTGTGCGGTGATCTCCTCCCCGAGCAGCATCCAGCCCAGGAAGACCGCGACGATGGGATTGACGTAGGCGTAGGTGGCCACGAGCGAGATCGGGGCGACACGGAGCAGCCATACATAGGCCGTGAATCCGACGAAGGTTCCGATGACGATGAGGTAGCCGATCGCGAGCAGAGCGTCGAGTGAGAAGCGCACCTGGTCGAGCTCACCGAGCAGCACGGAGGCTGCGAAGAGCAGGGTACCGCCGCAGAGCGAGGCGAGACCGGCGGCGACAAGCGGTCTCTTGGGAAGGGGCGCTCCCCGCGAATACAGCGACCCGGCCGCCCAACAGAGTGCGCTGAGGACGATGACGAGAGCACCGAGCCGGTCGACCGACCCTTCACCGAACGGGTCGAAGAGGAATGCGAGTCCGACGAATCCGAGCGCGAAGCCGACATACGCCGAGGGATGGAGTCGCCGACCGAACGCGATCCGGTCGAGGAGCGCCATCCAGATCGGAATGCTTCCGACGAGCAGTGCAGCAACTCCTGCCGGAACCGTCTGCTGCGCCCAGGCGAGCGAGCCGTGGCCCAAGAGGAAGAGCAAGCAGCCGAAGACGAACCCCGCGCCGACTTGCTTGCGGCCGATCGGGTCGTCTTCCCGATCCCCGCGCGAGAGCGCGAATGCGAGCAGCGCCCCACCTGCAACGAGATGACGCGCCGACATGGCCAGATAGGGCGGGAAATCTCGTACGGCGATCGCGAGCGCCACGAACGTCGACCCCCAAACGACATAGACCGTTGCGAGCGCGAACCACACCCGCGCGTCTCGACGCGTGGCCATCTACTAGATGCTTGTTCGGGAATTGACGCGCAGCGGGCGCCGTGCAGTGGCCATCAGCCGGCCCGCCGTGAACTTCCGATCAAGCATCGCGCAAGGATGCCCTGTCGACAAAGATCAGCTCAAGTCGACTTCGAGCGTAGGTCGATCAGCTGCTCTGATTCGGCGTGACTTGGAGCCGAAGAACGTCTGGGCGGTGGTAGTGGCCCGCCGGATCGAAGCGCTGCCGCGCTTCGTGGAGACGAGACGCATCCAACTCCGCGTACAAGATCCCCTCCTCGCCGTACAACGGCCCTGCCAGGTAGGCCCCGTCGGGGGCGAGGATCGCGCTTCCGCCGCGCCCGATCAGGTCGTGCCCGTCCAGGAGATCGCGGAGCGGGAAGCTCTCCGGGTACGCCGACGCGCGCTGGAAGTGACATGGAGCGACCACGTACGCCCGCGACTCGCGCGCGATGTGGACGAGCGTCGCCTGCCAGGCGTCCGCGTCGTCGGCAGTAGGTGCGAGGTAGATCTCCACGCCTGACTCGTACAGCGAGAATCGGGCGAGTGGCATGTAGTTCTCCCAGCAGATGAGGCCGCCCATGCGCCCGAGCGGCGTCTCGAGCGCTCGCAACCCACCTCCGTCGCCCTGTCCCCAGACGAGCCGTTCGTGATTCGTGGGGACGAGCTTGCGATGCGCGAGGACGAGCGAGCCGTTCGGGGAGTGGTAGAGAAGAGTGTTGTAAACGGTTCCGTTGCGCGTTGGATCGACCTCGTTCACCCCTGTCACGAGCCAGACGGAATGCTCTCGCGCGATCTCCCCGAGCCGATCGGCGGCGGGCCCCGGTATCTCGACCGCCGACTCGACGAGCTGCGCGAACGCCGTCTTCGCGCCGGGATCGGACCAACCCGCCAGCGCCTTTGCCCAGACCGAGGATGGATACACCGACACGAACGTCTCGGGGAAGACGACGAGCTCCGCGCCCGCGCCGGCCGCGACCCCTGTCTGCGTCGCGAGCTTGTCCAACGTCGCGTCCCGATCGAGGACGACCGGCTCCGCCTGGACGCACGCGACCGTCACCGTGCCTTTCATGCGCTCATCCTCGCACGACGCGTCGCTGCGGCGAGCGCACCCTCGACGGTTAGAATCGCGACGTCGTGACGAGCCTCGCCGCTGAGAGATCGCCGCGCTTGCCCCGCGGCTGGGCGCACCTGGCCTTCCAGTTCGTTATCTGGATGGGCTTCTACGCGCTGTACCAAGTAGCGCGAGGCTCAGCGGATCGCAGCGTGGCCAACGCCTTTCAGAACGGTGAGTGGGTGCTTCGCCAGGAACGCGAGCTCGGGGCGCTCTTCGAGCCGGCCGTCCAGCGGATCGTGGACACGTCCTCGGTTCTCGTGACGCTGTCCTCGTACACGTACTGGCTCTCGCAGTTCGCAGTCGTCGGCATCACGCTCCTCTACGTCTACTTCCGGCACCACGAGCGGTTTACCGCGTTCAGGAACTGGATCATCGCTGCCAACCTCGTCGGGCTCGTCGGCTACATCTTCGTGCCGACCGCGCCGCCCCGGATGTTCCCGGAATGGGGTTTCGTCGACACACTCGCGCAGTACTCGTCGGTCAACCACGAGAGCGGCGTCATCGCGTGGGGAGCGAACCCCTATGCGGCGATGCCGAGCCTGCACGCGATGGACGCATTCATCGTCGGCGTCGTCATGTTCGGGCTGGTCCGCTCGCGGATCGCCAAGGCACTCTGGCTCGCGTGGCCGGCGTGGGTCGCGTTCGCGGTGATCTCGACCGGGAACCACTACTGGCTCGACGTCGTCGCTGGGGTCGCGCTCGCGATCGCCACGGGTTTCGCGCTTCGTCGGGCACGCAGGATCCGCTTCCTCCGCCCCGCATGACCGACGACAGATCCGGGGGCGAGCCGGCGCGAGTCAGCCAGCTCGACCGGGTCAAGCAGGAGTACACGCAATCCGCCCGGGAGATCCTCGCGCGCTCTATGCGCGGGGTGGCGAAGACGAAGCTGACTCCGGACATGCTCACGCTCGCGGGCGTGACGCTCTGCCTCGCCGGCGCCGTCCTCGTCGGCTTCGAAGCGCGGAACGAGAAGCTCTTCTTCTGGCTCGGAGGTGCGCTCTTCGTGATCGGCTCGGTGGCGGACATCCTGGATGGCGCGCTGGCACGGGCCGCGAGCAAGGGAACCGTCTTTGGCGCATTCCTCGACGCCACCTTCGACCGTCTTGGGGAAGCCGCGGTCCTCGCGGCAATTGGTCTGGTCTTCATGCGGGATTCGAACGAGCTCGCGCTCGTGGCGACGTTCGCCGCAGTGACGGGTTCGTTCCTCGTCTCGTACACGCGTGCAAAGGCCGAGTCGCTCGGGCTGCGCGGTGACGTCGGCTTCGGTTCGCGCGTCGAGCGCGTCGTGCTCATCTCCGTCGGACTCGGGCTCGCCCCGTGGGGGTTGCTCCAGTGGCCGATCTATCTCTTGGCCGCGATGACGTGGCTCACTGTGCTCCAGCGAATGCTCTTCGTGCGCCGCCAGCTCCGAGAGCTCGCAGAACAACCATAGAGCTGATTCTGTATAGTGCTAGCACTTTGGCTGCTAGCACATCCCCGCGCACTGGCATTCTCGTGAGGATGCCACGCCCACTGAAGGAAGCGCTTGTTCGAGAGACAGCACGTAGCGCTTCCAACGTCAACGACGTGGCCGTCGGGCTTCTCGCCGCCTCATTCGGTGTCTCCTTCGAGCCGAGCGGCCGGCGCAGGAAAGTGCTAGCAGGAGGAAGCCCGGTAATTCTGCTTCGCGTCTCACCGGAGTTGAAACACGAGATTCAGGCCGAGGCGGCCAGATCGGGCGCCAACGCGAACGACGTCATCCTCGCCACGCTCGCAGAGGGGCTCGGCATTCGCGCACGGAGCAATAGCAAGCGAAAGGAAGCAATGGCCACTACGAATGGCTCGAAGAACAGCGCGCGTTCGAAGGACAAGGTGCGCGTCGCGATCATCGGCGTGGGCAACTGCGCCAACTCGCTCCTTCAAGGAGTCGAGTACTACAAGGACGCAAAGCGGGAGGACTCCGTTCCCGGTCTAATGCACGTCGACCTCGGTGGCTACCACATCTCCGACATCGAGTTCACCGCGGCGTTCGATGTCGTCAAGGGCAAGGTGGGCGTCGACCTCGCGGACGCGATTTGGGCGAAGCCCAACGACACCATCAAGTTTGCAACGGTTCCGAAGACCGGCATCAAGGTCTCCCGCGGGATGACACACGACGGCATCGGCAAGTACATGGCGCAGGTCGTCGAGAAGGCGCCGGGACAGACGGACGACGTCGTCGGGATCCTCAAGGAGACCGGCACGGATGTCGTCGTCAACTACCTCCCTGTCGGCTCCGAGTCTGCGGCGAAGTGGTACGCCGAGCAGATCCTGGAAGCAGGCGTTGCGATGGTGAATTGCATGCCTGTCTTCATCGCGCGCGAGCCGTACTGGCAGAAGCGCTTCGAGGACGCCGGGGTGCCGATCATCGGCGACGACATCAAGTCGCAGGTGGGCGCAACGATCACGCACCGCGTGCTGACCACGCTCTTCCAGGACCGCGGCGTCCACCTTGACCGCACGATGCAGCTCAACGTCGGCGGCAACTCGGACTTCCGCAACATGCTGGAACGGGAACGGCTCGAGTCCAAGAAGATCTCGAAGACGAACGCGGTCACATCGATGCTCGACTACGACATCGGCGCGGACAACGTCCATGTCGGCCCGTCGGACTTCGTGCCGTGGCTGACCGACCGCAAGTGGGCGTACATCCGCATGGAGGGCTCGTCTTTCGGAGACGTGCCACTCAACGTCGAGCTCAAGCTCGAGGTGTGGGACTCGCCGAACTCCGCCGGCATCGTGATCGACGCCGTCCGGCTCGCCAAGCTCGCCCTGAACAACGGCATCTCGGGCGCTCTGGAGGCGCCGAGCGCCTACCTCATGAAGTCGCCGCCGAAGCAGATCCGCGACGACGAGGCGCACGAGCAAAGCGAACGCTTCATCGTGAAGAACACCGTCTCGAAGAAGAAGGTGGTCGCGAAGGCGTAAACGCTTATCCGCCGTCGCTACCGAGGATTCGCGGGGCGCAGTCGTCGGCGACGAAGCCCGCACGCTTGTGGCTCGAGTCGCAGAACGGCTTCGTCCGCGAATGCCCGCAACGGCAGAGCGCGATCGCGCGTCCTTCTGGAAGCACGAACTCGTTTCCGTCGGAATCGACGATGCGCACCGGCCCCTCGACCCTGTACGGCCCGTTGGCGCGGGCCTTGACAGTCACCTCGCTCACCGCGCCAAGTTACAAGTTGTAACTTGGCGCGGTCGGCGATCTGGGAGCCGGGCGGGGCTAGACTCGCTGAACCGTGGGCTTGCGCATCTGCTTCGTCACGCCATTTGCGTGGTCGCAGCCGCACGAAGTGAACGCGCACATCGAAGGAGCGGCTGCTGGACTCCGGCGCCTCGGTCACCACGTGACCGTGCTCGTCCCCTCCTCTCGCAGGCGCGATCTGCTCGCCGGGCGCCGAGCCCTCCAATCCGGCACCGATAGAGAGGTGATCGCGGTCGGCCCGTCGATCCCCATCTCGCGCCGCACGAGCATGGGCGTCCCGGTCGCAGTCAGAGCAAATCTGCGACTCGCTCTGGCCCGCGGACGCTACGACGTCGTGCATGGATTCGAGCCTGGCCTGCCAAGCCTCTCCTACCTCGCGCTCTCCTCCACACATTCGTTGACCGCGGCGACGTTCTTCTCACCCGACCGGCTTTCCTATCCGCCGCGGCGCTCGCGACGCGATCGACTCCGTGCGCGCGTCGACGCGCTTCTCGCCACCTCGAGCGAAACTGCCGAGGCGGCGGCTGAACGCTTCGAGGGGGATTACACGCTGGTGTCCATCGGAGTCGATACGACACTGTTCCGCCCGCATCAAAAACGACAGGTCATCGCTGTCGAGCTCGAGCTTGCGGGACGAAGCGTCACCCGTGCCGTGGCCAGGCTCCTCCGCGATCTCCCCGACTGGGAGCTCGTCCTCCTGCACACGAAGCCCCTCGGATTCCGCCCCGCAATTCCGCGCTCGGTGCGCAAGCGGTCGCACGTCCGCCTCGTGCGGCGACCCGAGCAACGCGCGGCGATTCTGGGGGAGGCCGCCATCTTCGTCGCCGCTCCGGCAGGCGAAGCGCGGCTCGCGCTCGAGGCCGCCGCGTCGGGAGTCGCCATCGCGAACGGGGACGACGACCCCGAGCTGGTGGCAGAAGACGTCGCGCGGCTTGCTGCCGACGCGGGCCTCCGGCAACGGACCGCGGAAGCGGGGCAAGCGCAGGCGGCGCGCCAGAGCTTCGACTGCGTCGCGAAAGAGCTCGACACCCTGTACTCCCGCTTGTCTCGCAAGCGCCGGATCCGCCACATCGACAGCGATGACCCGCTCGCCGGCCGGGACTGGATCGTCGTCGATCTCCACATGCACACGGACTGGTCACACGACTGCTCAATTGGTGTCTCCGACCTCCTCGACCACGCGGAGGAGATCGGTCTCGGCGGTATCGCAGTCACCGACCACAATGTCTTCGGAGGAGCGCTGGAGGCTGTCGAGCTCGCGCGGGCTCGCGAGCTCGTCGTCATCCCGGGCGAGGAGGTCAAGTCCGACGATCAAGGAGAGGTGATCGGCCTCTTCCTCGAGCAGGAGATTCCGCGCGGCCTGTCCTACGGAGACACGATCGAAGCTATTCGCGAGCAAGGCGCGCTGGTCTATCTTCCCCACCCTTTCGACCGGCTGCACGCGATTCCCGATCCTGCGACGTTGCATCGGCACCTTGCGGAGATCGACGTCTTCGAGGTCTTCAACGCGCGCTTGCTGCGGGACGCGTTCAACGACGAGGCGCTCCGCTTCGCCCGTAAATACCGGCTGTTGCAGGGCGCCGGCTCCGATGCGCATGTCCTTCAGGGGGTGGGAACGGGCGCGCTGAGGATGCGGCGTTTCGAGGGCGCTGAGGAGTTTCTGCTCTCGCTCCGCTCGGCCGAGGTGCTCCGCCGCCCGAAGTCGCTTGCGTACCTGCAGTCCCTCAAGTGGGTCGCCCAGGTCAAGGAAAAGGTGCTGTAAGAGAGAAGGTGCTTCGGACCCCGTGTCAGCGTCCGTACCCACCGACGAGATCTATGAGCGTTACCTGAGGAAGGCGATTGCCGAGATCAACGACCTCGGCGACGAGCTCGCGCGCACAGGCGACGAGCTACGTGTTCCGGTCGTCGGATCCGGCCACCCGCTCGCCGACATCCTCCTGCTCAAGTACGCGCCGCAGCCGCAGGAGATCCAGGAGGGGGTCGCATTCTTCGGACGCTCGGGACAAGCCGTCCTGAAGTCGCTGCAGCGGATGCGTGTCGATCCGCTCGCGATCTACGGGACGAACTGCCTCAAGTTCGGAACCGAGGATCCCGAGGACGCCGCCGAATGGCTGACACGCGAGATCCACATCGTCCAGCCCAAGCTCATGGTCGTCATGGGCGAGCTTTCGGTCGAGTTCCTGAACGGGCTTCGCTTTCCGCTCTCCGACCCCGTCGAAGCTGTGGCCCTCGGGAAGCTGCAGCGGTTCACCCCCACGATCGAGGCGCTCGTCACGCCCGACGTCGACGGATCGCTCGACGACCAATCTGCGAAGACGGGGTTCTGGAACTCCTTCAAGGCACTCGGCCCTTGGTGGTCGGAGCAACCGCCCTACTGATCTCTCGCCCCCGGGCCCTGGCGCTGGCCGCGCTCGTCGCCGGGCTCGTCGTCTTCGGGGCGGTTGCGGCGGATCTTCCCGGGTTCTCGCGGGACGGCGCGATCCTGGTCGCGAGCCTGGTCGTCCTCCCCGTCGTGACCGCGACCGTCTGGGTGGCGCTGCCACTTGCTCGCATGCGGGAGTGGCTCTTGCTGGGGGCTGCCGTGCTTGCCGCGCTCGCCTGGCTCGGTTGCTATCTCCTCGGATTCAGCGAGCTCGCGAACGCGACCAAGTTGGTCGCTTTCATCCTCTTCGGGTTCTGGTTTCTGTCCCTCTTCGAGGCGCTGTGGTGGCTCTCGCTTGTCGCGCTGCTCGTGCCTTGGGTGGACA
The DNA here is from genome assembly GCA_030857225.1 of Actinomycetota bacterium. Taxonomy (GTDB): domain Bacteria; phylum Actinomycetota; class Thermoleophilia; order Gaiellales; family Gaiellaceae; genus GMQP-bins7. The sequence continues at coordinate 26,875 of JALZOK010000030.1, forward strand.
TCTGGTCGGTGGCGTTCGGACCGACCAAGTATGTGACCGAAGAGAAGCCGGAGCTTTTCGACGGGATCTCCGTCGCGATTCACGTCCCAGGCGAGACTCAGACCGCGAACATCGGGCCGCCGGACATCGTCTTCTTCGCGCTCTTCCTCGCGGCTGCGCAGCAGTTCGGACTACGAGTTGCGCTGACCTGGATCTCGATGACGGCTTTCCTCTCGCTCACGTTGATCCTCGTCTACTTCTGGGACAAGTCGGGCCTCCCCGCATTGCCGGCCGTCTGCTTCGGCTTCCTCCTGGCAAACCTCGATCTCCTCTGGCGCGAAGCTCGAGGCGCCGATACCGCCCGCCGGCAGGAGGCCAAGTAACAGGCTGTTACAAGGCACGCCTTTCGAGCAGGGAAACGGATTCGACGTGTGGCGTATGCGGGAACATGTCGATCGGGCGGCAACGGACGAGCTCGTATCCGAAGTCCTCGTGCAGCACCTTCACATCCGAAGCCAGCGTCGTGGGGTTGCACGAGACGTAGACGATCTTCGGCGCGCCCAGCTCGCCAAGACGCCGTAACGCCTTCCCGGCAAGTCCCGCGCGCGGAGGATCGACGATCACGACGTCAGGCAGTCCCGCCTGCTCGACGAGCTCCTCGATCGTCTGTCCCACGTTGCCGGCGTAGAAGCTCGCGTTCCCGATCCCGTTCAGCTCCGCGTTCTCGATCGCGCACGCGACCGCCTCCTCCGAGATCTCAAGTCCCCAAACCTTCTGCGCGTGCGGGGCGAGCGACAGCCCGATAGTGCCCGTGCCGCAGTACAGATCGAAGACATTCTCGGCTCCGGTGAGACCTGCGAACTCACCGGCGATGGCGTAGAGCCGCTCGGCCATCTCCGTGTTCGTCTGGAGAAACGCCCCCGGCCGAACGCGTACGCGGAGCCCGAGGAGCCGCTCCTCGATCGCCTCCTCGCCCCAGAGCAGCTTGGTGGGGACGTTCGTCTGCTCGGCCGGAGTGTCGTTCACCGCCCAGTGGATCGAGCGCACTTCCGGAAAACGCCGGAGCACATCCACGAAGTATCCGGTCTCGAACCGCTCGCCTGGCGCGGTCACGAGCACCACGAGCGCCTGGCCGGTGTTTCGGCCTTCACGGAAGACGAGGTGCCTGAGATAACCCTCGCCGTTGGCCTGATCGTACGGCTCGAGCTTCTCCTCGCGCGCCCAGTCGCGAACCGCTTCCCGGATCGCATTCCCAAGATCGGTGGTGAGGAGACAGACCTCCAGACCGATTACCTCGTCCCAGCGGCCCGCGCGATGAAAGCCGAGATCGATGCCGTCTTCGCCGGCGGTGAACGAGTACTCGAGCTTGTTCCGATAGTGGTAGAGCGACGCGGCCGGGACGATCGACTCGACCGGCGCCTCGGCGATTCTCCCGATACGGACGAGCGAGTCGCGGACTTGCTGCTCCTTCGCGGCGGCCTGCGCGTCGTAGTCGAGATCCTGAAAACGGCATCCGCCACAGATGCCGAAGTGCGGACACGGCGCCTCCACGCGTTCGGCGCTCGGATCCAGAACCGCTAACGCAGTCGCTTCGGCGAAGCCACGTTTCGTCTTCGTCACCTGCGCACGGACGCGATCTCCTGGCAGTCCTCCGCGAACGAAGACAACGAAACCGTTGAGCCGCGAGACACCGTTCCCGCCGTATGCCAGCGAGTCGATCTGAAGCTCGAGCTCCTCCCCTCTTCTGACAGGCGCGGCCACTCCAGCCAGCGTAGCCGTGGATCGACTGGCACGAACTTGTCACGCGAACGACGTGGCCCAAACGGACGTGTCCGGGGTCAGACTCTTGTGTCTTTCACTACAAGCTCACGCCCGGCCTGTCACGCTCACTGCAACACGGAGATGTAGACAGAGCGCTCGCGCGGCCCGTCGAACTCGCAGAAGAAGATCCCTTGCCAGGTTCCGAGCGCGAGCTCGCCCACGCCGCGCAAGGGCACGACGACACTCGGCCCCATCAGCGACGCCCGCACATGGGTGGGCGCGTTTTCCTCGCCCGGCTCGTGGTGTTGCCACGGCCAGCTGTCGTCGACCATGTGCTCGAGAGCCATCTCGTGGTCGCGGGCGACCGCGCGATCCGCATGCTCGTTGATCGTGACCCCTGCCGTCGTGTGCGGCACGTATACGAGGATCGCCGAACCAGCCTCGCCAGATGCGGCTTCCCGTACCTGGCGCGTAATGTCGACGAGCTGGCTCCGCCGCTCGGTCCGAAGCCGAATCTCGCGCATGACGACCCTAGAGGGGGCCGCCGGCAGCGGGAGGAGCCCCGACCTCGAGCACGTTCTCGCCACCAGCTGACCGGCTCAGATACTCCTCGACATTCAACAGGTTGTCGCGCCCGCGTTCGATGGTGGCCAGGAGCTCCGCCATCGATGCGATCTCCTCGCGCTGTTCCTGCAGGAACCAGTGCAGGAACTGCTCTCCCACGAGCTCCCCTTCCTCGCGCGCGAGCTTGACGAGCTCGACGATCTGGTCGGTGACACGCTTCTCCTGAGCCAGCGCAAGCGTGACCGGGGCGACCGGATCCGAGAAGTCGGTCTGCGGGGCGTCCACGCCTGGGATGACCACTCGCTCGTCCGCGTCGAGGAGGTACTGGACGATCATCATCGCGTGATTCCGTTCCTCCACCGCCTGCCGATAGAAGTGAGCAGCGAGCTGCGGCAGCGTCTCTGCGTCGTAGTACGCCGCGATCGCGACGTACTGCTGCGATGCGCCGAACTCGTACCCGATCTGCCCGTTGAGGGCATCCGCAAAGGTAGGCACTACACGACTCTACCCAAGGTTACAACTTGTAACTTGGACCGATGGCAGGTGTTCCCCAAGGGCTGAAAGGTCGGAGCTTCACCCGCATAGCAGCGTGGACTCGCGAAGAGCTGCAAACGCTTCTCGACCTCGCGGACGAGCTCAAAGCCGAACGGGCGCATCGTCCGGAGCTGCGACTCCTCCCCGGTCGGACGATCGGTCTCATCTTCCACAAGCCCTCGACGCGAACGCGCGTCGCTTTCGAAGTCGGAATCTCGGAGCTCGGAGGGATGGCGCTCTTCCTGCCGGCCGCCGAGCTCCAGCTGGCACGCGGCGAGTCGTATCGGGACACGGCCCTCGTGCTCTCGCGGCTCCTCTCGGCGTTGATGATCCGGACGTTCGACCAGGCGGAGGTCGAGGAGTTCGCCGAGCACGCGTCGATTCCCGTGATCAACGGGCTCACGGACGAAACGCACCCCCTGCAGGCGCTCGCCGACGCGATGACCTGCGAGAACGCTTCGGTGCGCTTTCCGGACTTCACCTCGCCTACGTCGGCGACGGCAACAACGTGTGCCATTCACTGATGCGCATCGCCGCTCGCTTCGGAATGGAGTTCACGGCAGCGACTCCCCCCGGGTACGAGCCCGATCCCGCGTTTCTCAGGACCGCGACCGAGGAGGCACGCGCCAGCGGAGGCAGAGTGGAGCTGAGCACCGACCCGCGCGAAGCCGTCCGCGGCGCCCATGCCGTCTACACCGATGTCTGGACGAGCATGGGCCAGGAGGAGGATCGCGATCGCAGGCTTCGCGACCTCGCTCCCTATCGCCTCGACTCGTCGCTCCTCGCGCTCGGCGATACCGATGCCGTGGCGTTGCACTGCCTGCCCGCGCACGTGGGCGAGGAGATCGCCGCCGACGTGCTCTACGGTTCGCGCTGCCTCGCCTGGGAGCAGGCCGAGAACCGCCTGCATACGCAGAAGGCGCTGATGGCGCTCGTGATCAGGTAGCCGGTGGCATTCGAGGATCATGTCCGCGCGGCCCTGGACGAGCTCCCGGCGCACCTTGCCGAGGCGCTTCTGAACATCGCCGTGGTGGTCGAGGACGAGCACCCCGAGGATCCCGATCTCTTCGGCCTCTACCACGGCGTTCCGTTGCCCGAGCGCGGTGATATGGGCGGCCAGCTCCCCGACAAGATCTCGATCTATCGGATACCGCTCGAGGAGAGCTTTCGCGATGGAGAGAAGCTCCGCGAGGAGATCCGAATCACGGTACTGCACGAACTGGCCCACTATTTCGGGCTCGACGAGGAGCGGATCGAAGAGCTCGGCTACGGGTGAGCCGGTCGAGGTTTGAACGATTTTCGCCGCGGGAATGCAGCGGCCATGACAGTCGTTTCCGAAAGCATGACGCCAGATCAGATCCATAACGAGATCGAGCGCATCTCGGAGGAACGCCAGGAGCTCTGGCACACGCTCTCCGGAGGGCTCGACTTTGCGGTGAAAGAAGAGATCGCCAAGCTCGACGCGCGCCTGCAGGAGCTCTGGCAGGCACTCCGGATGGAGAAGGCGCGGTTGCGCTTCGGCGAGCGTGAGGACATCGTCCGTCGGGCACGCGCCGAAGAGCGACTCGAGCGCGCGGCCTAGCCCGCATTGCAGGAGAAGGCCCGGCTCCCGCATATCATCGAGGAGTGCCCCTGTTTGGTCGTCGCGACGTTGCTCAGCCGGTCTCCATCGATGCCGAATACGACCGCCTCCGTGCGATCCGAATCGCAGCAGAGGACGAGCTCGGGAGGCTCCGCAAGGAGCTGACCGATCGCGTCGCATCCGTCGAGAAGAAGGAGCGCCAGCTCGCGGATACGATCGCCAAAGTCAGCCGAGGCAACATGTCGTCTCTCCCGGCCGGTGCCGACGAAGCGCTTGTCCATGCTCAAGTCGGGCTCGCTGCACGCGCCCAGGAGCTGAGCCGTCGTGAGAACGAGCTCGCCGGACGCGAGCGCACCATCGTCAAAGAGGAGGCCGATCTCGCCCGCAAGACCGGAACTCCGGACGCGGAGGCGCGCCTCGCGCAGATCGAGACTCGCCTGACAAAGCTCCAAGACTCCGAGAAGGCGTTCGCGCGCACCCAGGCCGAGCTTGCCGCGCAGAGCGATGAGCTCGCTCGCCGTGAGCTCGCACTCCTCGAGCACGGCCGGGCGATCGAGCAGGCGGCGGGAGCAAGCGGCGAGGGCACGACGGCCGTCGCCGCGGGCATGAGCCGCGCCGAGCTCGACGAGCTGGACGAGCGCCTCCGCCGGCTCGAGCAGCAGACGCGCACCGCCTCGGCCGAGCGCTCGTTCGGAGACGGCCTGCGGACGCTCGAGCGCAAGGGCGTCGGTGGAACGCAGACGTAGATCGGGTCTGGCCCCAGTCAGACCCCGGTTACACTTGGCTCCCTCGGGGCGTTAGCTCAGCTGGGAGAGCGCCGGCTTTGCAAGCCGGAGGTCGCCGGTTCGATCCCGGCACGCTCCACTGCAATTTGCAGGGTTTTTTTCACAGGCGATCGCTAGCCGCTCCTCTGTATCCCGCCCAGATCCCGCACGCGCTGTCGTTCGGCGGTCATATAACCGCCAAGCGCGGCCGCCGCCTGCTTCGTGCTGCCCGGATACAGGTGCCCGTAGCGGCGCCACACCAGCGTCGCACCCGGCTGCCCATTGCGGTCGGTGTGCCCGAGCGTCTCGGCGATCTGTAGCGGGTTCGCGCCGGCCGCGATCATCAGCGACGCGAACGTGTGCCGCAGGTCGTGAAACGTAACGCCGCTGTAGTGTCCGTCCTGATCGCGCTCGCCAAGCCCCGCCCGTATGGCGGCCTTCCTGAAGACTCGCTCCATGAAGTTCTCGCTGCGCCAGATGCCGCCGGTCGGCCATGTTGTCGTAAGCACCACCGTCGACGAGCGCCATCGCGGGACCGTCGTGGCCCGCTCGTCACCAGGAAGGGCGAAGCCATGGCGCCTCGTGGGGAACCAGCGTGCGGGAAACCCGCCCGGGTAGGCGGCGGAGGCCTGCACAGCGTCGGCGAGAGAGAGATCGCCCGGCCTCCCGAAGCCGTAGCGGTAGGCACAGACGAACCGACCTGAGAGATAGACGTGCTCTCCCCAGTGGAGATCGGTCGCGCAGAAGACGTGGTCAACTGCCGTGTGCAACATCGGCGAGTCGCGTTCGCCGCCCGTAAGGCGTCCTCGAACGACTCCCTGTGGTTCAAGGGTCTTCTCGATAGCATCGACGCGGTGGCGGTCTTCCAGAAGACGACGCTCAGTAACGGCATCCGCTTGGTAGCGGCCCGGATACCGCACGTGAACTCGGTCGCATGTTTCGTCACGCTCGCGGCAGGCTCGCGCTATGAGACGCCGGACGCAAAGGGCATCGCACACTTCACGGAGCATATGTTCTTCAAGGGGACCGATCGGCGTCCGTCAGCGCGCTCGATCGCAACCGAGATCGACGCGATTGGAGGCGAGTTCAACGCCTTCACCGAGAGAGAGATCACGGGGTACTACGTCAAGTGCGGGTCGGACACGCGCGACGTCGCGCTCGACGTCCTCGCCGACATGCTCCGGAACTCCCTCTTCGACGCCGCGGAGATCGAGAAGGAGAAGGGGGTGATCCTGGAGGAGATGAACGTCTATCTCGACACGCCCCAGCGCTATGTATGGAGCATCTATAACCGGCTCCTGTACGACGACCAGCCGCTCGGCTGGGACATCCTCGGTACGAAGGAGACAGTCCAGGGAGCCACTCGCGAGACGTTCATGAACTACGTCAACGCCTGGTACCGGCCCGAGCGGATCGTCATCGGCGTGTGCGGACGGCTCGGCAGCGGCCTCCACGAAAGCCTCGAAGAGCTCCTCGGAAGCGTCGAGCCTCGAGCGACGGGTACGCCGGACCCACTCGAACTGTCGCAGAGCGGCTCGCCGGTGCTCCTGCAACAGAAAGAGTCGGAGCAAGCACACATCATCCTCGGGGTGCGCGGCTACCGGCTCGGGCACCCGGATCGTTACGCACTCCAGCTCCTCGCCGTCCTGCTCGGTGGTGGCATGTCCTCGCGACTGTTCACCGAGGTCCGTCAGAGGCGGGCGCTAGCGTATTATGTTCACGCGGGCAATGCGTCCTACACGGACGCTGGATCATTCTACGCCGGTGCAGGCGTAGAGATAAACCGGATTGACGAGGCGATTGAGACAATCCTCGGCGAACTCCGGGTGATCGCGGCCAAGGGGGTGTCCGGGAATGAGCTCGACAAGGCACGTGGGTATACGAAAGGCAGGCTCGTGCTCCAGCTCGAGAGCCCGCAGGGCATGATCCAGTACGGCCTCCGGCGCGAAGTGCTCGAGGGCGAGATCGAGGAACCGGACGAGCTCTTCCGCCACATCGACGCTGTGACCTCCGAGGACGTCCAGCGGGTCGCCCGCGAACTCTTCGAGGGAACCGCTATCTATCTTGCCGTCATCGGCCCGTTCGAAGATGGGAACCGCTTCGAGAAGCTGCTCGCGCCAAGGAACTAGCCTGAGCAAGCGGATTGCACTCGCCCTAACCGGCTGCTATCACACGCGCGCACGCGCGCGCCTGTCCACCGGTTGAAGTCGGGCATCGCTTAGCGAACGACAAATGCCGGTGCCTGACCTGACGCCTCTCCGCGCCGGACTCGCCACGGACGCATCCCGTTGTAACGGTGGCTGAGCGGATAATGGGACTACGCGTTGGCCGGCTCTTTACGCTGGCCGCCGGTGCGGCGGCGCCTATGCGCCAAACTCGATCGATCCGTCCGCGCGGCCTCGAGTCGCGAGTCGGTTGAACGTGAATAGCGCGAGCGTAAGCCAGCCAAGGGCTACGGCTCCTTCCATCGCAGCATAAACGAGAACAGAGAATGCCTCGCCCTCTGCGAGCACTTCTCGAATCGCGTCCAGTCCATGAGTGAGCGGCAGGATGTTTGAGATCCACTCGACGGGCTCAGGGTAGTAGTCCACGGGAACGTTGACACCAGCAATCGCCATCAAGAGGAGAATCGAGCCATTCACCACGACGTTGTTGATTTCGCGGTAGCCGATAATGACGCCCCCCAGGAACGTTCCAAAGCAGTATGCGGAAAGACCGACGAGTGCGGTGAGCGGCGGCACCAGCAAGACGTCAGGCCACGGCAGTGGCAGTCCGAAGATCGGGCCGGCAACGAAAAGGGCACCCATCGCGCTGATTAGCCCGTCTGCCGCCATATACAAACCGCGCGCGCCGAACACGGTCACCGGGCTCGAGGGACTCGCCACCAGCAGCGGGAGCGTGCTGGTATGCCGCTCCCAGCTAATCAGATTCAGCGCCCAGATTCCTTCCATGGCGGCGAGCATGACGGCGTTACCAATGAGCAAGAAATAGACGGCATCATCCGACTCCAGGAGGCGGCCGATCAAGGCAAAAAAAACGACTTGCGCGAGGACGCGGAGATACCAGGCCGCGAGCCAGCTCTTCCACGTGTAGATCGACGCGTAGTCACGCGCGCCCGATTCTGCAGCCCAGCGGACAACTCGGGCAATCTCGACTAGCCGATTCATGCCTGTTCCAGCGTGCCTTGCGAGCGGGCTTTGCGCAGTAGCCGCTCGATCAGAAGACCGCCCACCGCATAGCCCACGCCGCCGAGGACCAGAATGATGATCAGACGAAACTCGAAGTCGGAGATCGGGTCGGAATCGACGCTCGCCCGGAGAAGGTCGGCGCTCCACGACAAGAAGACAGCGGCCGCGATCGGCTCGATCCAGTCCGGAAGGAAGCTGACCGGGACGAGCACCCCGCCGAGTACATACACGGGATAGCTCAGCGAGTTTGCAAACGTAACCGAGTTTCGAGCCATAACGAACAGCGCGGCCATCACGACTCCTGTACCCGCCATGGCAAACCCGGTAGCGACTAGGGTCGCGGCGAACGCACCTGGATGATAGACGTCGAGCGTGATTCCGAAGACGAGCCGAGCAACAACCAGTACCTCCGCGAACGAGAGGAGCCCCGTCAGAGTGACGACGAGAATGCGCCCGAGAATGATCGCCGGAAAGCTCGCCGGCGTCGGCACCTGTGCCTCAAGCGTCCCCAGCCAGCGGTCCGCGAAGATCATTCCACCCGCTTCGAAAAGACACAGCCACCAGACCGAGATTAGAACAGGCGCCAAAATGGCATAATCATTGAGATCCGGCCGATCGGCATTGCCGACGATCGCGAGAAAGGTGATCGTGAAGAACGGCGCCGTGATCAGCGGAAAAAGCGAATCGGGCATGCGGTTCCAGAGAAGGTGCAGCTGGAGCACGACTCCCGCCCGGAAGCCGTCGAGTGCGGCACCCACTAGAGATCGAGTCCCCGCTCGCCGATCAGCTCGACATAGACTTCTTCGAGGCTAGGTCGGGTCGTCTGCACCGACGTGACTCCTGCGTCGATTAGCCAACGCAACACGTCGGCTGTCGCTCCCTCCGCATTCAATTCGATTCGGGCGGCCTTGTCGGAGTTGCTTGTGACGCCTTTGACGCCAGGGAGACGCTCGAGCTCCGCGAGTAGGTGGGCTGCGCCTTCGACGTCGATACGTTGGAACCGCGAGATCATGTGGCTAAGGCTGCGGGGTGATTCGGTGGCAATGATCCGGCCCCGGTCGATCAGCGTGACGCGATCGCACACGTTCTCAGCCTCGACCATGTCGTGTGTTGCGAGAAGTATGGTGCGGCCTTCCGCCCTCAACTCGCCGATCAACACCCGGAACTCGCGCGCGGCCAACGGGTCCATGCCGGTCGTGGGCTCATCCAGAAAGAGCACGTGAGCGCCTCCGATCAGCCCCCGAGCCAGGTGCAGCCGCTGCTTCATACCCCGTGAGTACTCCTCGACACGATCATCGGCGCGTTCGGCCAATCCGACCCGGTCGAGCATTGTCTGGCTCCGGGTGCGAATCACGGCACTCGGAAGCCGGTAGAGCGCACCCCAGTAATGAAGGTTTTGGCGTCCTGTGAGCCTGGGATAGAGGCCGCGTTCACCACCAAAGACGATGCCGATAAGGGGTCTTACGACCTTCGGCTCCTCGACGACGTCGCGTCCAAGGACGCGAGCATGCCCGGATGTTGGAAGCAGGACCGTCGAAAGAATCTTGACGAGAGTGGTCTTACCGGCTCCGTTCGGACCCAGCAGCCCGTGTACCTCACCCTGAGGAACGGCCAGCGAAACACAATCGAGCGCGACGACGCGCTCGTCGCGCTTGCGACGAGGCTCGAAGATTCGTGTGACCTCGTCGACCTCGACAGCGGTAGTCATAGGCAGGACCGGTCACCGATTCTAGTCCGATCGTCGCGCCTCCGCGGCACCTCCTATGGGCGGGCTGGGCTGCCGCGCAACACGGCCGCGCGCCTCTCGCGCGCGACGACCCGACATTCTCTGAGGTCTGGTATGGTCCGCCGCTCTCATCTACGTTCGGGAAGGGGGTTCCTTTGACCAGCATCCAGGACCCAGTCCGCGAGGCGTCTGAGGAGACCGCGCGGAACATCGAGCGGTACCTCG
>JALZOK010000031.1:0-26078 GCA_030857225.1 Actinomycetota bacterium
CCCTCGCCGAGCACGTCCGCTACCGCAACACAGACCACCGCGACCGTCGCATCGCCGCCGCCGAAGCACGACACCGCGTCGCCGCCTGATGACATTACGAGTCCAACCAAACTTCAAGGGCCACTAGGTGTCGAGCACGATCGTCACGGGCCCGTCGTTGACGAGCGACACCTCCATCCGCGCGCCGAACCGACCACGCGCGACCGCGATGCCCTCCTGCGCGAGCCCCGCGCAGAACCGCTCGTAAAGGGTTTGCGCGAGACGCGGCTCAGCCGCGTTGGTGAAGCTCGGCCGGTTCCCCTTCCGCGTATCTGCGATCAGCGTGAACTGGCTGACGACGAGCGCTTCCCCCGCGACTTCCAACAAGCGAGCGGTCGAAGCGGCCCTCCTCGTTCTCAAAGATGCGCAGATACGCGGTCTTCGCCGCCAGGCGGTCGGCGTGGGCTTCTCCATCGTCCGCCGCGACGCCGAGCAAGATCAAAAGGCCCGCGCCGCAGGCGCCGACGACCTCGCCGTCGAGGGTGACCGAGGCTTCCCGAACACGTTGCACCACCGCCCGCACGGTCTACTCCGCGTCTGCGAGATCAGGCCGAGGACGCAACGACCGGGCGAGCTTGAAATGCGGCGTGGCTTCCTTGCGCTTCCCCTGGATGACCAGCGCACGGGCCAGGGCGTGGTGGGCGAACTCGTCCGCGGGCGAGAGTTCGACGAGGGCACGGAACTCGGCCTCGGCTTCCTCCCAACGGCGCATCCGGAAGTAGGCGATGGCGAGCGCCTCGCGGATCGATCGCGACTCGGGCTCGCGTCGCTTTGCCTTCTCCAGCGAGACGGTCGCCTGCGCGTTCATCCCGCCCCTCAGGTGCTTCTTTCCCTGCTGGAACAGCTCATATGTGTCCGTCACGGCGACTGCCAACCGCGAATCAGGGAGCGCAGGGAGACGAAGCCGCGGAGGCGAGCGACCCGACGGAAGACGTCCACCGCGCCGCCGGACGACACCGCCGAACATGCCGCGGCCGGGTCCGTCATCGTTTCGAGAGTAGACGCTCCACTTCGTCCAACACTGCCGCGGCGACCTCGCGCTTCGGCGCCTTCTCGATGACCCGCTCCCCGGCGTCCGAGAGAACGGTGACTTCGTTCTCGAGAGCGTCGAAGCCGATATCCGACCGGCTCACGTCGTTGAAGACGAAGAGGTCGGCGCCCTTGACCGAGCGCTTCTGACGCGCTCGCTCCAGCCCGTTGACCGCGTCGTCGGCCGCGAACCCCACGAGAACCCGGCCCGGATGCCGATCGGCGCCGAGGGCCGCGAGCACATCCGTCGTCGGCTCGAGCTCGACTGTCCAGGGCTCCGCGTCCTTGGAACGCTTCTCGACGAGCGCCGCCGACGGCCGGTAGTCGGCCACCGCCGCGGCCATGAGGATGACGTCGGCATCCGTCCGAGCGATGGCTTCCCGCTCGAGGTCCGCCGCGGTCGGCGTGTCGATCACGGTCACCCCGGCTGGAGCGGCTACGGCCAGGTTCGCAGCGAGCAGCGTGACGTCGGCCCCGCGCGAATGGGCTTCCTCGGCGAGCGCGACCCCCATGCGACCCGACGAGCGGTTCCCGAGAAAGCGAACGGTGTCGAGCGGCTCGCGTGTCCCTCCCGCCGATACGACCACCCGCCGACCCTCGAGCGACCCTGCAGGGCCTGCCGTGGATCCGAGCAGCTCGGCGACCCTGGCGACGATCTCCTCGGGCTCGACCATTCTCCCCGCGCCGACCTCGCCCTCAGCGAGCTCACCGTCCGCCGGCCCGATGACCACGACTCCGCGGCGGCGCAGCTGGGCGACGTTGTCTCGGGTCGCGGGATGCTCCCACATGCGGACATTCATCGCCGGCGCGACGAGAACCGGGCCTGCGTGCGCCAGAGCAGCCTCCGTCAGCAGGTCGTCCGCCAGCCCGTGTGCGAGCCGGGCGAGCGTATTGGCCGTCAGTGGCGCGACCACCAGCAAATCGGCGCGCTCGAGATGGGGATAGGGGTCATCGTTTCGCGACTTGCGCGCGAGCGCGTAGAAGGTCTCAGCCCGGACAAATCGCTCGGCCGCCTCGGTCACGAGCGGAAAGACATCGTGTCCTGCGCGCACCAGCAGTCGCGTGAGCGTGCAGGCCTTGTAGGCCGCGATCCCCCCGGTGATGCCGAGCAGGATGCGTGCCATGCGCTCGCGCCGCTAGACGGGCGGAGTCTGGTACGTGATCTTCCCGCTCGCAACCTCTTCCATCGCCATCGTGAGGTAGTTCTTGGAACGAGATTCGATCAGCGGCGGGGGCGCCTCGTCGAAGCCGATGCCTTCGCCGAGCTGGTGGTGGTAGTTGTTGATCTGCCGTGCGCGCTTCGCCGCGACGATGACGAGGGCGTACCGGGAGTCATTGGTTCTGGCGAGCAGGGAATCGAGTCGTGGATAGATCATGGGCGGCTCATGGTACCTGCGAATGCCCGCTCGCACTCCACGACGGCTGCGACGGCGGCTGTTGCACGCTCCACGTCGTCGTTCCTGACCATGTAGCGGAAGAGATGCGCCTGCTCGAGCTGGTTCCGTGCGAGCGCGATTCGCCCACCGATCTCCCCCGTGCTCTCCGTCGCACGCTCGCGCAGGCGCCGCTCGAGCTCCGGGACGTCTGCGGCGATGAAGATGGTCACGCTCCCAGGGACCTCGTCCTGCACCCTGAGAGCACCCTCCAGCTCGAGCTCGAGGATGCAGACCCTCCCTTCGTCCGTGATGCGCTCCAACTCGGAGCGGAGCGTCCCGTACCGACGTCCCGATACATAGCGCACCCATTCCAGGAACTCTCCCTCGTCCACTCCACGTGTGAAGTCCTCATCCGAGAGGAACCGGTACTCGCGTCCGTCGAGCTCTCCAGGGCGTTGAGGCCGCGTCGTCGCCGATACAGCCACCTCGATGCCGCTGACGCGGTCGAGAAGACCCTTGATCAGCGTGCCCTTGCCTGCGCCCGACGGCCCGGTTACGACGAAGACGGGCCGCGCCGACGGCACGCCCCGCGACTACGACCGGTGGTTGAAGAGGTCGACGAGCTCGGTTCGCTGGCGCTCGGAGAGACCGCCGACGGTCTTCGACTGGCTGATGCGACAGTGATTCAACAGTCGCGCGGCTTTCACCCGTCCGAACTTGGGAACCGCCATGAGCATGTCGAAAACTTTCGCAGTGGAGACGAACTCGGGCGGGTCGAGGAGGATCGAATCGATCTGCGCCTGGCCCGCCTTCAGATCTCGCTTGAGCTGCGCGCGGCGCACTCGGACGTCGTTCGCTCGCTGGAGCGCCTCCATCCGTTGATCGAGAGAGCGGGCAGGCGCCTGCGCGTGCGTCTTCGAGGTGACCATGAGCCGGACGAGTCTACCAAGCGCGGAGCGCGGGTCAAGCCGCAATGTTTTGGCTGATTTGCAGGTCTTTCTTTGTTCTCTGTTTCGCTTACGATCCGGCCGTGAACGCCGATGCGTGTCCGAGTCGGCCGATCGAAGGTGGTAAGTCGTACTTACGGAAGCGCGGCTCCCGCTCGAGCTCACCACGGATCCTGGCAGGCGAGAACGGGTCGGCGAAGAGCACGGTGCCAAGCGCCACGGCGCTCGCCCCGACGGAGATGAAGTCCATTACGTCCGTCCCCGACATCACTCCTCCGATGCCCACGATCGGCAGCTCGACGGCGTTTGCGCACGCGTGGACGCAGGCGAGAGCGATCGGTCGAAGCGCAGGGCCGGACGCGCCACCCCGGCCGAGCGCAAGTCGGGGTCGAGCGGTCCCTGGGTCGACGGCGAGCCCTCGGAGGGTGTTCACGAGCGCGAGCCCGTCCGCTCCCGCGTCCGCTACCGCGCGCGCCAGCTCGGCGATGTCGGGGGTCGCAGGGGAAAGTTTCGCGTAGAGCGGCTTGCTGGTCGCATCTCGGGAAGCTCGCACGAGCTCGACTGCCGTCTCCGGCGCCTCGTCGACGTTGGGACAGGAGAGATTCAGCTCGATGACGGCGACCGCGTCGAGCGCGTCGAGCCGCTCGCAGCAGTTTCGGTAGTCGGACGCGGAGAATCCGCCCGCGGACACCCAGATTGGCACTTCCAACTCGGCAAGGCGAGGCAGGACACTCGTCGAGAAGATCTCGATGCCCGGGTTTTGGAGCCCGATCGAGTTCAACATCCAGCCGCCGGTCTCTGCGATTCGCGGTGGAGGATTTCCCTCTCGCGCAAGCGGGGTGACGGTCTTCGTGACGAACGCGTCGAGAGTCGTCGCAACCTCGGGCGCAGTGAGCGCATCGAGACATCCGCTCGCATTCAGGAGCGGAACGCTCATCGCTCTGTGGACAACCTGGCACGCATTTGGCACACATTCCCCTGTCCCGTGCGGACACGCCCAGGGTCAGACCCTTGTGTCTTTCGCCACGTTCTCACAGAACCGGGCCCTCGACGCAGAGCCTGACATAGCGTCCTTCGCGCTCGACCACGCAGCCGAAACAGGCTCCGAAGCCGCACGCCATCGGCGCCTCCCAGGCGAGCTGAGCATGCGGAACGAGCCTGCGCACAGCCTCGAGCATCGGCTCCGGACCGCACGCGAGGACATCTCCGGGGTCGCCGGATAGGAGTTCTGTGACGAATCGAGGCTCGACGACCACGTCTGCACCGGGGAGAAGTCGAGCCGCCTCGGCGTGATGCTTGCTGCGGAAGCCGAGAAGCGCCGGCGGGCCGCCGAGCGCCTCGGAGAGATACGGCATCGGAGCGATCCCGACCCCTCCGGCCACGAGCACGGGCCGCTCGACCTCCAGCTCGAAGCCGTTTCCGAGCGGACCGAGGATGTGAATCGACTCTCGGGGCGCGAGCATTGAAAGCGCGCGGGTACCGGGACCGATCGGTTCCAAGAGGAACGCAAGCTCCCCAGGTGGAGCGAGGCAAAGGCTCATCGGACGCGGGAGGAGTTGCCCGGGTGCCTCGAGCATGAAGAACTGGCCAGGCACGCCTGGCTCCATCTCGCCTCGCTCGAGTCGGAGAAGCACGTAGGGCCCGAACCACTCCGTCCCGCGGACGTTCAACCTCTCCCGGGAGGCTCTCCGCTCGCCAAGTAACAGACTGTTACAAGGCAGGTCAGACTCCGCTTCCGATTCGCTCCTGCAACGAGAGCGCCGACTCCGCTCGCGCGTTCGCGATCGCATGGACGGCCGCGGCGGCGCCAGAGATCGTGGTCACGCAGGGCACGCGGGCGACCAGCGCTGCCTCGCGGATCAAGTAGCCGTCCGCGCGGGCCCCGCTGCCCTGAGGTGTGTTGATCACCAAATCGCAGCGCCCGCGACGGACGAGGTCGACGACTGTCGACTCGTCGGGGAGCGCGTCCGCGACTTTCGCGACGTCCTCGATCTCGAGGCCGGCCGCTCGCAACGTCCTCGCCGTGCCTTCGGTCGCGACGAGCTCGAATCCGAGGCCGGCGAGAGCCGCGGCGACCGCCACGGCGGCCGGCTTGTCCTCGTCCCGTACCGAGAGGAAGGCTGTCCCTGAGGTCGGAAGAGGCCGCCCCGCCGCGCGTTCTGCCTTCGCGAGCGCGGTCGGGAGGTCCGCGGCGCTTGCCATCACCTCCCCGGTCGAGCGCATCTCGGGGCCGAGCACCGGATCGGCGCCCGGGAAGCGAGCGAACGGCAAGACCGCCGCCTTCACGCTCACTTGCGTCGGCCGAGGCGTCGTCAATGCTAGATCCGCGAGCTTCTCGCCGGCGGCCAGCCGACACGCGGCGGCGACGAGATTCAGGCCGATGGCCTTGGAGGCGAACGGAACCGTGCGCGACGCCCGGGGATTCGCCTCGAGCACGTACACCGTGCCGTCTGCGATTGCGAGCTGGAGGTTCAGGAGCCCCACGACCCCGAGCGCAGGCCCGAGCCGCTTGACGACGTGCTCGACCTCGAGCGCCGCTGCCAGAGTCAGTGAAGGAGCCGGCAAGACACAGGCGGAGTCGCCGGAGTGAATTCCCGCCTCCTCGACGTGCTGCATCACCGCCGCGATGAAGACCGTTTCCCCGTCGCAGAGCGCATCGACGTCGAGCTCGATTGCATGCTCCACGAAGCGGTCGAGAAGCACCGGGCCGTGCACGGCGGCCATCGCCTGCTCGAGCTCTCCGTCGTCGTAGCAGATCCGCATCGCCCGTCCTCCTAAGACGTACGAGGGGCGGACGAGCACCGGGTATCCGATCTTCTCCGCAGCCGCGCGCGCTTCCTCGGCGCTGGTGACAATCGCCCAGGGCGGGCAGCGGACTCCCAGCTCTCGTGCGAGCGCTCCGAAGCGCGCGCGATCCTCGGCCAGGTCGATCGCGGCATGCGGAGTACCGAGGATGCGATAGCCGCCCTCCTCGATCGAGCGCGCGAGCCTGAGCGGCGTCTGCCCGCCGAACTGCGTGACGACGCCCACGGGCTGCTCGCGATCACAGACGGCGAGAACCTCCTCCGGCGAGAGCGGCTCGAAGTAGAGCCGGTCGGAGGTGTCGTAGTCGGTCGAGACGGTCTCCGGATTGCAGTTGACCATGACCGCCTCGTAGCCGAGGGAGCGGAAGGTCTGGGCGGCGTGCACGCAGCAGTAGTCGAACTCGATCCCCTGGCCGATCCGGTTCGGCCCCGAGCCTAGGATCACGACACGCGGCTTCGCGCTCGCGGGCAGCGTCTCGTCGGTCTCCCCCCACGTCGAGTAGAAGTAGTTCGAATCGGCCGCGACCTCGCCCGCGCAGGAGTCGACGCGCCGAAACGCCGGCAGCACGCCCCGCTCATGCCGGCGGCGGCGCACCTCCACCCCGCTGACGCCGAGCTCCGCGCCGATCGAGTCATCGCCCCAACCGGCGCGCTTGGCCCGCAGGAGGTCGCCGCTCGCGAGCTCCGCTTTCGCCCGCTCGATCTCCTTGCGAAACCAGGGGTGGAGACCGTCGGGCAGGTCGTCGAGAGTTGCCCAGGGGGTGGGCGCGCCCGCATCGAGCTCGCGCGAGCGGAAGGTCTTCAGGAATGCCTCGCTGAACGTCCGCCCGATGCCCATCGCCTCCCCCACCGACTTCATCTGCGTTCCCAGCGTCTGGTCGGCACCGGGGAACTTCTCGAAGGCGAAGCGCGGGAACTTGACCACCACGTAGTCGAGCGTGGGCTCGAAGCTCGCAGGCGTCGTCCTCGTCAGATCGTTCGGGATCTCGTCGAGCGTGTAGCCGACCGCGAGCTTGGCCGCGACCTTCGCGATCGGATAGCCAGTGGCCTTGGAGGCGAGCGCGGAGGAGCGCGACACGCGCGGGTTCATCTCGATCACCCGCAACTCACCGGTCTCGCGGCGGCGGGCGAACTGGATGTTGGAGCCACCGGTCTCGACCCCGACCGCGCGGATGACGGCGGCCGCAGCGTCTCTGAGCTCCTGGTAGGCCTCGTCGGAGAGCGTCATCTGCGGGGCAACGGTGACCGAGTCGCCGGTGTGCACCCCCATCGGGTCCAGGTTCTCGATCGAGCAGACGACGACGACGTTGTCCACGCGATCCCGCATCAGCTCGAGCTCGAACTCGTCCCAGCCGCGAACCGACTCCTCGACCAGCACCTGCCCGATCGGGGACTCGGCGAGCCCGCGCTCCACTTGCCGAGCGAGCGCCGCCTGGTCGTCGACGAAACCTCCCCCGTGACCGCCGAGCGTGAAAGCGGGGCGCACGACCGCCGGCAAGGAGACGTCCTCGAGCTCCTCGAGCGAGGTGACGATGCGGGAGGTCGGCACCTCGAGCCCGCAGCTCACGACGGCCTCCCGGAACTCCTCGCGGTCCTCCGCGCGCCTGATCACCTCGACCGGCGCCCCGATCAGCTCGACCTCGAGCTCCTCGAGGACTCCCGCCTCGGCGAGCTCGATCGCGAGGTTGAGCGCGGTCTGCCCGCCCAGCGTGGGCAGCAGCGCATCCGGTCGCTCCCGCTCGAGCACCGAGGCGACGCTCTCGAGATCGAGCGGCTCGATGTAGGTGCGGTCGGCGAAGCCCGGGTCGGTCATGATGGTGGCCGGGTTCGAGTTGACGACGATCGTGCGGTAGCCGTCCTCGCGCAGCACCTTCAACGCCTGGCAGCCCGCGTAGTCGAACTCGCAGGCCTGGCCGATGACGATCGGGCCGGAGCCGATCACGCACACGCTCTCGAGGTCGCGTCGCGCAGGCATCAGATCACCGGGGTCGAAGCTCCTCGACCCAACGTTCCAAAATCGGCCAGGCATCGTGCGGACCGGGCCCGGCCTCGGGGTGGAACTGCACGGAGCTCGCCCGCAGCTCCGGGAAGTCGAAGCCCTCGACCGTCCCGTCGTAGAGCGAGACGTGCGTCGCCTGGTCGGCGTCCGCTGACCGAACCGCAAAGCCGTGGTTCTGGCTCGTCACCAGCACTCGGCCACTTCGCTTCTCGAGAACGGGGTGGTTGGCGCCGCGATGTCCGAAGGGGAGCTTGAACGTCTCGTGTCCGTTCGCCAGTCCGACGAGCTGATGACCGAGACAGATGCCGAGCACCGGAACGTTCCCCAAGAGCTCGCGCACCGTCTCGGTCTCGGCCCGCAGAGGCTCGGGGTCGCCGGGGCCGTTCGAGAGCACTACGCCGTCGAAGGCCTCGAGTTCGCCGGCCTCGGCCAAGTGCGGGAACACCGTCACCGCGGCGCCGCTCGCGGCGAGCCGGCGCAGGATCGACCGTTTGGTGCCGTAGTCGACGACGGCGACCCGAGGCGAGCCAGTCTCGGCGAAGACGTACGGCTCTCGAGCTGAGACCTGGGCGACCAGCGCTTGACCTTCCATGAGCGGCTGGGCGAGCACGGCCTTGAGCGCTTCGCCCACCGAAAGCTGCTCCTCGTTCGCGACCGCCACCGCGCGCATGGCGCCGCCGTCGCGCAGGCAGAGGACGAGCTCGCGCGTATCGATCTCCTCGAGCGCGACGAGACCATGGCGCGTGAGCCACTCGGCCCACTCCGTTCCTCCGAGCTGCCGCATGAGCACCGCCCTGGCGTGCGGGCGGTCGGACTCGTTCCGATCGTCGGCGACTCCGTAGTTGCCGAGCATCGGCGCCGTGAAGCACACGAGCTGCTCCGCGTAACTGGGATCGGTCACCGTCTCCTGATAGCCAGTCATCGCCGTGGTGAAGACCGCCTCCCCGAAGGCGGCGCCGTCCGCACCGACAGAGCGTCCGCGGAAGACCGTCCCGTCCTCGAGCAGGAGGTAGCCCGCGATCATGCGGCGAACACCTCTCGCCCGTCCGCGATCGTGCGCACGACCCTCCCGCGCAGCGACTTGCCGAGGAGCCAGGAGTTCGCGGACAGCGACCGGAACCCGTCCTCGGTCACCTCCCACTCCGCATCGAGATCGAGCGCGACGAGATTTCCGCGCGCGCCCACCTCGATCCGCGGCTCGGCGATGCCGAAGCCTCGGGCAGGCCCGGCTGACATTCGCTCGAGGAGAACCTCCAACGCGAGCTCGCCGGGCAAGACGAGCTGCGTATGAAGCACCGCGAACGCCGTCTCCAGACCGATGACGCCGAAGGGCGCGTCCTCGAAGGGCACATCCTTCTCATGACGCGCGTGCGGCGCATGATCGGTCGCGATCGCGGTGATCGTGCCGTCGCGAAGCGCGTCGATCAGCGCGCGCCGATCGTCCTCGGAGCGGAGCGGCGGGTTCATCTTGAAGTTCGGGTCAAGCGAGCGAACCGCATCGTCGGTCAGGCAGAGATGGTGCGGCGTGACCTCGGCAGTCGCGGCCACGCCTTCGTCTCGCGCCCTTCGCAACGCGTCGACCGACTCCCGCGCCGAGAGGTGCATGAGATGGAGCGGGCGCTCCTCGAGCGCCGCCAGCGCGAGGTCGCGCTCGACCATGAGGCTCTCGGCTGACGACGGATACGGCCCGACGCCGATCTCCGCCGAGACGCGGCCCTCGTGGGCGTGCCCACCGCGAGAGAGCGTGCGCTCCTCGCAGTGGAGTGCGAGCGGGCGTCCGGCAAGCGCGCTGTACTGGAGCGCGCGGCGCATGAGCCCGGCGGACTCGACCGGCCTTCCGTCGTCGGTGAAGGCCGCCGCGCCGGCCAAGGCGAGCTCGGCCATCTCGCTCAGCTCCTCCCCACGCTGCCCCTTGCTGATCGCAGCCATGAAGCCGGTCGGGACGACGGCCTCCGCGCGCGCGCCCTCGATCAACGCCCCCAACACCGCTGCCGAGTCGACGACTGGCTCCGTGTTCGGCATCGCGAGGATCGCGCAGTATCCTCCGGCCGCCGCCGCCTCAGTTCCCGAGCGCAAGGTCTCCTCGTCCTCACGACCGGGTGTGCGGAGGTGGACATGCGGGTCGACGAAAGCCGGTGCGATCACCAGGCGACTTGCCGGCGCGGGCTCGATCGCACTGATGATCCCGTCCGTGACGACCACGCGCAGACACTCGTCGATACCCTGTGCCGGAGCGACCACGCGGCCTTCGAGCGCCGTCGAGTCGCTGCGCCCGTTGCGCGAGAACAGCATCTTCTACATGACCCCCGCGGCGACCGGCGCCGCCACAGGCGCAACCGTCAAGACGTCGTAGAGAACGGCCATGCGAACGACCAATCCCGCCCTCACCTGATTGCCGACGAGCGCGGCTTCCGAGTCGGCGACCCGCGCGTCGATCTCGACTCCGCGGTTCATCGGTCCGGGGTGCATGACGACCTGACCCGGACGCACACGTTCGGGAGTGATCCCGTACAGCGCCGTGTACTCGCGGAGCGAAGGGATGAACGCCTCGCCGGGCGCCATGCGCTCCCGTTGCATGCGCAGAACGTAGAGAACGTCCGCCTGCACAGCGTCTCGGATGTCACTCGAGGTCGAGCATCCGAGCGCCTCCATTCCGCGCGGCACGAGTGTCGGAGGCCCGATCAACGTCGAGCGCGCACCGACCAGCTCGAGCGCTTGGACGAGCGAACGGGCGACCCGCGAATGCAGGACGTCGCCCACGATCGCCACGTGCAATCCCTCGAGCCGGCCGAGCGCCTCCTCCATCGCATACAGGTCGAGGAGCGCCTGCGTCGGGTGCTGATGCTTTCCGTCGCCGGCGTTGACGACGCTAGCCGCGGTACAGCGTGAGACAAGCTGCGCAGCGCCGACCGACGGATGGCGAACGACGATGATGTCGGGGTCGTACGCGGCCAGCGTCGAGGCGGTGTCCTTGAGGGACTCGCCCTTGTCCACCGACGAGCCCGAGGCGCGAATCGACATCGTGTCGGCAGAGAGCCGCTTCGCAGCGAGCTCGAAGCTCGCGAGCGTCCTCGTCGAGGACTCGTAGAAGAGATTGACGACCGTGCGGCCTCGCAAGGTCGGGAGCTTTTTCATCTCCCGATCGAGCGAGGACGCCATCCGTCGTGCCGTTTCGAGGATGCGCTCCACATCCTCACGTGACATGCCCTGCACCGACAGCAAGTGGCGGCGCGCGGCTGCGGGGGGCCTGAGCTCAGGCATGCTTGCCGTCCTCGCTCTCGCGGACGAGCAGGACGCGATCGATCTCGTCGACCTCGATCAGCTCGACTTGGATCCGCTCTGTTCGCGCGGTCGGCAGGTTCTTTCCCACGTAGTCCGGCCGAATCGGAAGCTCACGATGTCCGCGGTCGATCAGCACGGCCAGCTGCACCCGCTCGGGCCGGCCGTAGTCGAGGAGCGCGTCGATCGCGGCGCGAATCGTGCGGCCCGTGTAGAGGACGTCGTCGACGAGAATGACGGTCATTCCTTCCAGTGAGAAAGGGATGCGCGTCGCGCGCACGACCGGCTCGCGTGCAGGCGCCCTGCCGCCGTTTCGCACGTGGACGTCGTCGCGATGAAAAGTGATGTCGAGAGCGCCGAGCGGAAGCTCGGTGCCGCTGCGCTCGGCGACGAGCCGCTTCAGCCGGAAGGCGAGCGGAACCCCGCGCGTCTGGATGCCGATCAGCGCGATCGTGTCCAGCGGCGGCTCGTCGGGCCGTGCAGCGCCCTCGATCAGCTCATGGGCGATGCGCGAGAGCGCCTTCGAGATCGCCTCCGCCTCGAGCAAAACGCTCGCGCTGGCGCGGTCGGGAACGTGCGTCGTCATCGGTCTCCTTCCCGGCCTCACTGGACCGGCTTAAAGGTCGCGGGGTAGTGTAGCCGCCCTGTCCGACAGGGCTGATCAGACTTCGGCGAGAGGACTCGCCGCCTGGCACGCTGGCCTTCTTCTCGGGGCGATCGTGCTTCTGTCCGCGGCCGTCCGCTTCGGCGTGGCGCTCACGTTCGACGTGCCCTGGATCGCGCCGGACGAGATGATCTACGGCCTCGTCGGACAGTCGCTCTGGGAATCGGGCACGCTCGCCATCCGGGACGCGACCGTCCCCTACTACAGCCTCCTGACCCCTGCGCTCGTCGGGCTGCCGTTGACGCTCAGCGACGTCGCTCGCGGGGTGGCTGTCGCCCAGGCTCTGCAAGCCCTGGCGATGTCCCTCGTCGCCGTGCCCGTGTACCTCTGGGGAACGCGCCTCGTCGGCGTACGCTGGGCGCTCGCTGCGGCCGTGCTCGCCGTCCTGCCACCTGCGCTCTGGTACGGCGGCCTGCTCATGACCGAAGCGCTCTTCTACCCACTCGTGGTCGCAGCGCTGTTGGCGCTCGCTCGCATGCTCGAGCAACCGACCCTCGAGCGCCAGGGTCTGTTTTTGCTGTTGGTGACCGCCGCCGCCGCCGTTCGCCTGCAGGCGCTTCTCCTGCTACCGGTCCTGCTGGTGGCCGTCGGCCTCGACGCGTGGTTCGCGCGCTCGACCACGATCGTGCGCCGGATCGCGCCGCTACTCGCCCTCATCGGTCTGTCGACGGCGACGCTCGTGGCCGTGTACGCCCTTGGCCGAAGCGACTTGCTCGGCGCTTATGGCGAGCTCGCACAGACGACGCCTGACTCGACCGGTGTCCTCGCTCAGCTCACGTGGCACAGCGGCGCCGTCCTGGCCATGACGATGGGGCTGCCACTACTCGCGACTGCAACGCTAGCCGTCCTAGCGGCGGTGCACGGTGAGGAAAATCCGTCCGTACGCGCCTTTCTGGCCGTGACCACCGCCTACGTCGTCCTGCTCGTCGGCCAGGTCTCGGCGTTCGCTGTCGAGTATCTCGACCACGTCAGCGAGCGCTACGTGGTGACCGCGCTCCCATTGGTCCTGCTCGGCCTGTGCCTCTGGATCGCCCGCGGCGGGCCTCGCCCCGCGCCCGTCGTGCTCCCGCTCGCACTGGCGGCAACGGCCGCTCTCGTTACGTTGCCGCGATCGCGCGTAGGGACCATGTCTAGCGCACACGATGCGCTCACGCTCCTTCCGCTCGGCGAACTTGCAGACAAGGGAGACCTGGCATTCCGCGGAGTGCTGCTCGCACTCGGATTGGTCTTAATCGGTGTATTCATCCTGATTCCGCAACGGCTCCTGGCAGCAACCGCGGTTGCGGTGGCTCTCGGCTTCGTGGCCGCGTCGGTCCAAGCCGCCCGCGAGATCGATCGTCTGTCGCGCGTAGAGCGCGCCAACGACTTCGGCCCGGCAGACCGACAGTGGGTCGACCGAGCGGGCGTCGCGCCGGTTCTCCACCTCGACACCGGCGAGCAGCCGTCGACCTCGGTCGCCCGTGCCGCGTTTTGGAACCGCTCGATCCGTCAGCTGTTGCGGCTCGAGGGCGTGCCACCCCAAGCGCTGCCGCAAGCGCCCGTATCGATCCGTACGGACGGAGCGCTCGTGGACGACTCCGGACGAGAGGTGAGCGCCCCCCACGTCGTCCTGCCGGCGACGATTGCGCTGGACGGCGAGCGCCTGACATCCTCCCCGCCGACCGACATTGCTCCCGGCTCGGGGCTATGGCGCATCAATGAACCGCTACGCCTCGTCTCGCGTACCGAGGGCTTTACACCTATCGGCGACTTCGCCCGGGCCAAGATCGTCGTGTATCCGTGCGGTCCAGGCGCGCTCGAGCTCACCCTCCTCGGGAAGGAAGGACTTCCGGTCCGAATCAGCGTGAACGGATTCCCATGGCGAACGGTCGAGCTGGCGCCGGGCGACTTGTGGTCCGGCGCCGTGTCCTCCTTACGCCCCGCTGGTCAGGTGATTCCCTGCCTATTCGAGCTCAAGAGCAAAGGCCTCGTCGGCTCGACGCGCGTCGAGTGGTTGTCGAGAGCCTCCCGCTAGCTAGGGCTCCGGGGATACCACCGCATTCCTGCGCGCCCGAGCGCCCGACCGGATGAGCTTCGGCAGTCCGCGCTCCGGAAAGGGAATCTCGACCACATCGAAGTCTCGGGGCACAACCGTCTCGGGGAAGAGCTCGCGCGCCTCCTCGACGACCTGATGGCCGAAATACCGCGTGGAGAGGTGCGTCAGGGCGAGCAGCTTCACCCCGGCCTCGCGGGCCGCGAGCGCCGCCTCACCCGCGGTCGAGTGCAGGGTCTCCCGCGCTCGCTCCCGCTCGTCGGCGAGAAACGTCGCCTCGTGGACGAGTAGATCCGCGCTGGTGGCGGCATCCACCACCGAAGCGGCCGGAGCCGTGTCCCCGGTCAGCACGAGCTTTCGGCCGGCCCGCGGCGGCCCAAGCACGGCGTCCGGGGTGACCTCGCTCCCGTCGGGGAGCGTCACGGGCTCCCCACGCTGCAGGAGACCTCGCACGGGGCCGTCCGGAACGCCCAGCCGGTCCGCGGTCCCGACGTCGAAGCGACCCGGGCGTTCCGTCTCGACGAGCGCGTATCCGACCGACGCCACACCGTGGTCGACCGCGAACGTCTCGAGCTCGTAGCCGTGGCGCTCGAGTCGAGCTCCCGGCTCGAGCTCCACTGTCTCCAAGGGATACGAAAGGCGGCCGAAGATGCGCCGAAGCGCCTTCAGGAGCTCCCGCAGGCCACGCGGGCCGTAGATCGTCAACGGCAGCTCACGCCCGCGCAGCGAGTACGTCTTGAGCATCCCGGGAAGCCCGAGGTAGTGATCGGCATGGAAGTGCGTGAGGAAGATCTCTTCCAACTCGGCGAGCCCGACATCGCATCTGAGAAGCTGGCGTTGCGTCCCCTCCGCGCAGTCGAAGAGAAGACGGTCGCCCCCTCGTCGGACGAGAGTCGCAGACAGGGCGCGCTGAGCGGTCGGCGTGGAGCCGGACGTCCCGAGAAAAACGACGTCGAGATCCACGGCGGCCGATTCTACGCGCTCAAATAAGCGGTTCCGGGTGCCGATAGAGACGAAATGGCATCACGGGCGTACCGCTCGGCCGGCTTGATGAGGTCGTTGACCCTGCTCTGGACCTTCGTGCTCGCCTCCGCGGCCATCCTCGCGGTCGGCGCCTTCGTCATCTCCTCGGTGCTTGCAGACAACTTCCGGGAGCAGGTGCTCGGCGACAGCGCCCGCGACATCGCCCTGTACTCGGACTCCGTCCTCGCTCCCGCGCTCGTTCGAGGAAAGCGAATCGTGGTCAATCGCCGCGCGAGGCAGAGAGTCGCTCGAACCGTCGCCTCGGTGGACGAGGTCGTACGGCTCACCGTCTGGTCGAAGCGTGGCAGGCATGTGCTTTCCATACCAGCCGGACGAAGGGCGGTGCGCTCGCCCAATGTCATGGCAACGGTTCGAAGCGGCGATGCCCGGGCAGCTGTCGGAGCCATTCAGGTGCGCCGCGGCGGAAAGCAGCGGTCGGAGCGCGCCGTCGTGGCGTGGGCGCCGCTGTCATCCGGGAAGGGGCGACCCGTGGGCGTGGCACAGGTATTTCTCAAGCCGACTACCCTCGACGCGAGCACCGCGAGCGCAACCCGCACGGTTTGGGTAGTCGTGGGCGTCGTGTTCGCGATCCTCTGGCTGGCACTCGTCATTCTGGTCCGGGGCGCAGCCGCCAGGCTCACGCGCCAGAACGACGTCCTCATGGGCCGCTCACGCGACCTCAGCGAATCGTCGTTGCGCATGGAGGAAAATCTCCTCGAGACGATCGAGACGCTGAACGCGGCAGTCGAGGCTCGCGATCCCTACACGGCCGGCCACTCGCAGCGCGTACGCCGGGTGGCGCTCGCGATCGGCCGGGAGCTTTCCCTGAACGCGAAGCAACTCGGGACTCTGGGCACCGCCGCGTTGTTCCACGACGTCGGCAAGATCGGAATCCCGGACTCGATCCTGACCAAGGCCGGCGCGCTCGAGCCGAACGAGGCGGTGATCATGCGCGAGCACGTCACTCGCGGAGCGGAGATCGTGTCCAAGGTCTCGTCGTTCCAGGACATCGTCCCTGCCATTCGCCACCACCACGAGCGGTGGGACGGCCTGGGATATCCAGACGGGCAACGCGGCGGCGACATCCCGCTCGAGGCGGCGATCATCGGACTCGCCGATGCATGGGACGCGATGACGACCGACCGCCCGTACGCACACGGCCTCACGCTCAACCAAGCGATGCTCCAGATCCGCTCGGGCCGCGAGAAGCAGTTCAACCCAGCGGTCGTGGACGCGTTCTGGCGCGTGGCCAAGCGGCATCCGTCGAACATCCTCCCGCCCGAGGTTCCGGCCGCCACCGTCGTCGCTGTATAGAGGCGGACAGAACCTTCGGGTCAATCAGCTAGCCAGCCGTTGCGGTAGCGCATCGGCTCGGTACCCGGGAACCGCGCGTATGCCTGCTCGGCATCCGTCGTCTCCTTCTCGACGCCCGCGCCGTGCCGGATGGCTGCCTCGTCCACCGCGTAGGCGCCCCAGTCGGGAGTGCCGTTCAACGTGCCGTCCGCGGCACGGAAGGTGTGATGCTCTCGAGCGCCGATTCCGAAGACCACGCAAGGGCCGTCTCCGGCTCCGACGATCACATGCTTCGTCCCGGGCGGACAGTGCACGAGGTCCCACTGCCGCAACGGCCGCTCCTCGCCATCGATGATGAGCAGAGCCTCGTCAGAGAGCACGAGGAAGTCTTCCTGATCGGTTTCCCAGTGGTACATCGCCATCGGCTCGCCCGGCCCGAGCACGTACAGGCTGATTCCGATCTGGTCGAAGTGCCCCCTACATTCAACGCCAGCAGAGAACCCCCGTCCTTTGCGGTCGAACCAGGGCGCGTCCCGCGCATTCAGGACGAACCAGCCGGCCCCGGCGGCGACGCGTCCGTATTCCGTCTCTTCGAGCGGGGCCTCGGAAATCACCGCTGGATCATAGAAAGAGCCTGCGCACGTGCGTTAGGCTTCACGCCGAGCCTCTCGTAGCGGCCGCTCAGCTCGCGCCTGGAAATGCGAGGTCGGTGTAGACCACCTCGCCCTTGAACTTCCTGGCGGCGGGATCCCAGGGAAAGAAGATCGCGTTTCGCCACTCGAGGCGCTCGCCGCTCGGCTCGTTGTCGAGCCAGCGGGCTTCATGCGTCGCCGCCACACGGGCCTCCTCGCAGACACCCTGCGGACCGATGACGATGTACTCGAGATCGAAGTGAATGTCGGGGAAGGCAGTCAGGAGCTCGGTGTAGAAGCGGGCAGCGCCTTCGTGTCCCTCCCAGCGGGCGCCCGTGCCGAGCACCTCGTAGACGCAGTCCTCGGTCAGCGTCGAGATCAACCCTGGCAGGTCACGATTGTCCTCCGCGATCGAATGTGTCTTCCAGAGCTCCCGAATCTCGGTGTGCTCGTCTTGGTCGACGGGCCGCCGGAGCAGCTCGAGGATGCGTTCGCTGGCCATGGGTCTCCTTCTCGAGCGGGATAGTTTGGCTACCCGTTCATATCAGGAGCCGCGGGCGTCTAGGGCAGCGCCAGCCGCTGGCCGGGGACGATGGTCGCCCCCTCGAGGTCATTCCTGCGCTGGAGCTCCCACACACCTTCACGCGGATCGCCTGCGTACTTCGCGTCTGCGATCGACCACAGCGTGTCGCCCGCTCGAACGACATGGTAGCGCTGCGGCGTGCCTGCACCGGTGTCACGCGCGAAGACGGCCCACAAGAACACTGCGAGGAACACCACGAGTACGACGCGAGCGAACATGTGTTCGTAGTATGAACGAACGTGCGTTCGCTTGTCAAGGCGAAGCTAGCGTGGCACTGGGAGCTCGTGCTCCGCGAGTGTCTGCCGCGTGGGATTCGACACCGCTGTCAGCTCGACGCTGACGTTCCCGCGAACATCACCACCCACCGGAGCCGAGAGCGCCTGACTGAGGGAGCCCGGCCCGACGACGACCGTTCGGCAGCCGGGTGAGGTTGCTCGGATCGGACGCGCCGCGGCGCCTCCCATCCCTCGGACCGAAAGGCGTAGGACGCAGACCGTCGCGCGCGCCTCCTCGCTAGCCGCGAGAACAACCATGACTCTCCCGAGAGAACCGACTCGGAGCTCGGACTCGGCCCCGACGACTTCCGCGATCGGGGTCCAAGGTCGAGGCGCGTCGGCGCAGCCTGTCGCCGTGTCGGCGATCGCGGCACGGACGGCGTCCGCGGCCGGACGCGGCGTCCCGTCCGCCCGCTGGAGCGCAGCCTGAAACCCGGTCCGCAGGCCATCGTCCCGGAAGCCGAAGAAGCTCACCTCGTCGACGTCCGGCTCGCAGACCGAGCGGCGGATCAGGTCGCCGTAGATCGCCGCCTGTGTGATCTCGTCCGTGACGGGCACGTTCTCCTTGCCCTGATAGCCCACTCGGCGCGAGGTATCCACCTGCCAACCAACCTCGTCCAGATGCAGCCTCAACCCGTTGATCGTCGTCGGCTGACTCGTGCCGTTGAATGCATCCCACAGCGCCAACTTGATGCGATCGAGGTTCACGAAGCCCGCGTTCGGCCAGCCGTAGCCGCGATCGAGCGGGTCGGTGGCGCGATTCGGGTAGGGATGGAAGCTGAAGGAGTCCATCAGCGGACGCGTTCGTCCGCTCGCGCGATACCACGTGCCGAGCGCGCGGAGGAACCGCACCGGCGACGTCGAGACGTTGCTCTTGGCCTTCGGCTTGTCGTTTCCGCGCGGGGACAGCCCGATTCCGACGATCTTGAGTCCCGGGTCGATTCCCTTCAGCGTGTCGTAGGCCGCAGCGAGGTAGCGCCCGAACGCAGCTCCCGACGCATTCGCACCTGTGCGAGTGAACTGTGGCCGCCAGAAGGCAGGCTGGTTGGGCTCGTTCCCGATGACGAACTGCCTCACCTGCGGATACGCCTGCGCGACCGCCGCGACGTACGAGGCGAAGAGCGTCGGCGTTCCGAGGCCGGCTTCGATCTCCCTCGGCGGATACGGATACACGGCGAGCACCACTCGAAGGCCCGCGTCGAGCGCGTTCGGAATCGCGCGATCCAGCAGCTGCTTGTCCTGGATCACGAGCGCCTGGCTCGGCTTGAAGCGGACGCCGACGATGGTTTGACGGAGTCCGACGGCGGCCATCTCGCGGTACATCGCGACTCCGCCGTCCGCCGCGAACTTCGCCGAGTCGTCGTTGGCGCCCACATCGGCGGCAGGCGCAGCAGACGCTCCGGCCAGGAGCGCCACGGTGAGAGCCGTTGCCGCAGCGAGAAGTCGCATCTCAGGTTTCCGCAGGCTCCCCACGGCCCGCAGCCGTCGGAGCGTAGATGATCGACCGGAAGTTGGCGCGCAGCCGGGGGCGGTCAAAGACGAGCCACAATCGCGTCAAGCAGAAACCCCGCCCCGAAGCGCACAGGATCATCTGCAGGCAGACCGGTTTCCGCCGCTGCCGCCTCGATCGCCGCCCGCGCGTCCTCGTTATCCGACACATCCGCGGTGTTGAGCGCGAGGCATACGACCTTGGCCCGGCGCCGAGGGAGCGCGATCCGCTCGTGGAGGTCGATGAGCTCACCGAGCGGAGGAATCGGATGCCCCGGGCAGCCCTCGATCTCCGTCGAGCCCGCGCGCTGGCAGAGGACGAACGCGTGCGGAGCCGCTCCGTGCATGAGGCCCAGGGTCACGCCCGAGTACATGGGATGGACGAGGGAGCCCTGGCCCTCGACGAAGAGGAGCTTGCCGCCGCGCTCGGCGCCCTCGACAACCAGCCGCTCCGCCGCACCTGCGAGGAAGTCGGCGACCACTGCGTCGACGGCGATTCCCCAGCCCGCTATCGCAATACCGGTCTGGCCGGTCGGGACGAACACGGACTCGAGCCCGCGACGCCTGGCCTCGAGGTCGAGCTCGACAGCCACTGTCTTCTTCCCGATCGCGCAGTCCGAGCCGACCGTGAGGACGATCTTGGCGTCCACCTCGAGGTTGGCTCCCGTCGGCACGCTCAACCCCTCTGGCGGCCGGCGAAGATCCCTGAGCGCGACGCCGTGCTCGTGAGCGAGCGCGGTCAGCTCCGGATCCTCGGAGATGAACTCGTGCAATCCGCTCTCCACATCGAGGCCGTTCGCGATAGCGCTCTTCAGGAGTTCACGCCAGGCGGGCGGGAAGCGGCCGCCCTGCGTGGCAACTCCGACGACCGCGACCGTGGGAGCGAAGCGAAGCGCGTCCTCGACCGTACCGACGACGGGAATCCCGTCGTGCGCCTCGCCCGCCCGCGCCGAGTCGAGGACGGCGACCACGGGATCGGCCCCATAGCGGATGATCCCGCGCATCGTCTTGCCGTAGTGGGCGTCGTCCGAGAAACCCTGGCCGAGGATGAGGAGCCGTCTCGGGCGAGCGCTCACGAGGCTCGAACCGAGACGCCGAGACCGGGTGCGGTCGATGGGACCTGGACGCCGTCGACGAGCTCGACTCCTGGCCAGGGATCCTCGCTCAGGAGCAGGTTCCCGTCCAGATCGACGTGATCGCAGAGCGGCGCTACACAGCAGCCGGCCGCGATCCCGAGGCCGGACTCGAGCATGCACCCGAGCATCACCCCGAGTCGCAGCCCGCGAGCGGCGTGCACCATGCGCAGCGCCTCGCGGATCCCGCCGGACTTGGCGAGCTTGATGTTGATGCCGTGCGCGATTCGAGCGCAGCTCTCGACGTCCGCGAGCACGTGGCAGTCCTCGTCCACGTAGATCGGAAGGGGAGAGCGCTCTCGCAGCTCGGCGCCTCCCTCGTCGCCTGCTCGCAGCGGCTGCTCGCAGTATTCGACACCGAGCTCGGCAAGCTGGGGAAGTGAGTCGAGCGCCTCGTCGAGAGACCACCACTCGTTCACGTCGACCTGGAGCGGGAGCTCGGTGACCCCGCGCACGGCCCTCAGGCGCTCGACATCGAGGCCGTCACCGCCCCCGAGCTTGAGCTTCAGCCGCCGGAAGGTGGCGGCGGCCTTCTCCGCGCGTCGCGCCATGTCGTCCGGATCGCCGAGCCAGACCGTCCACGAAGTCGGCGGGCCTCGGCGGGGGAGCCCGAACAGCCGATAGGCGGGAACGCCGAGTAGCTTCCCCTGGAGATCGTGGAGCGCACCGTCGATCGCGGCCTTCGCTGCCTGCTCTCCAGGAACGGTCGCGAGCCGCTCTCCTATCTCTTCGAGCGCGAAGGGGTCCTCCCCCACGAGCTCGGCATGCTCCTCGACGAAGAGCGAAGCCGACCCGACCGATTCGCCGTAGCGGCCGATCGGAGCCGCCTCGCCGTACCCGGTGACTCCTTCGTGCCGAATCGAGACGTGTACGACGTCCGCATGATCGGTCGCGTCTCGCGCGATGACGAAGGTCTCCGCCAAGGGTAGGCGAACGATCTGGGCGTCGATCTCCACGCCGCGAAGCCTACGGCTGGCTTATTCCGACGACGTACGCGACGACATCGGCCTGCTCTTGGCCGGAGACCAGCGCAGGGGGCATCACACCGCGACCCTGCTCGACCGTGGCGGCAACCTCGACGGCGTCCAGGCCCGTGTCGGCGAGGCGCGGGCCGGGACTCCCTCCCTCACCTCCTGCGCCGTGGCAGCTCGCACAGGCGCGCTCGAATACGACCTCGCCGCGGTACACATCTCCGCCGACGAGCGCCGCTGCGGGCGGCGCGGACGGCTCGAACACTGTCAGTTGCGCGAGCACGAACGTCGCTAGGGCAACGACCGCGCCGACGAGCAGCGGCCTCCACAGGCGTCCCATCAGAATCCGAACCGCACGTTCGTGAAGTACCAAAGGCTCGAGGTCAACCAGAGGAGCGCAAGCACCGACGCCATGGTGAGTCCCGCTGCGGGCAGAGCCCAGCCGGGAAGCGACCGATCCCGGACGATCAGCACCTTCGCGGCAAAGACGCCGTAGACGAACGTTCCCGCGAGCGAGTGTACGGCGACGCGCATGTCGGGTGTCTCGAAGCCGAGGATGGTCACGCAGTGGAAGAAGACGGGCAACGTGAACAGGAACGCCACTCGCCCCGACCAGCGGTGGACGCGGGCCACGACCGGGCCGTGCATGCGCAGAAACCCCAGCCGCCCCCACATCCGCGCGGCAGTCGTCACCTGGACGAACGCGAGCACGACCGCGGCAGTCGCGAACCAGGCTTTTGCCGCGATCGTCGACGAGAAGAGCGAGGTGACGATGTCCGTGTACACCCCGTTGACGTCGGCGATCGGCGGCACGACGTCAGCGTATGACCCCCGGCCAGCTCGGACAAGGCGATTTCAGCCAGGCACGGACCGAAAACCGCATGAACAGGTGAATCAAGAAGCCAAGTTACAAGTTGTAACTTGGCGCACTCTTCGCCGCGCGGAGCCTGCCGCGTGGCGCGTGACTAGACTGGGATCTGCGCGCGCTCGTAGCTCAGGGGATAGAGCGCTGGCCTCCGGAGCCAGAGGTCGTAGGTTCGATTCCTACCGGGCGCATCACGGGAAAGCCTTGCGGTTGCAGGGCTTTCGTCGTTTCCGGAAGTGTCCATCGAGGTGGACACCTCATTGCGTGGCCACCTCTTGGCCAGAACGCTCCGAAAACGCATCGAGCCGCTGCCGTGCGGCCTCTGCACTCGTCTCGAGGAGGTGGTGATAGGTCGTCTCCAGCATCGTCACGGACGTTCCAGCGAACCGCGCTACGTCGGACGTCGGCACACCGGCCGCCAGCGCCCAGGAGATGCCGGAGTGCCGGAGCGTGTACGGAGTGACATTCTCGAATCCGGCCGCCTCCGCGGCCCACTTGAACTCACGACGACGCCAGTTGCAGGCGTCGTAAGGCCCGCCCGTCGGCGCTGGGAAGAGGAGCCGGGTGTCGAGCCGTGGCGGGAGCTCGGCGAGCGCCTGCGCCGCTCTCGCTGGTAGGGGGACGGGTCGCAGGCTGCGTCGCGTCTTGCCGCTCGTCTTGACCCCTCCGCTTCCGTCGAGCGTCCGTCGAATGCGGAGCTCGTTCCCGTTCACGTCCCCGCGTTCGAGCGCGAGCAACTCGGACGGCCTCAAGTAGCACCACGCGCCGACAATGATCGCCGCAGCGAACCGTGACCGAACCTCGCCGGCTAGCTTGTCCACGTCGGCAGGCTCGAGCGCGATCCGTTCGATGATGGTCGGCTTCACGTTCTTTCCGGTCGCCTTTGCGGGATTCCTCGCGAGGTACTCCCACTGCACGGCCGCGTCGAGCACTTGACGAAGCGCCCGCACGACCGCGTATCGGAACCGCGGCGGGAGCGTTGCCTCCCACGCCGCAATCTCCCCGGCCCGGAGATCCGACAACCGCACGTCCCCGAACTCGTCGAGCGGGCGCACGAGTCGCCATCGAAGGGTTTGTACCGTCACGGCCGACCGATCGGCCTCGTAGCGAGCGATGTAGCGATCCGAGAACTCGTGAAGCGTGAGGGGCTCATTGACGAGCCCTCCGCGCATGCGTGGAAGCTCGGCGTCCCGGAACCACGCGCGAGCCTTCGAGGGCGAGGAGAAGCCCGCCTGACGGCGGCGGGCTCCTGTCTCGTCCGTCCAGCGGATACCGACGCCGGTCGACGTCGTGTACGTACTGCCCCGTTGCTCAGCGGGCATCGTCGACCTCCGGCATCGCGTAGCGGTGGGGCTTCCTGCGCCCGCCGTCGTAGTCGTCGGGCCGGATGCGCTGCACGCGACCCTCGTCGGCGAGGTCTCGAAGCATCTTCGTGACGTCGGCGACGACCAGTTGTCGGCCGGGGATCGACGTGTCGGCGAGTCGCTTGTCGAGAGCGACGATTACGTCCGCCACTCGCACATCACCTACTCGCGACTGGACAACGGCCTTGGCCAGCGCCTCAAGTACCCGCTCCTGCGTGACCTTGGCGCGTTTTCGCGTTGCCCGTGCGCGCATCTCTTCCCGGATGCGCTCGAGGTTGTCGGCGTTCCATTGCTTCTGCCGCCGCCTTGCGCTGAATGCCTCGAGAGCAGTGGTCGAGCCGTTGAGGCGCTCTCGTCGGTTGCGCGCCGCGACCTCGAGATCCTTCTTCGCGTCGCTCACGACCCAGCCGCACTTCAACCGTCCGTGGTACGGCCAGTGGATCAGCTTGTCGACCTCCGAGACGAACACGAGCGCCTCGTTCTCGGCGTCGCGGTTGTCCGAGTCGATCGCAAAGTCCGCGGCCGACTCAGCGCGTTCGGCGAGGTTCTCGAGCACGCGGTAGCAGAGCTCGAGCATCGCATCGTTCGTCGCGCCAGGGATAGCGCGATCGAGCAGCTCCAGCGGAGTCTGCTCGGACGTCATGGTGGCCACGGAGGGCCTCCTCTCAGATAAGCGAAGCCCGCCGAGCGTCGCGATTGCGCCGCGAGCCCGACGGGCTCTCGCATTCTGTCGCAACGTACGGAAGGAGCCTGGCGCAATCAGGCATGAGCCGAACACTACGCCTCCTCCCGGATGCTGACAAGGGCTGGCTTCGCCCGCGTCCCCTCGAGCCACTGCTCGATCTCTGACTCGCGGAAGCGGAGCACATTCGAGCCGAGCCGGTAGCCGGGAAGCTCGCCGGCCCGGTAGCGGCGAAGAACCGTCTCCGGGGAGAGTGCGAGCAGGTCGGCGACCTGGCGCGTGGTG
This sequence comes from Actinomycetota bacterium, assembly GCA_030857225.1. Lineage (GTDB taxonomy): Bacteria > Actinomycetota > Thermoleophilia > Gaiellales > Gaiellaceae > GMQP-bins7. Next base: position 24,764 of record JALZOK010000031.1, read on the forward strand.
AGGAGGCGATCACTCACGCGGCCCCCGTCGCATCACGAAACCGTGCATCGTGAGCCGCTCGAGGAACTCGTCGCGGGTGATGTGGCCGGCGCGGTGAGCGGCCTTGACGAACGCGTAGAAGCCCTCCTCGCCCATTCGCGGATGGCCGTTCGCGACGGCGCTCGCCGGTTCCGGGTCGTCGAGCACGGGCTCGGGGTCGTCGTCCGGCTCGAGAACCGGCTCGGGGTCGTCCTCGTCCATGCAGGGAGGGAGGTCGGATACCGCCTCCGCGACGCCTGCAACACTGCACCGCTCCTCGAGCCGCTCGACCGAGGGCAGGATCTCGACGTCGTCCGGCAGGGGCTCTCCGAGCACGATCTTCGCCGGCTTGCCCCTCTTGTCCTCGAGGTTGCGCAGGTACCCGCGATCTCGTGCGTTCTGCCAGCGCCTCGACGTCGCCGACTTGTCGAGCCCCAGTGTCAGGGCAAGCTTTGCGACAGAGATCGGCTCATCGAACGTGGTGACCGCCTCGACAAGCTCGCGGACGGTTGCGGGGACGGTCGCCTCGACGCCCTCGGACACGATGTCGAAGACCAGGTCGCGGACGATCGCGTAGTCCTCGAGGGTCGCGAGAATCCGACCGGTCTCGTCCCGCTCGCGGGTTGCCTGGTGGAGGATCGCGTGCGACCGGATCAGAGAGAGAACACTCCGGAAGTCACGCCGCAGCCGGACAGCGACCGGAGGGACGAGATCAGCGAGCGTCCGTGCGTACGGGATCGCGACCTCGTGCTCTCCGCCTTCGAGCCAGACCTGGAGGTCATGCCAGCGGGACAGGTCGGGCTCGCGAAGATCGTCGCTCGCCAGACGTGAGAGGACGAGCTTGGTCTGGTCAGGCGTGTCTGTTGCCGACAGCGAGAGCAACCGCGTCTCGTTCTCCGGATGCAGGGAGACCGAGGTCGTGGAGACGATCAGCCCGGTCGGTCCTTCTCGTTCGACCAGACGAGCACGGAGCTCGCCGTCCTTGCCCTTCTCGACCGTTTCGTATCGGACACATCCCTCGGAGAGGAGGCTCCGCACGAGGTAGGACGCGAAGTCGCTTTCCAGGCCAGCCGCCTCGAAGAGGACGAGGAAGCGATGACTCAGAGGCTCGGTCCCGTAGGCGAGCGCCCGCTCGCTCATGGCAGTGAGGGAGTAGTACGCCTCGGGCGGGAAGAACTCGAGGACCCGCTCGATCGTCCACGACTTGCCCGACGCGCTCGGCCCCTTGATCGCGATCGACGCGAAGCGATCGAGGAAGCGGCCCGTGATCGCCAGGTAGATGAGCTTGCAGAGTCGG
>JALZOK010000031.1:26088-36632 GCA_030857225.1 Actinomycetota bacterium
GCGCTCGCCGACGACGCCGGCTCCGTCGAGCTCGCGCTCGAAGACGTTGAGGATGCGCGGCTGCTTCGCGAGGATGCCTGCTCGATCCCATGCCGCCTTGGCCCGGATCTCCGAGGCGATGCGCTCATGCTCCTCGTACGGGATCGCGTTCTGCAGCGCCTCCTCGAAGCTGTCCGCGAAGCGTTCGGGGTCTTGCAGGTAGAGGTCGCTGACGTCCTTGGCGTCCGCGAGTGAGATGAGCTTGACTTTGGGGAGCTTGGGCTGCTCGCCCTTCGCGACAGGGGCCTCTTCCCAAATGTCCACGAAGTGCCCCGATCCGTCCATGCCACGCCGGAGGATCGACATGGTCGGGGCGTCGTCGTCGGTCTCCTCTTCCGCAACCTCCGGCTCAGGGGGTCGGCTCCCCGTAAGACGGGACGACGCGAGCCAGTTGAGGATGGTCTGTCCGCCCTTGTCGGGCTCGATCACGACGTATGCCGTCCCGATGCCCTCGAGCTCGGGTGCGTCCCGATCGTCCTTCCAGTTGTTGGCGCCCGGAATTCCGAGCGCCGGGATCTTGTGGAGCCACAGAGTCTGGGCGCAGCTCTCACCCTCCACCAGGACGACGTAGCCGAGCTCACGGGCTCGACGAACGCGCGTCAGCCCGTATAGGCAGAGCTTCGAGCGGGACTTCCAGCGGAACCGATCCTCTCCGTCGAGCGAGATCCGGAACCGGACCGCCTGCTCGAGACCGTCCCTGTCCACGTACGGCATCCGGACGGCGGCCAGGTCCGCGTATTTGGCGTCCGAGAGACCGAGAGTGCGCAGGAAGTCGACCGGAAGGCCTTTCGCCTCGGAGTACGCCTCGAGGGTGCACGCACGCAATCCCCCCTGATCCGGTTGCAACGGTGCAACGGTGTCTCCTGCAACACTCCCCTGATCACCCTTTGCAACACCCAAATCCGTGGAGGAATGCGGGTTTGCGGGGCGGTGTTGCACTGTTGCAAGCGAATCACGGGGGGTCGTGCGCGTGTCCGCGAACAAGTCGCGCATCTCGATCCCGAGCACGGCGACGATCTCCTGAGCCGTGCAGCCCGCGTGACACTTGAGCAGGATGCGCCCGTCGTCACCCTCTCCGACCGAGAGGCTCGCGTGGCTGTCCCCGTGTGCAGGGCACCGGGCCGTCCAGCCCTTGCCGGATCGCTTCACGCGGTCGAGACCGGAAAGGAACTCCTCGACTGTCACGCCACCGTCTCCTCGATCGGAATGCGGTACTCGGGCCGGTATTCGCGGTGACAGAACGGGCACCGCGGTTCGCGCAGCGAGACCATCGTTCGGACCGGCGTCGTTGTCGCGCCGGACTTGGGGTCTTCATTCCCACACGGGCACTCCCAGTGCGACGCGGGCTCAAGACCGGAAAGGAACTCCTCGACGGTCATGCGGCCCTCTTCGCGCGAACGGCCTCGCCCACCGCGAGCCTGGCCGCCTCGATCTCGACGCGCTCGACGACGATCGAGGCGAACGCCACGTAGCTGGTGTCGTCGAGCTCTTCACGGGCGTCGGCGAGCAGGTTGAAAAGGGCAGCCGTCCAGACCTGCAACGGCGTCCGTCCGCCGAGACCGCTGCTACCTTGAGAGTGGTCGCTGGCAGGCGGTCTGCGGATGCCCCGGAAGGGGCGTTCGCGTTTCATGGGGAGCCCCGCTCGGCGTAGGTGTCGAGATCGGCGACGCGCAGACGGAGGCGCTTGCCGACGCGAAAGGCCCGGAGCTCACCGTCGCGGACGAGCTTGTAGATCGTCCATCTGGACAGCGACAGGTACTCGGCCGCGCCGTTCACAGAGAGATAGGCCGTCCGTCGCGTTGGTGAAACTGGGGAGCTGTGGGTAGTCATGTGGAAGATAGGGAAGCAACCGCTCCAGAATCGGCCGAAAAACCCGTCACGCCGAGTCGCGAGGACATCGAAGGCGCGATCTCGTCGCCGCCGAGGATGTGGTCGTTGGCCTTCGCGTTCGTGCACGACAGCGGGAAGGCGAAACGCGTGGAAGATCTGTACGAATCGGCTCGCTTCAGCAAGAACCCGAAGGTGGCGGTCCTACTCGCTCGCTTGCTCAAAGAACAATGGATGAGCGCGGTCCCAGACGACGAGGTGACAGCGCCTTGGGCCATGGAGCTCATCCACAAGCTCGTGAACGTGATCGACGAAGGGGCGCCACCTGGCACGACCGTCCGGTTAGAAAGAGATGGCGAGGTGTTTGATGAAGACGCTCCGAGTTCACTCCGGCTGCCGTGCAAGGACTGCGGCTACGCCTTCGAAAGCGGATTCAAGAGGAGGCGATACAGGCGAACGTGCGGCCGCTGCTTCGAGTACGAGCCGAAGGTGCCGGACCACCCGCGCGGCGGGCTCGTCGTTTACAAGCGAGGCGTCTACCCGAAGCACCGACAAGGCCAGACGCTCGGTGTGGTCGAGTACGGGCAGAACGTCCTCTGCAACCACCCGGACTGCCTCGAGCTCGTCCTCGTCGCGGGTCACAACCGCGACTACTGCGACGAGCACCACCGAGAGAGCGTGAGGCGGCTTCGGCAGGTGCGACCGCCGAAGGAGGAGCGGTTCCGGTTCCGCCTCGCCCCAGGAGTCAACAGTGTGCAGTACGCCTGGGGACCTCGAGCTGAGGTAACCGAGGTTCCGCCCGGGGGCCGCTTCGCTCGCGATGAGGAGGAGCTGCTCGTCCTCGCGTCGTTCCTCGCTGTCGGCAGCGCTCACGCCGACGGGCGCGCTATTCCCGCTCTCGTCGCCGAAGACACGCTCAGCTAACACGCTCACATACATGTGTGACGGGTTTTTCGCCTGTTTCCGGGCCGGTCACCATCCTCCAGCTTGCGATGAGGGATGAGGCGACGTCGAGCGCTCGAGCGAACCCGGATCCGACCCTTCGCGTGGATCCTCTCGACGGGAGCGCTCGAGCGCTGGGCACCGACACGAAGGAGGGGGACGCATGGCCAAGATCGTAAGCCGCATCCGGCACGAGCCACCGGACGCGGACGCCTCGGCGAAACGCGAGCGGCGGCTGCGCAACCGCGCCCGCGCCTGGAAGCCGGACGCGGAGCTCGATCGTCTCGTGGCACTCAGGAACGAGCAGCCGCAGTCCTACGCGAGCTTTCCTGCCACGCTAAAGATCCGACTCGGTTACTACCTCGAGGCAAAGGCACTCGCTGAGCGGTTCGGGGGCGAAGAGGCATGAGCGCCGACGTCGGCAAGCTCCAGCGCGAGGCCGCTCGCCACGAGGCCGAAGCCGAGAAACGCCGGCGTCAGCTCGACGAGCTACTCGCCGCCGAGCACGGTGCCCAGCTCAAGCGCGCCCGCGCCTGGGACGAGTCTTTCGTCGCCGCCTACCACCCGCAGGAGCTCGAGCGTGCGATCGCAGAGGCGCGGCGCCACTTCCGCGAGGTTCTCGTCGCCGAGCCGTGGTTCGACGCATTCGCTGAGCTCGTCGCTGCCGGAGCCCGCCCATGGGAACTCAGCCAGGAAGTGAACGAGGGGCTCGGCAGGCTCCGCCGGCCGCTCGTTCCAGTCCCGCCGGCGCGTGAGTTTGGCTTCGTTACCGAGCTAACGAGTGCGGCTCAGGCGCACGCGCAGGCGCTCCGCTCCGACGAGGAAGACGAGCGAATCCGGGCACGCGACGCGGCGATCAGCCTCGCGGACGCCGAGCCCACGGCGGCCTAGAATGCTCGTGCGCTCGACCGTAGCGTGGGTGGGGGTATAGCTCCGTGGGGTGCTCGCGCCTACATCCCTGCCCCCCTCCCCCTTCCCTCTGTACGGGTTTCGGCTGCTTTTGCGGCCAAGCGCGTTTTTTCGGGGCGTGAATGGGCGCTCGAGGGCCGATTCCCAAGCCCGCGGAACGCCGGCAACGCCGGGAAGCACCCGCCGGCCAGCTCGTCGCCCTTCCTGAACCTCATCTAGTCGTTCCAGTGCCCCCACGCGGCCTCCTGGCGGCCACGAGGCAGGCGTGGGAGGGATTCTGGGCCTCCGAGGTTGCCACTGCCGTCGATGCGAGCTCGGACATGCCTGCGATCGTGCGCCTGTTCACGCTCCTCGACGAGCGGGAGCGGGCGCTTCGCATCTACCGGCGCGCTCGACTCGTTTCCGGGTCGCAGGGACAGCCCGTGCTCTCGCCTGCGTTCAAGGCGATCGCCGTGCTCGACTCCGAGATCCGCCAGCTCGAGGACCGCTTCGGGCTCACTCCGCGGGCTCGCGCTGCGCTCGGGCTCACGATCGGCCAAGCGCGCCTCACCCTCGACGAGCTCAACCGGACAGCGATCGAGGCCGCGACCTCCGAGCTTCCCGACCCCCGTCTCGAAGCCGTATGAGCCGCGTCGCCTCCATCTGCCCCGTACCCGGATGCGGCCGAAGGACGAGGGCGGGCCGCTGCCCCCAGCACCGGGCACCCGAGCTTCAACGACGGGCCGCGAAGCCGCAGGCGCGCGTGTGGGCGGATCGGCGCTGGAAGCGGACACGGGAGCGCGTCTGGCGCCGGGACGGATATCGCTGCGCCGACTGTGGGCGACACCGGGACGACCTCGGGACGAACGAACGCCTTGTCGCGGACCACGCGAACGCCGGCGGCGTCGCGGCGACCCTGCTTGACGGCCTGCCCACGGTTGCATCTTTCGACGCCGACATCTGCGAGACGTGCTGCTCCACCTGCTCGGGCAGGCGCGACGGAGGCCGCAGGTGACGACCACGGCCACCGCGACCGCGACCTCCGAGCAGGGCCTCCCCCCGACGCTCGGGCCGCACGTCTGCAACTGGATCGAGCTGAACCTCGTCCACGGCGACGGCGACTACCTCGGACGCCCGTTTCAGCTCGAGCCGTGGCAGCGGAAGATCCTTTACCAGCTGTACGAGTACGACCCGCAAACGCTGCGCCGCATCGTTCGCCGGGCGCTCATCGTCACTCCCAAGGGGAACGGCAAGACCGAGCTTCTCGCCGCGATCGGCCTCGCCGAGCTCGCTGGTCCCACAGTGGTCGATCGACAGACACGCCAGGCGACGCGCCGGCGGTCGCCGAACATCCCCTGCGCGGCCGCAAGCTTCGAACAGGCGGATCTCGTCTTCGGCGCGGCTCGCACGATGGCGACGGAGGGTCGTCTCGCGGCCCTCCTCGAGTCTTTCGACACGGAGCTCCTCCTCCGGGGAGAACAGGGCCGCATGTACCGCGTGGCAGCGCAGGCAGGGACGAATGACGGCGGCCGTCCGACGTGCTTTCTCGCCGATGAGATTCACGAGTGGACGGGCGCGAAGGAGCGCGTCCATCTCGTCCTCGCCAACAGCCTGACGAAGAGGGAGGACTCGCTCGAGATCAACATCTCGACGCCGGACGAGGCCAATCCCGAATCCCTGCTCGGCGGTCTCGTTGCCCACGGTGAGCGGGTCGCCTCCGGGGAGCTCGACGACCCCTCGTTCCTATACGTGCGGTACAGCGCGCCACCTGACGTCGACCTCGACGACCCAGTGGAGCTGCGCGCGGCGCTTCGTGCCTGCCATCCGGCCTCGTGGGTCGACCTCGAGCGGGTGGCCGCTCGCTGGGAGGTCGATCGCATCCCGGAGCACGAGTTTCGGAGGTATCACCTCGCCCAATTTGTCCGCGCCTCCAACCGCTTCCTCCGCGAAGGCGTGTGGGAGGCACTCGCCGAGACTGGGCGCACGGTCCCGGAGCGGGCGAGCATCGTTCTCGGCTTCGACGGTTCCTACAACCGCGACTCGACGGCGCTCGTCGTCGGCTGCGTCCAGGGCGAGCCGCCGCATCTCTTCGTCGTTGGAGCATGGGAACGTCCCGAGCATGCGCCGGCGGACTGGGTGGTGCCGCGGGAAGAGGTGCACGCTGCCGTCGCTCGTGCGATGGATCGGTACAAGGTGGTGGAGCTCGCCTGCGATCCCCCGGGATGGCACGCGGAGATCGAGGAATGGGGGGAGCGCTACGGGGACGTGGTGGTGCGCTATGAGACCAACCGCCGCGCCTTCATGTCCGCCGCGTGCTCCCGCTTTCACTCCGCGGTCGCGACAGGCTCCCTCACGCACGACGGCGACCCCCGGCTCGCCCGCCATCTCGCGAACGCCGTGGTCAAGGAGACCACGGACGGCCGCTACATCACGAAGGACGGCCCGAGCTCGCTGCGGAAGATCGACCTGGCAGTTGCGGCGATCGTGGCGCTCGACCGGGCGATGACCGTGAAGCCGAAGGCGAGCGCGAGGCTCGTCTCCTGGTAGCCGGCGGCGAAAGGATGGTGGCAGGCATGAACGCAGTAGTGGAAACCAACTCGAGGTGGTTGACGCAGGACGACGGTCCGAGAATCGGCGCCGAGCTCGTCTTCGCCCGCGATGCGGTGACGCTCGGCGGTACGGGATTCAAGCAGGGCGAGCGTGCCATCGTCTCGAGGTTCGAGGTGGACGTCCACGGCGTGAAGGTGACTGTCCGAACCTCCGATGGCCGGATGTTCGCCACGTTCTCCAACGACGCGTTCGAGGTTTGATCTCGCACGCGGTTGCACTTGCCGTGGCCAACTCATGGCCAAAACGTCCTGAATCCGGCTCACGCAGCCATGCGGGTCGGCGGATCGTCAGAGGCCGCTAACCCGCATGGCTGCGCCCGATAATAGGCGAGCGTCGTCGAGCGTCGTCATTGTCTATATGGCCTCCGGAGCCAGAGGTCGTAGGTTCGATTCCTACCGGGCGCATCACGAGGGTAGTCGGGGAGCGCAAACCCGCATGGTTGTGTGGGTCAGGTGTGCCAGAGATGCCGTGAAAGCGCGAGCGGTGCTGTCCCCGGTGCTGTCCTCGGGATCTGGCACGGCAGGTCATCACTCATGCCCGGGCCAGCAGCGCATGGGTCGGAAAGCATTCGTTAGCTCCCTGGACGTTCCCCGCGGGAACGAGCAGCGGCACCGGTGCGTCTAGCAGCGGCATCCCCGAGCACAAGGCCCAATTGCGATCAGTTCGCACAGGTTAGAGCTGATCGCAAGACATCGAACACAAAGACAGGAATGAAAACGGCAAGCGTGCCAAGCGCGATATACCACCATCGGTGCGCGCGGAACCAAACCAAGAGAGCGATCGCAAGACCCGTCAATACCGCCGCGCCGATCTCCATTAGCTCATAGGGACGCGCGTTACTGCAATCGACCTCCCGCCGCAGGTCCGCAATCACCACGACTGCCGCGCCCGCGAACAGAGCGATCGCTAACACGACCCGTGTGGTACTCCACGAAGGCAATTCGATCTAGTTCAGTCCAACGCGCAGAAGCCTCGATCTATCGCCCGCGAACGCGGTTACTCGGATCAGAAGCGTGTAAGGTGGCTTGATTGGGCCCACGGGTTGCCGAATAAGGCCACACTGCGTCTTGACGCGCCACCCGGCCGAAAGTGCAGGCAACTTGTCTCGACGATTGTCAACGCCGACGGTCAGAAGCCATGGGCGCAGGTGCAAGCTCCGCGGCATCGAGGCGAAGCAGTAGTTGACGATGACGCGCGTTCGATCGCGGGAAAGCCGTGCGGTGAACTTCGGGAGCCTCGGAAGTTGAGCGTCGACGGCGCTCGCGGGGGGAATGCGCTTGGTGAGACCGCTCTCACGTGACGATGTTCGCTGGAGCGGACTCGTCGCCCGACACCCGCGGACTTGGGTGGCCTCCCATGAGAATGCTGCCCACGCGCTCTGCCAGCCAGGGGACTTGGGGCTATGTCCTGGATCTCCGGGAATGGGTATGCCCGTCGAAGCGCCCCAGTAGCCACGCCACTCAATCCAACCCTCTGGGACCGTCTGGTCGATAAGTGTCGGTGTCAGCGGATCATATCCGACGGGTGGAGCCGTGGTGTCTTCGCCATCAAAGCCTGGGAATTCAACGGGGTATGTGCCAGAACTAAAATAGTTCGCGTGCGAGCCTAACGCCGGCCAGACGACTGGGTGTGTTCCGCTTGATTTCTCAACATATTGCCACGAGCATTTTTCTCCGTTGCCGTGCTGAGAGTATGCAGCGGCAGTCGGTCTCCCGGACCTGCTGAGGCGAACCTGAATCCACTCCCAGTCGCCTTCGTGCTCACCGACGACCCCATAGAAAGTTTTCGGATTGTAATAATAGTAGAACCAGTATTGAAGGAGTTTGTCGCCCGAGGCCGCATCGGCCACGATGCGACCATAAATCTGGTTGTTGTAGAGACCGGGATACCGGCTGAGCATGCTGACATAGTCGAGAGCGGCGCTTAACTCAGCGGTGAGGGCAAACGTTGGGAGGTCGATGTAGTCTCCCTCAACCTGATCGTTACCGAGATACACGAGCGAAAGATCATCCACTGGCATGCCATTGACGAGCTCACTCGGATTCGCCGACGCGAGAACATATGTGTCTCTCTTGAGTTGATTTGCGTGCGCCGGAGGATCCGTGGAGTAGGTATTGGTTGCGAGTGCTGCGTTCGAGGGACGATAGAGCTCGTCCTGCGCAAACCGTAGCTCTGGCACGTAGTGGGCGAGGAGCGAACCCCAGTTGAGCCTGAAGTCGCCCTCGTCTGGAGTAGGGCAGGCGGTGCAGTTCTCGACGTAGATGAGGTACTGAGCTCCAGCCTGCGCATTGAACTGTATCTGGGTGTAAGTGAAGAATCCGGGCTGGCCGTAGGTACCCGAGTATTTGTTCTGCCAGTTGAGTACTTCCTGGTTCGTACCCATTTCGGGAACCGCGTTCCCCGTACGCAGGTAGTCCGGGTCGGACGGATCCGTTGCGTTCCAATTACGACCCTTCCAGGCACTTAGTACAGGCGGATCGGCGGTACCGTTGTAGTTTCCGTCGCCGGCAAAAGGCGATGGACTACCAATGGTGTCGAATTCGTACCATCCATCGGCAGGAGCAGTCCAGCAATACCACACCGTCCGGGTCGGCTCAGCTCCATAGCCATAACCGTCGATCGAATTGGACTCCGGATCGGTTTCAGGATACGAGCCACTCTGTTGGACCGTCGCTCCGGTCAAGGTTCCTATCACTGACCCGCTCGCGCCTTCGAGCCGTTGCGCGTTGGTGAAGTCGTCGTTCGGTGGTGCAGAAGGAGCGTTGTTGGGAGTATCTCCTGATGTCCCACAAGAGCCTGTTAGTGCTCGCGCACTCTGGCCGCCGCTGGCGCTCGGTCTTGTCAAGCCCGACTGATTGAGGTTTTCAAACACATTCCTGTCAGTCGCGGCCGCCCCTTTGGCGAATCCGAGCGCGACCGCGATTACGGATACGAGCATCACCGACGTAGGTCGTCTCATGATCAGCAACGCCCCGCTTGGTGACGGCGTATTCCGTCGGCTTGCGCGACCGACACCTCTGCCTGCTGAGCTACTACGCCGTCGTGGCCACTGAGTGACGAAGGCGCGAGTGGGTGTTGGCGCGATCACCGGCACCCCCGAACTGGCGAGCCCTCATGATGACAGTGGGCATGAACCGGCAGTGCGCCTCTGTCTAACAAAGTCAGGCGGGCCTGTCAAACCGAACCTAGCCAAGCGCGTCGCTCGTAGCCGAAAGTGGTGCCTCGGTCCTGCACGGCTGGAGAGGTTGTCCCGTTCGCGGTGGATTTTGGGGGTGGCCCTCCGCTGACTGGTCAAGCTGCGGTGGGGAAGTCTCTCACCTCCTTCTCGTCGACGTCGGTGGCGTGACGGTGGAGGGTGGCCGCGAGTTGCGGGAGCCCGCGGAAGCCCTTGACTCGCCGGAAGCTGCGCTCGGCGTCGAGCATGCCGGCCGCCGTCCAGCGCAGGGCCATCTCGCCGCCGCGCCAGCGCTTGACGTTGCGGGCGCGCTCACGGCAGATCGAGAGCATCGACTCGATCGGGTTCGTGGTCGCCAGCGTGCGCCCGAGCGTTGAGTCCGCCCGTATCCCGAGACGCGTGATCGTCAGCGTCTCGTCCAGGCCCTCGCGCAGGCTGGCCGCCGCACCGGGCCGCTTCGCCTCGAGCGCGCGGGCGAGCTCGACCAGGCGCCGCTCGGCCAGGTCGTCCCGCTCGAGCGCCCACGCCTCGCGCAGCTTGCGCCTCACCCACGGCCGCTCCGCCTCGGGCAGGTGACCGAGCACGTTCTGCTCCTTGTGTCGGCGGCAGCGCTGCACGCATGCCTTGGCGCCGAGCGCGTCGGTGACCGCCTTGCGCAACGCCTTGGCGCCGTCGATCACGACGAGCAGGCCGCGCTCGGCCGACAGGCCGCGCTCCTGCAGGTCGGCGAGGGCGCGCCGTGCGGCGGCGGCGTTCTCGGAAGCGCCCTCCCAAAGCCCGAGCGGCACCTTCGTCCCGTCCGCGCGGATCGCGAGCGCGCAGAGGCAGGTGTGGCCGGCGAGCCCGACCCCGTCCAGCATCAGCACCAGCAGGTCGTCGGGCACAGGCCGGGCCATGAGCTCGGCGAGCGCCCGGCGGGTACGCGCGACGAAGCGACGCGAGACGGCCGACTTCGAGACGGAGCGATCGACCGTGCCGGTCGGCTCGAGCGCGGCGCGGTGGCGGCGGGTCGAGAGCCCGGCCAGCATCGTCTCGACCGTCCGCTCGCCGAGCAGGTCGTCGG
>JALZOK010000091.1 GCA_030857225.1 Actinomycetota bacterium
TCGGTCCCAACGGCGCCGGCAAGACGACGCTGATCGGTGCTGCAGCCGGTCTCGTTCGAGCCGCCCCGAGTCGGATCTTCGTCTTCGGCCACGACGCGGTGACAGATCCTCGTAGTCGCCTCCTCGTAGGGCTCGCGCCGCAGGAGGTACACCTCGACCGATTCCTGACCGCGCGTGACGTCCTCGTCTACCACGGACGCTACTTCGGGATGGGGACACTCGAAGCCGGCCATCGAGCCGACGAGTTGCTCGACGTCTTCGACCTCGGCGCGAAGCTGAACACGAGGTCGAACCGGCTCTCCGGCGGGATGCGCCGCAGGCTGCTCATCGCCCGTGCGCTGGTTCACGAGCCGCGGCTCGTGATTCTCGACGAGCCCACGGCAGGAGTCGACACCGAGCAACGCCACGAGCTCTGGAGCTACCTGCGCCGCCTCCATACCGAGGGCCTGACGGTGCTGCTGACCACCCATTACATCGAAGAGGCGGAGACCCTGTGCGAGCGCGTTGCCTTCATCTCCTGCGGTCGGATAACCGCGGAGGGCATGCCCGCCGAGCTTGTCTCTCGCTTCGGCGGCGCGCGGCTCGAGGATGCCTATCTGGAGGCGCTGCGCGCGTGATCGAGGGCGATCTCCGGGTCATCCAGCGTCGCGGGGCGATCGCGCTTGCATCACGCGAGGTGCGCCGCGTGCTCTCGCTCTGGACGCAGACGATCGTTCCGCACGTCGTTACGGCAGTCCTCTTTCTCGCTGTCTTCGGGGCGGCGCTCGATTCGCGTCGCCGGAAGATCGAGGGTCTTGACTACCTCTCGTTCATGCTGCCGGGCCTTCTCGTGCTGACGACGGTAGGCGCTGCCGTCGCCAACGCCTCAACGAGCCTCTACCAAGCGAAGTCCGAGGGCTACATCGAAGACGTCCTCACGAGCCCACTCCGTCCGTGGCAGATCGTCTCCGGATACGCGGCGGGCTCGGTGGTGCGTGCCGGGGTGTCGGCCGCTCTGGTGGCGCTCGCGGCGGCACCCTTCACCACCGAAGTCGCTCATCCTCTGGGCGCGGTCGCCGCGCTCGCGATCGCCGGCTTCGTGTTCGCCTCGTTGGGCGTGATCGTCGGAATCGCTGCCGAGACGTACGACCAGCACGCCTTCGTCGCGAATCTCCTCGTAACGCCTCTCGCGCTTCTTGCGGGAGTCTTTTACTCCGCCGAAGCTCTCGGCGAGCCCTGGGAGACGTTGACGCGCCTTGACCCGCTCTACTACCTCGTCGACGCGACCCGCTACGGCTTCACCGGCCACAACGACGCGCCCGTCCTCATCTCGCTCGGGGCCTCCGCTGCGGCAGGTATTGCCTTCTTTGGCCTCGCGGTCGCGCTCGTTGGGCGAGGCTGGCGGCTCAAGCCGTAGGGAAGCACTCTTTGGGCGCCGCTCTGACACACGGGCTGCCCAGAGGCGGCTATCCTCGCCTCGTGGCGTTGGAACGCCTGCGCGGACGGATGCCCCTGTGGGCGTTCGTTCTCCTTGCGATCCTCTGCTTGGCGCTCATCGGGGTGGCATGTGCCTGCCTCGACGACCAATTCGCTCAGGCATTCGAACGAGCGCTGCAAGCGCCGATCGCCGTCATGGATGCGTGGCCAGTCATCGCGCTAGCCGTGCTCGCTTCATTCACCTCGGTCTTTCTCGCGATGCGCGCCTCCGAGCGCGCCTCGCCCGCCATGCTGCAGCGTTTCCTCTTCTGATTCGCTCGCTTTGGGCCGCGCTACGACGCGCGGAAAGCCAAAGAGCGATCAGAAAGGTGAGCTGATGACAAGAGCAGTGAAGGCAAAGGCAAAGCGCAGGTCGCAGGCACCTCCGCCAACGAAGCGCTCGCCGTGGCGGGAGCGTGGCTTATTCGGTTTCGTTGCCCTGGCGGTGGTGATTCTCGGGGCGGCGCTGTGGCTCAAGAGCGCCGACGATCGAAGAACTGCAGCGACGGATGCCGGGCCGGTGCACGTGCACGGCCTGGGCGTCAATCCAGCGGACGGGGCGCTCTACATCGCAACGCACACCGGTCTCTACCGGTCGAGCGAAGGAGACTCGAAGTCCGTCCGCGTCGGAGACAGCAAGCAGGACACCATGGGCTTCAGCGTGATCGGCCCAGATCGTTTTGTCGGCTCGGGGCATCCGGACTTCCGAACGGACCTCCCGCCGCTACTCGGTCTCATCGAGTCCACGAACAAAGGTCGAAGTTGGGAGCCGATCTCGCTTCTCGGCGATGCCGATTTCCACGTCCTCCGCGCCGTCGGGGAGCGCGTCTACGGCTACGACGCCTCCAACGACCGCTTGCTCGTGAGCGCGGACGCCGGTCGAACGTGGGAAGAAGTCGAACGACCGGCTCCCCTCCTCGACCTGGCCGCCGATCCGGAGGCCGACCTGCACTTGGTAGCGGCCGGTGCGAGCGATCTCGGTCAGGGTTTGTACGAGTCGCGCGACGGTGGCCGGAGCTGGGAGAGTGTGGGGCAGCTCGCGGGACTGCTCGCGTGGCCCACTCCAGACCGGTTGTTCGTCGTCGACCTCGGGGGAAACGTGTTTGTGAGCGCGAATGGCGGCCGCGACTTGGAGCACCGAGGGGTCGTCGGTGGCCAGCCCGCGGCGCTCGTCGGGGAGAGTGCCGACGAGCTCTTCGTCGCATTACACGACGGAACGATCAAGCACTCGAAGGATGGAGGACGGACATGGACGGTCCGTTCGACACCATGAGCGACGGGGGAGGTGGGAAATGGAGCTCTTGCTGATCCTCGCGGCGCTGGTCTGCCCGATCGTGATGGGCGGGATGATGGTCTGGATGATGCTCCAGAGGCGTCGCGGGGCTCGAGCTGGCGATCCGCGTCGCGAGGACGAGTCGGAATGACCCGCCGCATTGTCGCTACGGGTGTGATCGCCTCCGTCTTAGCGATCGCGCTGGCTGTCGTCGCGGCAGTAGCCGCATCCCTCGGCGGCGGGTCGTCTCCCGATGCTCAGGCCTCGCGGTACCGCGGAAGCGAGCCACCCGGAGGAATCGCGATGCCCGACTTCTCGCTTCGCGACCACGACGGGCAACCCGTCCGCTCGAGCGAGCTTCGCGGCGGCGTGACCCTCGTCACCTTCCTCGACAGCCAGTGCACGGAGTCGTGCCCGCTGATCGCATGGACCGTCGCGCGGTCGATCGACAGCCTGAGGCCGGCCGAAAGGAGTGAGGTACGGGCTGTGGCGATCACCACCGATCCAGCCGAGGACAGTAGGACAGCCGTGCGCAGGTTCCTCGCACGCAACCGAGCCGTCGGCAGGCTCGCGTACGTCGGCGGAGGCGAGCCGGAGCACGAGCTGCGTCGCGTCTGGAAGTCGTTCTACGTCCTCTCGTCGCTCGAAAGTGGGCGGGACGCTCTCCACTCGGCGCCGGTTCGGATCTACGATCGAACCGGAACCTGGGTGGCGACGCTGCACGCCGGCGCCGACCTCACCGAGAGGAATCTCCTCCACGACATCCGCGTCGCTCTTAGGCGGTGAGGGGAGTATCGGTCCCCGCCGAGGCAGCGAGCTGCTTCGGCGGGCAGAGCGCGTCGGCGTACGAGCAGAACACACAGCAATCCCCCGGAAGCGGCCGAAGCAACTCGTCGCACCCCTGGCAGCGGTAGAAGTGCAGGCAGGCGTTCGTCGGCATCGTTTCGAGCTGGGAGAACCCGCACACCGGGCAAGCGATCCGCGCTTCGATGACGACGTCTGGCATGTCCAGACCCTACCGGGGGACAGTTCGCCGTCTTGTCGTACGCCGGCCTCCACCGCTGCCCTTGCGGGGGGCACCCGGCCCGGCGGCCTCCGCGACTTCTGCTACGCCGACTCGGGGCGGACGTCGAAGCCGGGAGCGAGACCGAGCGACGCAAGCACTCTGTTCTGCCAGTCCGGGTGACCGCTACAGCACGTCGGGCATGCCCGCAGCGTCGAGCCCACGAGCGCAGGGTGCTCGACTTGGGCGCCGGGGGGCAGTTCCAGCCGCCCCCAACCAGCGCCTGAGATCATGCCCTCGGCCTGCTGTCTGCTGCAGATCGCGCAACGGAGATAGAGGCGCGACATCCGTCCCAGGGTACTTACCCCCACGGACCGATGAACGGCCCGTCGAGGTCAGTGAGCAGGATGACCACCACGACGACGATGCAGAGAAGCGAGAGGCCGAGCATGAACGGCGTGATCCAGGAGACCTCTTTCTGCTGCCGGGGGAAGTCGATCTGCTTTTCAGGCATCTCGCATCGTCTCCTCTAGTCCGACGTGATGATCGTAGTGGTGGTCGTGGTCACGACGACGGCCGGGCGCTCGAGCGCTCCTGACGCCCTCAGCATCTCCGTCTGACGCCGGAGCTTCTTCTGCTCCAGCCAGACGAAGCCGATCAACGAGATGAGCATCGCCGCGACACCGAGCGCGGTCATGATGTACGTGCCGGTCGAGCCCTCGCCGCCGAAGGTCCAGAACTCGGCGATGTCTTCGCTCCATTCGTCGAACGGGAACGCGTCGAACATCGCCTAGCTCCTCTCTCCCGTACCAACCGGGGTCTCGGCTCTGCCGTTCGTTTGCCAGTATGCGTCCAAGAGCACCGGGGCCGCATCGACCTCGCGACCGTCGGGCTCGGTGACGGTCTCGGGCACGCGCTCGAACTCGGGGAAGAAGTCCTGTCCGAACTCGGCCAGGTCGAGGCCCTCGAGCTCCACTTCCGCCGGCACGCGCAGGAGATTGAGCTTCTTCAGGATCCAGCTCACGACGTAGCCCGGGATGAACGCCAGCGGGAGGAACGCGAGCATCCCCATCAGCTGGCCGCCGAAGGACGTCTCGACGTTGTTGACCCCCGTCGGGTACCCGCCCGCGAAGACGCCGACGAGGAAGACGCCGTAGAAGCCACACACTCCGTGTACCGCCACCGCGCCGACCGCGTCGTCGATGCGGAGCTTCTTCTCGATATAGGTCCCCGCGTACACCGCGAGCATGCCGCCCGAGATCGAGAGCAGGTACGCGAGCGACGGGTGGTAGACATCGGCGCCGGCGGACACCGAGATCACCCCCGCGAGGCCCCCCGAAAGGGTCCAGAACGGATCGCCCTTGCTGGCGAACCAGCCGCCCGTGAAGCCGCCCGCGAAGCCGAAGGTGATCACGAACGCGATCGCCCCGAGAGTCGTGGGCGAGAAGTAGATGTTCAGCCAGCCGGGAAAGACCGTCGACTGGATGACCAGACACGCTGCGTAGAAGCCGTAGAACCCGGTGAAGATCAGCATCAGACCCAGCAGGGTCAGGTGTGTGTTGTGCCCGCGGAAGGTGCGCGCAGCCCCTTCGACCGTGTATTTGCCGATGCGCGGCCCGAGGTTCAGCAGGACTCCTAACGTGAACGCGCCTGCGACGCCGTGGACAACGAGCGATGCGATCGCGTCGTGGAACCCGAACCGCGTGACCAGCCAGCCGCCCCCGCTCCAGCCCCACGCGGCGTCCATGATCCAGACGCCCGAGCCGAGGACAACGGCGAGGATCAGGTACGCGGAGAGGCGCACGCGCTCGATCAGCGCTCCCGACATGATCGACGCCGTCGTCCAGGAGAAGAGGAGGAAGGCGAGGAAGAAGACGGCGCTGACGTGGTCCTGCAGGTTGGGGCCCATCTGGGCCGCCCAGGGAGCCGTGTTCTGGCAGAAGCCGGCGAGGACCTCGAGCCCCTCGACCGTCGGGCTGCCGTGACCGTCCTTCGGCCAGCCTTCCTCGAAGCAGCCGTAGATGTACCAGCCGAAGTAGTAAAAGGTCGGCGTCACGACGGCGATCGTGAGGATGTTCTTCATCGCCGTCGACATCACGTTCTTGCGTCGCGCGGCGCCCGCCTCGTACGCCATGAAGCCGGCGTGGATCAGCCACATGACCACGACGGTCCAGAAATAGAACTGCTCCGTCAGGATCTGGGAGTCGAGCGTGATCTGTTGCTGAAGCTCCTCGACGGTCGGAGCTGCTTGGGCGAGCAAGGATGAGAAGAGCGAAGAGATCATCCAACCCCCCTCCTCGGGCGGGTACCGCGATCGGCGTGTGCGGAGACCGTATGAAGCCGGCCACACCGTTTCCATGTCCGGGCTTGCCGAGGTTGGGGCCGCGACTATGTCCGGGAGTGACACACGCGCGGTTCTACGTCCGCGCGGCCTCGCCCGTCTGGACGTCGATCAGGAAGCTCTCGATTCGGTTCGGCTGGCCGTCGGAGTCGAGCTTGTCGGACAGGACGACACCCCAGAACCCGCGCACGGGAATGCCTCGCGGCACGTAGCGGATCTGCACGCATTGCAACTGGGGACACGGCTCGAACGAGGCGTTCTCCTTCGCGATCTCGATGGCCTCGTCCTGCGAGATCTCCCGATTGTTGGATCCGCAGGTGCGTGCGACCACGAGCGCGAAGGCAAGAACGAGCGCGAGCAGAAGAAACTTGCCGAGCGGGTGGTCCCGGATCCCGCGCCGCCCCTTCGGAGGGATCGGCGGGCTGCCGTTACCCGCTACGGGTGTTCCAGCGCCGGTAGACAGCGTAGGCCCTCAGGATCAGATAGCCGACGAAGTGCGTCATGAAGACGAGCAAGAGCCACCAGCTCCACCACAGGTAGTGCGGCGCCGGCTGCATCTCGCGGAGCTCGATCACCGTCAGGTAGAGCGCGATCGCGAGCGTGAGCCACATGAGGATCGGCGCGAACCCGAGGAGGAAGATCACGAGCACGCGGGGATCGTCTACGAGGCGCGCGGATGGTGCAAGTCGCCACCGGGTGTCAGGCTTGAGCCGTAGGCGAGTTCTCGCGCGACCGGCACGCCTGGAAACGCCGAGTCTTGTCAACCTCCGGTGACTCGATCCAGCTGCCGCGCTCGCCGCCGCTGCGGTCGCCGGAGGGAAGGGGCACGAGAGGAGCTGTGTCGGCAAAGACGCTCGGCCCGCCTCGTACTGGCCGGTTAAGACTTCGGCGCATCTGCTTTACGAGGCGACTCTTGCGAGGACGCAGAGTGATGGGTAGCCGGATCCGACGTAGCGTCCTTGGACGGGCTCGAAGCCGGCGCGTCTCAGCGAGGCGGTCGGATCCAGCAACCGAAGGCCGAGTGCGCTTGGTGCGATGCGAGCCAGCGCCCCGACCGTTGCGAGGTACGGACGGTTGAGCGGTGAGCGTGGCGCGGTGGGTGTGATGGTGACGAGTCTTCCCCTCGCGACGAGGACGCGCCGTATCTCGGCGAGCGTACGCTCGAGTGCCGAGCCATCGAGGATGTGGAGAACGTATGCGGCGATGGCGACGTCGAACGTTGCGTCCGAGAACGGAAGCGCGGTGACATCGCCTCGTACGAGCGACCAACCTGTCGGAACCGGCGCAGCCTGAACGAGCATTTGCGAGGAGAGGTCGACCCCAACCGCCTCGGCCGGCCGGCGCGTCCGCCGGGCGAGTTCCCGCAGGACAGCCCCCGTCCCCGTCGCGACGTCGAGCAACCGCTCGCTCTCAGTTGGGTCGAGCAGGTCGAGGGCGGCGTTGAGAGCGGGTCGCTCGAGGGCGAGCTGCCAGTCGTAGACGCGAGCGATGAGATCCCAGTAGCGCGACGTGGGATCAGCCCCGCTCCGGAACGACGCGGAATGCCATAGATAACTTTGTAGAACTCTCGAATCCGCGGATTGTTTTCGGGTTCACCTGACCCCGGGCGCAATTACGACCAGGGATATGGCGAGCTGGAAACGGGGTGGAGGTCGCCGGTCTCGAAGCGCTCGAAACGGAACGGGGAGAGCAGCCGCGAGTGGTCGCCGAGGAGCACGCTCGCGACCTCTCTGCCGACGCCGATCATCTTGTAACCGTGATTCGAGTCGAGGATCGCGTACAGGTTCGGGCGGAGGAAGTCGAAGACTGGGAAGTTGTCGACAGTGAAGGCTCCGACGCCACCGGAGCGCGCTTGCTTGTACAACGGCCGGCAGCCCTCGAAGCGGGACATCGCGTGCGACAGCCCGGCGCAGAAGACGTCCGGGAACTCGGGGTCGATATCGGTGGTCTGCGGGTACGGGTCGAGCACGACGTCGTCGCCGACGACGAGGGGTGAGGCGCCCCCCTGCACCGAGTGGCGGTCCCGCTTGAAGTAGATCCCCCAGAGCTCGTCGGAGAGGACTCTCCCGTCGTCAGAGACGAGCGGCGCGTCGGTGTCGAGGTGGATGACGGGCGGCGGACCACCGTCTGCGGTCGCGAAGAGCAGCGGATCGATCCCGACTTCGCCCTCCTGCAGGTTCCAGTACGTCCACATCGGACGATCCGGAACCACTTCGCCAGAGGGCGTTCGCACGTCGATTGTCTCCGGCATTCCGAGCATCGCCCAGAACCCCTTGGCCCACGGTCCCGGCGCGATGACGACCTGCTCGCCGACCTCGAGCCGGCCTCCTGACGTCTCGACCGCGGCGATCGAGCCGTCCGACGCCTCCTCGAATCCGGTGACCTCGACCCCGGACAGAACGGAGACTCCAACTTCTCGGCACTTGCCGTGGAGGCCCTCGACCGAGGCCATGTTGAACGCGAACCCGCCCTGGTGCTCGTGCAGGCACACGGTCACGCCTTGCGCGCGCCAGTCGGGGAAGAGCCCCTTCATGTGGGCGTCCACCTCCGCCTCGCCGAGAATCAGCTCGCTGCGGTAACCGATCCGCTCCTGCCGTTCGAAGGTTTCCGACAGATCCGCCTCTTGCACGGCTGCGCCGAGCGCGATGTAGCCGACCGGGTTGTAGGCATAGGCGGCAGGATCGGACTCCCAGACCTCGACGCACGCCTGCATCAGCTCGCTCATCGCGGGCTGGAAGTAGTTGTTGCGAACGACGCCGCAGGCGATGCCCGAAGCGCCTGCTCCGGGGCGCGACTTGTCGAGGACGACGATGTCGGCTCCCGAGCCGAGCTCGCGAGCGCCGAGCTCTCTTGCGAGGTGATACGCCGTCGAGAGACCGTGGATCCCGGCGCCGACGACGACGTACGGGGATGACTTCGGCATTTCCATCGCTATTGCCTAGGTGCCAACGCAGTTGCGAACACGACGACAGGAAGGTAGCAAGTCATTCCGCGGGCAGCCAGAGGAGGCAGGCCGAGCGTTCGCGAATCTTTCGCACCGCGCGGCGATACCTGCGGGCGCGGATGCGGGACGGATCGGCGCCGAGCACGAAGAGGCCGGTCCCGCGCTCGCCCGCGAAGTCGATCAGCGCTTCGACGGGTTGGGTCGAGCGCACACAGATCCGTTCGACGCGGACGCCGAGCCCATGCGCGAGATCTGCCGGCGCGCGCAGCGACGACTCGATCTCCGGCGTCGCGATGTAGTCGTAGCCGAGCACTCTCGAGCATGGGCCGAGGGTCGTCTCGACCGCGTTCACGACGATGAGTGGCTGACCCGACTCGACCGCGGAGTCGACTCCGAAGCGAGCCGCCTCAGCCAGGAGCGGCGCATCGAGTGTTGCGAGCAGGACGGGCCGCGGCGCGGCGCCGGAGCCTGAGCGCGCGCCCATGTCGACCCCTCCCGTTCGAAGCCCGGTCGTCATTCCGGATGCAGCTCCCAACGCGGCGGGTTCGCAACCGCGCGGCGGAGGCGGCGGCGCCAGAACGGCATATACAGGAACATCCATGCGAGCGTGACGATGATCCCGAGGAACACGTACTTGCTGTCCACGAAGATGACGAGTGGCGCGAAGACGACGAGCAGGAGCACCGCGAAGACGATGACCTCGATTTGGAAGCGCCGCATCTGCCGCTGGCGGTGTGAGTACGCCTCGATCGGGATCTGCGCCGTGTTCCAGCGACGGCTGCATTTCGGGCACGTCCAGCTCTCGCCGTAGGGCACCGTGCCGCTCTCTTCGCACTCGCAGCGGATCGTGATCGGCCGTTGAGTGCCCATCGGCGGATTGTATTCGGGCAGCGAGGGTGTTATAGGTCCCCCGCGGAAGTCTCTCCGTAGTCCCCCGAGGGAGGTCGAATCGTGGCTGAAGCAGTAGTCGAGGAACGTCAGCTCTTGAAGAAGCTCCGCTGGTGGGACGGTTTCGTCATCGCCCTGGCGACGCCGGGTTTCCTGCTCGGGTCGCTCGGATACTCGGTGGGCGATCTCGGCGGCTGGGGGTCGGTCCTCCTCTGGGGGATCTCGGCCGCGCTCGCGTTCTTCATTATGACGCTGTACTCCGAGATGGCCGCCATGTTCCCGGACAAGCCGGGCGGCTTCCCGCTCTACGCGCACGAGGGCTGGCGCAAGTACTTCACGCTCATCGGTCCCATCGTCACGTTCGGCTACTGGCTTGCCTGGTCGGTGGTGCTCGCCTTCCTCGGGGTGTTCTCGGGCCAGATCATCACGGCGGCCTGGTTCCCCGACGAGCCGTTCGGGAGCGTGTTCTTCGGAAGCTCCGAGGGTGAGGGCTACTTCTCGACGGGCAATGCTGCGATCGGGCTGCCACATCTGATCGCCATCGGTCTCATCCTCGCCGTCTGGCTCTTCAACGTCCGCGGCGTCCGGGTTGCCGTCGGTTTCGGCTATCTCGCCGGCGCTTTGCTGATGATCCCACTCTTCGTCTTCATGTTCCTCCCGTTCCTGAACGGGGACTTCTCGAGCTCCAACCTCACGTGGGGCGCGCTCGACGGCACGGCCGGGGCGGGTGACGAGGCCACCTCGGTCTCGACCTGGGAGATCGTGCGCCTCTCGCTCGTCTGGCTCTGGATCATGGCCTGGTCGTCGTGGGGTGTCGACACG
Organism: Actinomycetota bacterium; assembly: GCA_030857225.1. Taxonomy (GTDB): domain Bacteria; phylum Actinomycetota; class Thermoleophilia; order Gaiellales; family Gaiellaceae; genus GMQP-bins7. The sequence continues at coordinate 10,727 of JALZOK010000091.1, forward strand.
TGTGCGACGTTCGCTCCCGAGTACAAGGACACGGTCAACGACACGAAGCTCGCGCTCCGCTCGGCGTGCATCTTCACGCTCGTCGTCTACACGCTCCTCCCACTCGGGCTCGTCGGTGGAGTCGGCGAGGAGACTGTGGCCGCATTCGACTACGTCGGAGCCCTAGAGGCGTTGACGGGATCGACCGCGCTCACGAACTTCTTCGTCGTCGTCATCGTTGCAAGCTTCGTCATTTCGATGAACACGGCCACCGCCGACGGGAGCCGCGCGCTCTACGGCATCGCCCGTGACGGCATGACGATCAAGCAGCTCTATCACCTGAACAGGTGGCACATACCGGGGCGCGCGATGACGCTGGACATGGCCGTGAACATCGCGTTCGTCCTGTTCATCGGCAACATCTTCGGGATCCTCGCGGCGAGCAACATCGGGTACGTGCTCGCGCACTTCTTCGCGATAACGGCGTTCATCCTGTTACGTCGCGACCGGCCTGACTGGCCTCGTCCGATCAAGCTGTCGCCGATTTGGGTGCCGATCGCCGGCGTGCTTGCGGTGATCACCTTTGTGCTCATGGTCTTCGGGGTCGGCTGGTTCCAGACCGCGGCCGGCGGCTACGGCGGCACGACCGAGAAGATCATCGGTTTCGCGGTGCTCGTCCTGGCGATCGTGCTCTTCCTCTTCCGTCGTATCGTCCAGGATGGCGAGCGCCCGCACTGGAAGGAAGAGACACCGCTCGTCCCCGACGCGGCGCAGAGAGCGGCGATGGAGCAGGACGTGCGATCGGTCTCTTAGAACTCGAATCAAAATGAAGGGTGATGGCCCTTCGTGGTGAACGCCGTCGGTATCTGTCTTCAACCTGAAGGAGATGCCGATGGCTACGAGGCCGTGGGATGTGCCGGATG
>JALZOK010000130.1 GCA_030857225.1 Actinomycetota bacterium
CCTCCGTGTCCTCGACGACGGACGGGATGTCGAGGAGGCCGTCCAGGACACCTTCGTCCAGGCCTGGCGTCACCTCGACCGGTACCGCGGCGACGCTGCCTTGTTCACGTGGCTGTACCGGATCTGCGTCAACGAGGCTCTCGGCCGGAGACGGAAGAAGCGGATCCCGACGACCGACCTCGACGCGTCCGGAGTCGACGGGGCGTACGACGTTCGCCGCGACGTGCAGCCGGAGGCGAGCGTGGAGGCATCCGACCTGCGCTCACGTGTCATCGCGGCCCTCAACGAGCTCCCGCTCGACTATCGCGAGGCGGTCGTGCTCCGGGACGTCGCCGGGCTCTCGAACGACGAAGTCGCGGCGGCGCTCGGGCTCTCAGTGGCGGCTACGAAGAGCCGGATTCACCGCGGCCGTCTGCAACTCAGAGGCCTGCTCGACCCCCTCGACGTCGAGTGAGCCGTCTTCTCCGGACCTGTCACTGCGCACGGGAGGCCGCCCGCAACTCGTCGACGAGCACGGAGACCGGTGGCCGGTCGTCGCGCCGCTGCGGGCGAGCATAGGTGACGATCCCGTCCGGATCGACGACGAAATCGCCGCCGAGCTGCAAGGTGTCGCGACCAAGCGGCCGCAGCCGCTCGCCGCGAGCCATGAGTGCCGCGTACCGGGCCCAGACACGCGGATCGAGCCACACGCCCGCGCGGCTCGACCTCCGGAGGCCCCAGTCTCGGTAGGCAGCACGCTCCCGGTCGACGAGAACCGGGTACGGCACGTCGAGACCGTCGAGGAGCCCGCCACGAATAACCGCCGGGTCATCGTGGACGACGAACAAAGCCGTCGCGCCGAGACCGTCGAGTTTGGGCTTCTGGCTCAGCACCTTCACGAGGTGCGCACGGTGCGCACGGCAGATCAGTCAGCCGGCGTGCCTGAGGAAGCTCACCAGCACCGGCCGGCCGCGGTAGCCGTCGAGCTCGACGGTCTCGCCCGTGAGAGCAGGCAACTCGAGCCGCGGTGCCCCGAGCCCTACGTTCACTTCTGGCTGCGGGAATTGGTCATCCACTGCGATCCGACCAGCCTCTCTGCTTCGTCATCCCGATGACTCGGCGACGTGACTTAGAGTATGCACGTACCTGAGCGCAACCGCGGCGGCGACGATCAGAGGAGCGCTCGCCACGAAGACGACGCCGTAGATACCCGATGCGCACGCCGCGCGAGTCCGGCACCCGCTCGCCAGCATCAGCGCGAACAGGAGCAACTTGACGAGCAGGATGCCTTCATAGAGCCGTCCGGACGGAACCTGCGACAACTCGCCGAAGTCCCCCGGCCGCCAGACGAGATCGAAGGGTGTGACCCGAAGGAGGTTGTAGATGCCGGTCGCGACGACCGTGGCGGCGGCAAGCCAGACCAGAGGAAAGCCCCAGCGTCGGTACCAGCGGGCGAGCCGACGGCGCGCCTCGGGCGCGAGGCTGCCGGAACCCGCGGTCGCCGAGGCAAGGAGCAGGAGGAGCCCAAGGATCCATCCTGTGGCTGCGATCCCGTGCACCCACAGCACCACCATGTCCTCGACCTCCCGGCTGGTGACCACGTAGCCCACGCTGCCCACGAGGATCGGCGCGGCGGGCGCGGTAGCGGCCGTCGCCGGCTCGGTAAGCGCTGTGCGGTCGATGACGAGCGACGCCTTCACGGTGCGGGTGACGACCGAGCGTCCCCCGATCGTGATGCTCAGGCTCCAGCGCGCCGCCATCGGCAGCGTCACCCGCGCGCGATAGCGACCCGGTGAGACCTCGCGGAGCGGCCCGAAATACGTGTACATCGTGTGCGGCCGCGTCATCACCCCGAAGCCCTTAACGTCCGCGGCTCGAACCGGCTCGCCCCCGTCCTCATCGCGGACGCGAAGGTCGATCAGCGCCTGCAGCGGGCCCGACTCTCGCACGACGAGGCTGGCGACCGGCTCGGCCCTGCCGCCGCGATCGTGCGCCGCCGCCGTCGCCGGCAAGGCAAGCGCCGCCACCGCGACACCTGCCGCCACAGCCACCCACGAGCGGGGCGCGAATATGGGGCAAGCACGACGCATTCAGGCGAGGGCCTGGAAGACGACGCCCCAGACGAGACCGAACACGAGGTGCCCGGCAAGGATGCCGGGCGGCGTCATCGATCCGAACCCGCGGTCATGGCACGGTCGCCGCCGCGTCGGCAACGATCGACTTCCACCAGAACAGCATCGTTCCTCCCTTCCTCGACGTTCACCAGCGATCCAGTAGATGGAGCGAACGGCGGCGCCGATTCAGTCGGGGCCGGGCTAGGCCACGGCTATGGGATCCAGGCGAGCCCGTTCCAGAAGGCACGGATGTGGCCCCGACGGCCGAGCTCGAGGTGAAGCGACTCAGGTGGCTTTAGCCCTACGGTGACGTAGAGCTCGATCCCGCGGACATTCACGCGCCGGAACGCTTTGTCGGGTCGCTCGGTCGAGGCCTCGAGCTGGATCGTCCCGCCGCAGCAGCGAGCCTTACTCGGCCAGACGTACAGCGCGCCGCCCCGTTCCTGGATGCTCTCGATTACCTCCGGCTTGGCGACGACGTCCATCCGCTTAGGATGAGACGGGCCACCAGAAGGCACCGAAGGTCAGGCTTCCTGTATGGGCTCCAACAGACGGGCCGACGCGGTACCGCATCACTTCGACGATAGCTTCGGAGCGGTCGAGGGTATCGGCGAGAGCATCCGCCGCTGCCGCCGTCGCAACGGAGGCGTGCCCGACGGCTGCACGGAGCGGTCCTGACCGCGATCCGACGTGAGCCGCCATGATCTCGGCTGACTGCTCGAGGCTCCGGGTGAGCGCGAGCGTCTCCGCGCGGCCGGCGACGAACGAGAGCACAGGGATCCCCGCGGAGGCCGGAATCCTGCCCCCGGGTGCCGTGGGGCCGACGAACACGTTTCCGATCGAGGGCACGAGCTTCTCGATCACGTCTGCTACCTCGAGGGCCGAGGCACCGGCGGCGATCGCCTCCGCCGCCGCGAGGACGCAGATCCCCACACCGAAGCTCGCGGTACCCGTGTCGACGACCGTCACCGGGAGCGGCGCCTCTCGAGCGGCGATCTCGGCCGATCCCACGGTTCCCGAGATCTGACTGCCGACGTGGATCGAGAGGACTTCGCGGTCACCCCGAGCATGGGCCGCCGCATACGCCTCCGCGAACCGGCCGGGACTCGGCTGAGACGTCGCGGCGCGCCCGCGGGCGCCGATCGCTGCGTAGAACGCGTCGACGTCCAGATCTGGCTCGTCGAAGGCGAGCTCGTCTACGGCGATGCTGATCGGCACGACCTCGAGACCGAGAGCAGCGACGAGCGCCGCCGGCAGCTGCGCGCTCGAGTCCGTGCAGAGCGCGAGCGACCTCATCGTGACTCATTCGGTCGGTCTCTGCGCTGCTGGCGAAGGAGCAGGACCGCCCTCGACGCGATCACGGCGATCGTTGCCGCATTGGCGAGCGGAAGCATGGCGGTCGGGCGCGGGCCCCAGAGATT
>JALZOK010000032.1 GCA_030857225.1 Actinomycetota bacterium
ACGCACCACGCACCGCGATGCGGCGTCCTCAGTCGCGCCAATATGCCTGCATATTGGCGCTCCCTGCGTCCTTGCCTCGCGGCACGTGTCGCGTCCCATCCAGCGTGACCACTTTCTGGACAGGCCCTTAGACCTTCGGCAGCGAAGGTCTTTCTCTTTGTCGACATGATTGCCGAGACCGCCATAGCCACAGACCTCATCACCCCTCTCGGGGCCTACCTGAGGCTGCGCGGGGCCGGGCGAGCGAGCTTCCTGCTCGAGTCCGTGGAGAAGGGCCGGCTCGGCCGCTACTCGTTCGTCGGCGCCGGGTCGCGCCTGCTCACCTTCGAGGACGCCGAAGCCTGCGGCGAGCCGGTCGTCGGGTTCCTCGGCTACGACCACGTCCCGAAGCTGGAGCCGAAGGTCGAGCTACCGGAGAGTGGTCGCGAACTGCCGGAGAGCAGCTTCATCGTCGCCGACACCCTCGTGCGCTTCGACCACGCCCGCGGGCTGGGAGAGGTGCTGCGCGGCGGTCGCGAGGAGATCAAGGAGCGCTTCGGGGGGCCGCTGCCCGAGGTGCCGGGCGGGGAAGGAAAGGCCGGGCGAACGCGCCGCCTTCCCTCGCGTGTCGAGTACGAGCGAGGCGTGCGCCGCGCAAAGGAGCACATCCGCGCCGGCGACGCCTTCCAGATCGTGCTCTCCCAGCGTGCCGAAAGGCGAACCTCCGCGAGCGCTGTCGAGCTCTACCGCTCGCTCAGGCGCGTCAACCCCTCTCCCTATCTCTTCCTCCTCGAGCTCGACGGCCTCTCGCTTGTCGGCTCGTCCCCCGAGACGCTCGTCAAGGCCGAGGCGCGGCGGGCGAGCCTGAACCCGATTGCCGGCACGACTGCACCCGGCGTCGGCGACGCAGAGCGCTTGCTCGCCTCCGAGAAGGACCGCGCCGAGCACGTGATGCTCGTCGATCTGGGGCGCAACGACCTCTCGCGGGTGTGCACGCCGGGGTCTGTGCGCGTCGAGCGCTTCCTCGAGCCTGAGCGCTTCTCGCACGTGACGCACTTCGTCTCGGAGGTCGCAGGCGAGCTGCGCGACGAGGTCGGCCACTTCGACCTGCTCCGCGCCTGCTTTCCCGCCGGCACCGTCTCCGGCGCGCCGAAGGTGCGGGCGATGCAGATCATCTCCGAGCTCGAGGGCTATCGCCGAGGACCGTACGCGGGCGCCGTGGGCTACGCGCTCCCCGGCGAGGCACTCGACACCTGCATCGCGATTCGGACGATCGTGTTGGTCGACGGCCTGGCTCTTCTCCAGGCGGGCGCCGGGATCGTCGCCGACTCCGACCCCGCCGCGGAGCACGAGGAGTGCCTGCGCAAGCTGGCTGCGCTCGAGACGGCAATCCGCCTCGCCGAGGGGCGCCGCTCGTGATGCTCCTCATCGACAACTACGACAGCTTCACCTACAACCTCGCGCATCTCTTCGGCGAGCTCGGCGCCGAAGTGGTCGTGCGCCGGAACGACGAGATCGACGAAGAGGAGGCGGAGCATGCCTCGCCTTCCCACCTCATCGTCTCCCCAGGCCCAGGGAGACCCGCTGACGCGGGAGCGACAATGGCGATCGTCCGTCGTCTCACTGCCCGCGGCGTGCCGACACTCGGAGTGTGCCTCGGGCACCAGGCGATCGTCGAGGCCTTCGGTGGCGAGATCGGCGCCGCAGGCGAGCTCGTGCACGGCAAGGCCAGCACGATCCGCCACGACGGTCGCGGCATCTTCTCGGGTCTCCCGGAGGAGTTTCCAGCAGGGCGCTACCACTCCCTGGCGGCGACGCGCATCCCGGACTCGCTCGAGGTCGCCGCGACCTGCGAGAAGGGCGAGATCATGGCGGTGCGCCATCGCGAGCTTCCCGTGCACGGCGTCCAATTCCATCCCGAGTCGATCCTGACGCTGGTCGGCCCCGCGCTAGCGCGCAACTTTCTCGAGGAACGATGATCCGTCGTTCTCGGTCGGCGGCCACCCTGAACCGCACGGACGGAATCGCGCATGTCCGTGCTCAGCGCACGGTGTACGGCCCCGTCGTGACGGCGTGGTAGCCCTTCGCGCCGACGGACACCCCGAGCGGGCTGCGAGGGTCGTCGCCGGCCGCTAGACGATCGAGTGCGCTCGCGAAGTCGTAGCGGGGCGCCCATCCCAGATCGCGTCGGGCCCGAGCGTTGACGTACACGCGGTCGACGCTCGGGAACATCGTCCAGCCGAGCTCAGCGTAGATCCTCTCGTAGTCGGGAAACAGGCGCCGCACGACCGACGGGGCGTCGATGGCCAGCTCGTGCAGGTCGTCCCGCGTGAACGGCGTGGTCGCGCTGATGACGTAGCGTCCGAAGCCGATCGTCGGCGCTCGCTCGAATGCGAGTCGGTGCGCGCCGACGACGTCCTCGATGTCCACTCTGCGATAGAGGAGCTCGTTCACCTTGAGGTTGGCGTCGTCGTAGGCGTTTCGCACCTCGTCGCGATCGTCGGCCTCCGGGAAGAAACGGGAAGTGCGCAGGATCACGCAGACAAGGCCATGGTCGCGATGGACGAGTTCGCAAAGGTCCTCCGCCGCGGTCTTCGTGACGCCGTAGACGTTCCTCGGGATCGAGGGCACGTCCTCCGTGATCCACGTCGCGGGCGCTCCGGCCGCGGGCGTGAGCGATCGGCCGAACGCGCTCGTCGTGCTCGTGTAGACGAAGCAGCCGACACCCGCGGCCACCGCCTCCTCGAGCAGGTTCAGCGTTCCCGTCACGTTGGTGTCCACGAAGTCCTGCCGGGCATGGGAGCCGACATGGGGTTTGTGCAGCGTCGCAGCGTGCAGGATCGCGTCGACGCCCTCGACGCAGCGTCGCACGACGTCGCGGTCGACGATCGACCCGGCGACAGTGGTGTATTCGGAGTCGACCAGGTCGAGACCGACGACCTCCTCCCCATCGGATCGAAGCACGCGGACGAGCGCCTCGCCGAGATGCCCTGAGCTCCCGGTGACGAGGATCCTCATGCCGCTGAGCGTCTCACTCAGTCGTGGAAGGCGGCGAGTCGATCCGCCTCTTTTCGAAGCGAGCGCTGCACTCCGCGATCGAGCCGCTCGAAGGGCGAGATCTCGACACCCCCCGCGTCGCAGCGCCACGATCCTGCAACCGCGCCGTCGATGAGAAACGTGCCGACCGAATGTGGGGCCTTCGTCGAGAACACGAGCGCACGGTACTTTTCCGGAAGGATCCCCGATCGCCGGGCATGAACGAGGAGCGTCGCATCCCAGGTGGGCAGGAAGCGCACCGGAGCCGGCGTCTCGGGATCCGGAAGCGGCGCCCGCGGGAGATCGAGGAGCTCCGTCCCCTTCTCGGCTCGAAAGCGGCGAAGCGTCATGCGCTCGAGCACGGGGGCGAGCTTCGCCATCGGCACCTTCGACCAGCTCGAGATGTCCTTCCTCGACGCAGGCCCGAAACCGCCGAGGTACCGGCGCACGAGGTGCTCGATCCCCTCCTCCTCGGTTGCGTCGAGCGTGCCAACCCACTCCTCGGCCAGGGCGAACGTGCTCGCGCGCCGCTGAGCCCAAGTGCCCGAAGGCGGGACGCGGATCAGCTCGAGCCAGTGCGAGAACCCCCAGACGCTCGCGGGAGGGAAGTCGTTGTCACGAAGGAACTCCTCGACTTCGGCGCGGCTTCGTACCGATCCTCGAAAGAACCTTCGCGCGCGTTTCGCCAAGGCCCGCATGTCCACTCCGTCGGGGATCTTGTTCACTCGCCGCCGCCACTCCTGACCAGAGGTACGGATCCCGGCCGCGAACAGCGCATAGTCCCGCTTGGACACGACGTGAATCGTCTCGCGCATCAGCGTCCCCTGGATGACGCTTCGCCGCTCGAGCGCACGCGTGAGGTCGTCCCGCTGAAAGCCCTCGAGACAGGACCAGAGCCGAACGTACGCATTCGGCGCGTACTGGTTCTGAATGCCGCCGATCCGCTCGAGTGCCCGTGGGATCGGCAGGGGCACGCGTTCCAGCAGAAGCTGGCGCGCGAGCAGCGCTCGATTCAGCTCTCGCTGCGTGAGGACGCGCTCCGCCATCCCCCGACGCTAGCCGAGCGCTCGCGCGCCGGTCTCCGCTGCGCGAGAGATCCTCTTTCAACACCCCTGGACGGGGCTCTACCGCGAGACAGAAGCAGCCGATGAAGACGTCCATGGGCCACAACCGCGACGAATGGAACGCCGAGGCGATCCTGATCGCCTTCCAGCCGTGGGAGATCGACCTCGTCGCCCGCGGCCTCGGTCGCCTCGCCCAGCTCGCCGACGCCAACCCCACGCGCTACGGCCTCCTCGGCCACGGGGCCGAACCCGCCCTGGCCATCGGCCAGAAGATCGACCAAGTCCTCGAGTATCAGGGCTACGGGGGTATCGAGAACCTGCGAACTCTCGTCGAGGAACGGCGCGGCGACGAGGTCGACGCCAGCTCCGGTTAGATGCTAGCGCGCCCGCGCGAAGCGGTGAACGGCTTCGAGGAGCTCCTTGCTCTTCGCACCGGCCTCGGCGGGGTCTCCCGAAGCAAGCGCGCCGGCGACGCAGTGGTTCACATGGTCGTCGAGGATTCGGAACGCGACGCTCTCGAGGGCCGTCGTCACGGCGGAGATCTGCGTCAGGACGTCGATGCAGTAGCGATCGTCCTCGACCATGCGCTCGATTCCGCGAACCTGACCTTCGATCCGGTGCAGCCTGCGCACGAGCGCCTCCTTGTCCGCCACGTACCCGTGCGTCACGCTCATGCTGTAGCGCCTTCGCGGGACGAGTGGAAGCGGCGCAGCCGGAGGGAGTTCGTGACCACGAACACGCTGGAGAACGCCATCGCCGCGGCCGCGACGATCGGGTTCAAGAGCCCGGCCATCGCCAGCGGGATCGCCGCCACGTTGTAGGCGAACGCCCAGAAGAGGTTGCCCTTGATCGTGCGCAGCGTTCGTCGCGCGAGCGCGATCGCATCGGCGGCGGCGCGAAGGTCGCCCGAGACGAGCGTGATGTCGGACGCCTCGATCGCGACATCGGTGCCCGTGCCGATCGCGAGCCCGAGATCGGACTGCGCGAGCGCGGGCGCGTCGTTGATCCCGTCGCCGACCATCGCCACAACTTCGTTCGCCTCTTGGAGCCTGCGGATCTCGGCGACCTTCTCGTCGGGATAGACCTCCGCGAGCACGCGCTCGATGCCTACCTCGCGTGCGATGCGCTCTGCGTTCTCCCTCCCGTCGCCCGTAAGGAGAACCGGGGTCAGTCCGAGCTGCTTCAGCTCCTCGACGGCTTGGCGACTGGTGGACTTCACCGAATCGCGAACCGTCAAGGTCGCTCGAGGCTCTCCGTCCCATGACACGGTGATGGCGCCGTCGCTTCGCCCCACCTCGACCTGATGCCCTTCGACGAGACCGGAGACGCCGACACCGGGAACGTTTCGAAAATCGGTCACCGGAGCGAGCTCCCCGACCTCGGCACGTGCGGCTGCGGCCACAGCCTGTGCAATCGGGTGCTCGGATGCGGCCTCGACCGCGCCCGCCAGCGACAGCACCTCCGCGCGCGTGGCTCCGTTCAACGTCGTGACACCGGTCAGTTGCACGGTTCCCTCGGTGACGGTTCCGGTCTTGTCGAGGACGACCGTCGTGATGCGGCGTGTGCGCTCGAGCGTCTCGGGGCCTTTGATGAGAATCCCGAGCTGGGCCCCGCGACCGGTGCCGACCATCAGCGCCGTCGGCGTCGCCAGCCCGAGCGCGCACGGGCAGGCGATGATCAGCACCGCCACCGCGGCGGAGAAGGCCGCTGTGGCGTCGCCGGTGATCAGGATCCAGCCGGCCATGGTGAGGAGGGCGAGCCCGATCACGATCGGGACGAAGACAGCCGAGACGCGGTCGACGAGGCGCTGGATGGGCGCCTTGCCCGACTGCGCCTCGGCGACGAGACGGCCTATCTGCGCGAGGGCCGTCTCCTCGCCCACCTTTGTCGCGCGAACGACGAGTCGCCCATACGTGTTGATGGTCGCGCCGGCGACGTCGGACCCAGGCCTGACGTCCACCGGGACGGGCTCACCCGTCAACATCGCCTGGTCGACCGCGGAGTCGCCCTCGACCACGACGCCGTCGGTCGGAATCTTCTCGCCCGGCCGCACGACCATCAGAGCGCCGGGCTCCAAGTCCTCGACCGAGACGGAGACCTCCTCCCCGTCTCGCAGCACTCGCGCCTCCTTGGCGCCGAGCTCCAAGAGAGCGCGGATCGCCGCGCCGGACCGACGCTTCGCGCGCGCCTCCAGGTAGCGCCCGACGAGAATCAGGGTCGTGATCACGGCGGCGACCTCGAAGTAGATGTGCGCGTCCTCGAGGAACAGGAGCGCCACAGCCGACCAGCCCCAGGCGGCGAGGGTTCCGATCGAGATGAGCGTGTCCATCGTGGCTGCGAGGTGTCTCGCGTTCAGCGCGGCGGAACGGTGGAACGCGAATCCGGCCCACAGCACGACGGGTGTTGCGAGTGCGAACGCGAGCCACTCCCAGCCGGCGAATTGCAGCGGCGGAAGCATCGCGAGCGCGGTCAGGGGAACGGTCAGGGCGGTCGCGACGGCAAGCCGTACGCGGAGCGCGCGAGCGCGGCCCTCGGCATGGTCGGGGTCCGCCGACGTCCTGGCGTGGTAGCCGGCGCGCTCTATCGCGGCAATGAGATCGTCGAGCGTGACGCGATCCGCCTCGTACGTGACGGCGGCCTGCTCGGTCGCGTAGTTGACCGACGCCTCGACGCCTTCCAGCTTGTTCAGCTTGCGCTCGATGCGGGTGGCGCACGCAGCGCACGTCATGCCTTCGAGCGCGAGCTCGACCCGTTCGCCGGGGGTTGCGGTCTGCGTCATGCGACGTCGTAACCCGCTTCTGCAATGGCAGCCCTGACCGCGCGGTCGTCGAGCTCGCGGCCGTGAACGGTGACGTGCTTCGTCTCCAGGTCGACGTCGATCTCATCCACGCCCTCGACCTCGGAGACCTCCTCGCGGATCGACATCGCGCAGTGCGCGCAGTGGATCGCGGGAACGCTGTAGGTGATGTCCACGAAAGCTCCTCTCACACTTCGTCAGTGACGAAGAGCAGTATACCCTATTGGGGTATCAGCGAACCTGCCTTCTCGGCAAGGCGCCCGGCGCGAATCGTCTCGGCCATCGCTTTCGACTCCTCGCGGTACCAGGTGCCGTCCTCGAACTCGATCGCCGGCAGGTAGTGCTGACCTGTGTGCTCCACGACGTCCTTCCGCTTGCCGCGCGGATACGTCGGCTCGATGACGTTCTCGTACTCGACCCCCTGCTCGTCGAGGGCTTGCTGCACCGTCCAGCACGCGCCGACCTTGAACTTGACGAATCTGCAGCGGTGGAACTTGATCGCGATGCTAGTGGTCTCTCCCGGAGAGACCACTACAGACCTTCGATCCGGCTGGCGCCGACTATGGCCTCGTCTCCGTCGGCGAGACGTACGAGGGCCTTTCCCTTGCCGTCGTAGTCTGGAGACCAGACCATCAAAGTGGCGTCCTCGCCATGCACGCGGCACGCGCGCCCGTCCTCTCCGTCGAGGCCCCGCCAGAAGCGAACGAACGGGTTCTCCTCCCATTCCCGACCGATCGTCGTCTCGTCGGTGTGGCCGGGGAGCACTCGAACCTCGGGAGGCAATGTCATCAGCACGTCCATCACGGAACGGCGCACCTCGTCCGCGGAGCCGCCGCCCACGGCATCTTTGAAGAGGGTGTCACCCGTGAAGCAGAGCTCGTTTGCGACGACGAACGAGACACCGTCGTCGGAGTGACCCGGCGTCGCAACCACCTCGATCCGCAGGTCTCCTGTCTCGACCGCGCCGGTTGTCACCTCGAGCCCGAAGCGGCCGACGAGCTCATCGTTTCCGGCGACGTGATCGGCGTGGCCGTGCGTGATCAGAAGGTGCGTCGGCGTAAGCTCCTCACGTTCGGCGACCGCGAGCAGGGGCTCGAGCGGCGCGCCGGAGTCGACGAACACCGCAATTCCCTGATCGTCCGCGAGGAGATAGGCATTCGAAAGCCACGACGGATGCATGCTTCGCTCGACGAGCATCGAGAGATGGTACGGGAGACCGGTGCGCCGGCATGAGAGAATCCGCGCGTCGCCAACTACAGCTGGTCGAGGGAGGTCAGATGAGCGGAGGTCACGTGAGCACCGTGGACACGATGTTCGAGGAGAGGGAAGTCCTGCGCTCGGCCTCGGGCGCGTGGTGGCTGTTTCTCCTCACGGGCATCGCGTGGCTCGTGTTCTCGGTGATCGTGTTTCGCTTCGACATCACGAGCGTGAGGTCGATCGGCGTCCTCTTCGGCTCCATGGCGATCGTGGCGGGCGCGAACGAGTTCCTCGCCCTCGTCGTCTCGACCATCGGCTGGAAGTTCGTGCACGGGATCATGGGCGGGGCGTTCATCCTCGTCGGCCTCTTCGCGTTCATCGAGCCAGGGAGCGCGTTTGCAGCTCTCGCGTCGGTGATGGGCTTCTACTTCCTCTTCAAGGGGATTCTCGACATCTCCATCGCGATGACGACGCGAGGTGAGTTCGACCTCTGGTGGCTCCAGCTCTTCGCCGGCATCCTCGAGATCGCGCTCGCGTTCTGGGTGGCCGGGAACTTCGAGCAGAAGGCGACCCTGCTGCTCGTGTACACCGGTCTCGTCGCGCTCTCGAAGGGAGTGACCGAGCTCTTCCTCGCCTTCAAGCTGCGGAGTCTGAGAACACCTCTCGAGACCGTCTGATGAACGTTTTCGTTAGGATCGAGATCCGGATGCGTCGGATAGCTCCCGTACTCGCCGCCCTCATGCTCGTGCTCACCGCCGGCCTTGCCGCCGGGTGCGGAAGCGAGGAGGAGGCGACACCGACACCCGACACGATCACGGGCACAGTGACGTCTGATACGACCGAGACGGACACGACCGAGACAACCGAGACCGAGACGACCGAGACGACCGACACGGAACCGACCGAGACCGAGACAACGGACACCCAGCCGGCTGGCGGAGGCGATCCGGCGGCAGGGAAAGAGGTCTTCCTCGGCGTCGGCGGCTGTGGCTCCTGCCACACCTTCGCGGACGCGGGGACCAGCGGCTCGATCGGCCCGAACCTCGACGACGCGGCGCCAAGCATCGATCTCGCGCTCGACCGGATCACGAACGGGCAGGGGGCGATGCCGTCGTTCTCGGGCCAGTTGACCGAGCAGCAGATCGCCGACGTCGCGGCGTACGTCTCCGGCGCCTGAGTCTCGCCCGCGCTCGCGCCTACACTTCTCCTCCGTGATCGACCTCAAGGCCGCACGTTCGGACGCTGATCGCTGGCGCGCCGCGCTCGCCCGCAAGGGCGCCGCCGAAGCTTTCGACGCGCTGTTGCACGCCGACGAGCGCTGGCGCGCGTTGATCCCACAGGTCGACGAGCTGCGGACGCGGACGAACCTCAAAGGCAGGCCGACGCCCGAAGAGCTCGAGCAGGTAAAGGCGGTCAAGGACGATCTGAAGCGGCTCGAGAACGAGCTCGCAGAGGCAGAAGCCGAGCGCGACAGCTTGGCGCTTCTCGTCCCCAATCCGCCGGACGACTCGGTTCCCGAAGGCGCCATCGACGAAGACGCCGTCGAGATCCGCCGAGTCGGGGAGCCACCTGCGCTCGACGACGCGAAGGCACACACGGAGATCGGACGTTTCGACATGGAGCGCGCCGCGCGCATTGCTGGATCCCGCTTCGGGTACTGGATCGGCGATGCGGCCCTGCTCGCTCTCGCCATGTACCGGCTCGCTCTCGACCGGCTCGTCGCGAAAGGTTTCGTGCCCGTTCTCCCACCCGTCCTGGTGCGAGAAGAGGCGCTCGTCGGCACGGGCTGGCTCCCGTCGGACGATCCGAACGTCTACCAAGTCGCGGGCGAGGATCTGTATCTCGCGGGCACTGCCGAGATCCCCGTCGGAGGTCTCCACCTCGGCGAGCTGCTGGAGGCCGACGACCTCCCGCTCCGCTACGTCGGCTTCTCGCCGTGCTTTCGCAGCGAGGCAGGCGCCGCCGGCAGGGATACGCGCGGCATGTTCCGCGTCCACCAGTTCAACAAGGTCGAGCAGTTCGCGTTCACCCGCCCCGAGGACTCCTGGGACGAGCACGAGCGACTGCTCGCGAACACCGAGGAGATCGTCGCCGAGCTCGGAGTTCCATATCGCGTCGTCGTGCTGCCGACCGGCGACATGTCGAAGGCGTCGGCGAAGACCTACGACGTCGAGATCTGGTTCCCGTCGCAGGACCGCTACCGCGAGACGGCGTCGATCTCGAACACCACCGACTTCCAGGCGCGCAGGCTGGGAACGCGCTTCCGCGGCGAGCACGGCCCGGAGCCGGTGCACACCTTGAACGGAACCGCGGTAGTCGACCGCATGGCGCTGGCCATCCTCGAGAACTTCCAGGGCGGGGTGCCGGACGTGTTGCAGGAGTACGGCGCGCCGACCGAGATCCGCTCCTAGCCGCTCCGCTCGGTCACAATGCCGGTCGGTGGGGTGCCGGAGCGGTCGAACGGGGCGGTCTTGAAAACCGTTGGGCGTGCAAGCGCCTCGTGGGTTCGAATCCCACCCCCACCGTGCCTTCGCTGAGACGTTTCCGCTCAGCAATGCGCATTCTGCTGGTCCAGTCTAGGTTCAGCCTCGTACTTCGCGCGAACTCAGAGCGATCGCGAAGAAAGGAACGCTGAAGACACTCATGCGCAGCCGCGCCACTGCCGATAGAGACCCACATGACCTTACTTCGCCGCTGTAGAGCATGCCGCGGCTGGTTCCTCTGGGGGGCGTGCGTGCGATGCGGAGCGCGCTCTTCGTGAGCCGCGCTGCCGTGCCTCAGCCGGACTGATCGCCTTCTCCCGTGTACGGGGGACGCTTTTCGCTATACGGCCGGCGCGTCGACATCGGCTGCGATGAACCTCTGCCGAGGGGTTCAGGCACGGACTCAGCGATCGTGTCGCCGCTGCGAGACGAGCCTCTGAAGCTCTTCCTCCAGATCCGCGACGCGGAGCTCGGCCGATTCGACCCGCTCCGTTTCGCTATCGGCGAGGGCGGTGTCGAAGGCTTCTCGCATGCGACGAAGAGCTGATCTCACCTGCAGGCGTGCCTCCTCGCCCTTCGCCAGCCCGGCTGTATATACACCACTCCCAAAGAGCACTCTTGGAGGCGACGCTCGGCCTAGCGATAGGTCTTCACCAGGTTCTCGGCAGCAGTCACGGGTGCGGTGGGTCGCGGCCCCCGGGCGCCCGGTCTACAAGATCGCCACGAAAGCTTCGTACAGCACGAACCCCAAAACGACGTAGAGAAGAGCGGCCACGCTGAAGGTCAAGATCGCTAGTCGCCGCCAGCTTCTCGACTGTTCGTTAGCAGGCCCCGAAGGACTCGTTCGCTGCAGCACTCTCACTCCTTTCCCCTTTAGTCGTCCCGTTACCCACGTGCGCGTCCGAAGAAAGCAAAGGGCTCCTGCTAGGTGAGACGAGTCTTGTGCGATCGGGATAGCCCGTCAACGTTGTCGTCGGCGGAGTGGCTCGCCGTTTCTACGCGGTGGAGCGCGAAGACCTGCCCGCGATGAGCCTCACTGTCTCAGTACGCGGACCGAACGCGAGTAAGCGCTGGCACCGTGAGCATGACCAATCGAATGTCTTCTCGTAGCGACCAGTTGGTCACATACAGGTAGTCGAGCTTCGTCATCTCGTCGAACGGGATGTCACTTGCCCCGAGCACCTGCCACAGGCCCGTCATTCCCGGCTTGAGATCGAGGCGCCGCCGCGCCCATGCTTCGACATGCAGATCCTCGTCGAGAATGAGCGGGCGCGGGCCCACGATCGACATCTCTCCGCGTAAGACGTTGATCAGCTGCGGCAACTCGTCGAGACGCCAGCGACGGAGAAAGCCTCCGACGCGCGTGACTCGCGGGTCGTCAGGAACCTTGAACATTCTCGGGTCGGCGTCGAGGTGCATATTCATGTGCGCCACATCGGCCTTTCTCGACTCCGCATCAACAACCATCGTCCGAAACTTCAGGACGGAGAAGGCGCGTTCGCGAGAGCCCATACGCACTTGCCGAAAGAGCACCGACCCGCGGGAGTCGATTTTTATCATCGCGCCCACGACGAAGAGGAGCGGCGCCAGAAGCACGAGTGCGGTGGCCGCACCCAGCACGTCGAAGGCGCGCTTGAGGAATCGCTCCGAGCCGCTGAGTCGGGGGATGGGAAGGCCGACCAGGGGGATGCCCTCGATCGTGTGCAGCTGGGCGTTCGTCCCTAGCACCTCGAACATGCGCGGAACGATGTCGATTTGCACGTCGCTGTCCTGCATCGAGCGGATCACCGCGAGCGTCTGCTCGTGCGAGTCTGTGGAGAAGGCAATCGCAACACGGTGTACAGCATGCATCCGCACCAATCCGGGAAGATCGGCCGTCGTCCCGAGCAAGTCGAGTGGACCGTCTCCGTTACGCGAGGCCCCGCCGTCATGATCGACGAAGCCGATGACACTCAGCCCGTACTCGGGATGGTTTCCGATCTTGCTCGCAAGCAGACGAGCGACCTGGCCCGAACCCACAATGATGACGTTCTGGATGTAGGCGGCGTTTCGCCGTCCGAGGACGCGCGCGATCGCCCGCAGCAGCGGAAGGAGCAGAATCGCGATCGCCCAAAACGCGGCCAAGCGGGAGAGGTTGGGGTGCCGAATGCTCAAGATCTCGGTGATTGCGAGGAATCCCCAGGTGCCCACGGAGACCATCTGCAAGACGCCGAAGATGTCGTCGATCGTCGAGTGGTCGGTCCGCTCCTCGTCTCGGTCATACAGCCCGTGCATCCGAGCGATGAGCACCCAGAGCGGGAGGGTCGCTACGAAGAGCGCGATCTCCCAGCGCACACCGACGACATCGTCCACCGGCCCCGGTGAGACAAGGGCAAGGGCAAGAAGGAACGCGGACACGAGCCCGACGACGTCGGCAATCAGGAGCAGGCGACGCATCAGCCACCCGCGACGCCGCAACCTGCGCGAAGAAGAGTCGGTTTCGTGGACCATCGCACGGTCCCCCGACCCGATAGCAACGCCATCTCGAGATGTTGTCCCCAGCTGAATCCTCCCCTTCACGCGCGGCTCCCCGCCATGCGTCATTCCACCCGGCTCCCTGTCCAAAACGTACGATACTCGCGTCCTACCCGACGTCAATGGATCGCAGGTAATCCCGTACCTTCGGCCAGCAGTGTTCAACCCGAAAAGACACCAGCCTTCACGCGGAGCGAGCGCTTCGGGTGCGACTCGGAACGCCAAGCGACCGGTCGTACGACAATCCCGCTCCAACCGTAGGTTCAGTACGTCAATCCTTCGCCTCGGACGAGCACCTTTACCGTCAACCACAGAATCCGGAGGTCCTGGCGAGCGAGTCGTAAACTGCTCCAGCTCCGACAGGCGTCGACGTAGGCCAGGTCGAGCTTCGTGTATCCGCCCGGCTCGACGATCCCCTTCTGCACCTGCACGGGCCCCGTCCAGCCCGGCATGACGTGATTTCGGTAGTCGAGCCCAGCCTGCAACTGGGTTTGCACCATGGACGGCGGCCACGGGCGGGGCCCGACGAGGCTCATGTCACCGCGGAGAATGTTGAAGAGCTGAGGAAGCTCGTCGAGATACCACGGCTTGAGGATGCGCTGGCCCGCCCAGGTGAGGTTCTCGGGATCGCTCTCGAGCAGCCGGGCGTGGGCTTCCCCGTCTTGCTGCCGCTCGAGCGCGGTCTGTCGGAGCGTGCGGAACTTCAGAAGATCGAACTCGCGGCCTCTGGAAACACGGCGCTCCCGGTAAAGCCAGGGTCCACGGTCGGATCGAACAAGTAGGCGATCGAGGCCGATCGCGACATAGGCGACAGCGAAGACGGGCGCGAACAAGATGACGAGGCTGCCGGAGATCCCCTTGTCTGCGACCTTCTTCGAGAAGGGGTATGGAACGGCCGAGGAGTCCATGTCGGTTCCGATTCTCGGACCTGATCGCGTCACCTGCACCGATAGGGTGGCTGTGATGCCTGCGAAGGCCGAGGCGGACGATCTTCGTGGGCTCTTGAGCCGCTACCCGACCGGAGTCTGCGTCGTGACCGTGGCGGCCGGAGAGCACAGGCTCGGGCTCACGGTCGGGTCGCTCGTCGCGCTCTCCCTGGATCCTCCGCTCGTCGGATTCGCGGTGTCCCGGGAGGCTGCGATGCACGAGCTCCTGCGGGAGGCCGGTGGCTGCGCGCTGTCCGTTCTCGCCGCAGGTCAGGAGTGGCTGGCGCAGCACTTCGCGCGTGGGGTGCCGCCGATCG
The DNA here is from genome assembly GCA_030857225.1 of Actinomycetota bacterium. Taxonomy (GTDB): domain Bacteria; phylum Actinomycetota; class Thermoleophilia; order Gaiellales; family Gaiellaceae; genus GMQP-bins7. The sequence continues at coordinate 14,314 of JALZOK010000032.1, forward strand.
CCATGTGGCACCGGATCGCGACGGCCGAGGGCGCGAACGGTGCGCCGTTGCTGGTCGGCGCGCTCGGCTGGCTGGAATGCGCACTCTCGGAGCAGGTACGTGCCGGGACACACACGTTCTTCGTCTGCGAGGTTCACAGGGTCGAGCTCGGCGTCGACGCCGCGGCGCTCGTTCGGATCCGTGGTGAGTACTCGAGCTGATGAGCGCCGTCGAAGCCGTGGTCTTCGACCTCGACGGCGTCCTCGTCGACTCGGAGCAGCTGTGGGACGAGGTACGCGAGCAGCTCGCGCGCGAGCGGGGCGGTCGCTGGCACGAGCAGGCCCAGGCGGACATGATGGGCATGAGCTCGACGGAGTGGTCGCGCTACCTGCACGACGTCATCGGCCTCGACGATCCTCCCGAGGAACTCAACGCCGAAGTCGTCCGGCGGATGCAGGCGCGCTACGCCGAGCACCTGCCGCTGATCGACGGCGCGGTCGAGGCGTCGCGAAGGCTCGCACGGGCGTTCCGGCTCGCGCTCGCATCGTCGTCCAACCGGCAGCTGATCGACGTGGTGCTGTCGAGCACAGGCCTGGACGCCCTGTTCGAGGCGACCGTTTCGTCCGAGGAGGTGGAACGCGGCAAGCCCTCACCCGACGTCTTCATCGAGGCTGCGCGGCGTCTTGGGCTCGAGACCCGGCGGTGCGCAGCGATCGAGGATTCTGCTAACGGAATCCGCGCAGCGCACGCGGCCGGCTTGCGCGTCGTCGCGATCCCGAACCGGCGCTATCCGCCGCCTGCCGAAGCACTCGCGCTCGCCGACGCAGTTCTCGACTCGCTCGCAGACCTGACGCCTGCGATCGTCGCGGGAGAAGCCCGTTAGATGCGACCGACGAGAACGCAGGCGTTGTGCCCGCCGAGCCCCATCGCGTTCGACAGCGCGACGTCGACCTGCACGCTGCGCGCCTCGTTCGGCACGTAGTCGAGGTCGCAGGCAGGATCGGGGTTGCGGTAGTTGATCGTCGGCGGAAGCACGCCCTCGTGCACCGCGCTGACGCACATCATCGCCTCCACCGCCCCCGCTGCGCCGAAGAGGTGCCCGAGTACCGACTTCGTCGAGGATACGGCCAACTCGTACGCATGCTCGCCGAAGACCTCTTTGATCGCCTTTGTCTCGGCGAGATCTCCCTGTGGCGTCGAAGTCCCATGCGCGTTGATGTATCCCACGCGCTCGGGCTCGACATTCGCTCGCGCGAGCGCCGCCCGCATCATCTCCCCGACCCCGACGGACGCCGGATCCGGCTGAGCCATATGGTGCGCGTCGTTCGAGGTCCCGTATCCGAGCACCTCGGCATACATCCGAGCCCCTCGCGCCTCCGCACGCTCGTAGTCCTCGAGCAGGAGCACGCACGCGCCCTCACCCATGACGAACCCCGCTCGCGTGGCGTCGAACGGTCGCGAGGCGCGCGTCGGATCTTCCTCCTCGGCGACGAGGCCACGCATCGCGGTGAACCCGGCCAGGATCACCGGATGCATGCAGGACTCGGTTCCGCCGGCCAGGACAACGTCGGCGTCACCACGGCGGATCAGCTCGGCACCCTCTCCCACCGCGTGCGACCCTGTGGCGCACGCGGAAACCGGCGCGTAGTTAGGGCCGCGCAGCCCGAGATCGATTGCGATCTGGCCACTCGCCGAATCGACGAGCACATTGGGGAGAAACCACGGAGACACTCGCGTGTGCCCGCGTTCCTTGAGCACCTCGTTCTGGGCGAGAACGCCCATGACGCCCCCGATCGCTGAACCGACGAGGATGCCAGCCCGCGCCGGATCCACCCCCTCAACGCCCGCATCGCTCCACGCCTCCCGCGCGGCGGCGACCGCGAGCACGACGTTTCGCTCGAGCCGGCGTGCGTCCTTCGGGCCGACGACAGCCTCCGGCTCGAATCCCTTTACCTCAGAGGCGATTCGGACCGGGTAGCCAGTGGCGTCGAACGAGCTGATCCAGTCCACGCCGCTCCGCCCCGCGACTGCGGCCTCCCACGTCGAGCGCGCGTCGAGCCCGAGCGGAGTGACCGCTCCCAATCCGGTGACGACGACACGACGCATCGAAGCAGGAGCGTAGTAGCTTCCGGCCATGCCTGGCGTCCGCCGCAGACTTCCGAGCCGTGAGCCCGTCGAGCGCCCGGATGGGCTCGACGCCTCGGTTCCGTTTCCGCCGATGGAGGCCGAGCTCGTCCGGGAGCTGCCGCAAGCCGAGGGCTGGCAGTACGAGCCCAAGTGGGACGGATTCAGGGGGATTCTCGAGAACACGACCGGCGAGCTTCGCCTCTGGTCGCGAAACGCGCGGCCGCTGCTCCGTTACTTTCCGGAACTGCAACCGCTCGACAAGCTCCTACCTCCCCACTCGGCGCTCGATGGCGAGATCGTGATCGAGCGGGACGGTGTCCTCGACTTCGATGCGATGCAGACCCGCTTGCACCCCGCGGAGTCGAGAATCAACAGACTCTCGGGTGAGATCCCGGCGCGCTTCGTCGCGTTCGACATCCTCGTCTGGAAAGGTGAGGAAGTCTGGCGTCGACCACTCGCCGAGCGGAGGAAGAAACTCGAGCGGAAGGCCAAGCGCTTCGGCCTCTCCCCAGCTTCGCGCGATCGCGAGGAAGCGCTCGCGTGGCTCGACCGCTTCGAAGCCATCGGCCTGGACGGAGTCATCGCGAAACGACTCGATTCGCCGTATTTGCCCGGCTCTCGCGAAGCCGTCGTCAAGGTGAAACCGGAGAAGACCGCCGACTGCGTGGTCGTGGGGTTGCGCTGGAAGGCGCGCCCGGACCGGATTGCGACATTGTTACTCGGGCTCTACGACGAGCAAGGTGGAATCGACTACGTCGGCTCGGCCGCCGTCTCTGCCTCGCGCCACGCCGAGATCGCAGAGCGCGTCATGCCGCTCCTCGAGAACGCTCCCGAGCGCCGCTTCTCCGAGCCGAACCGCTGGGGAGGCGGCGAGCTCGAGGAGTCGCCGGTGCGGCCGGAGCTCGTCGTCGAGGTTCGCTACGACAAGGTGCAGTCGAACCGCTTCCGCCACGGGACGAAGCTCATGCGGTTCCGTGACGACAAGGATCCGGCGCAATGCACATGGCGCGAGGTGCGTCCCGCCCGCCCGCAGGGCTTGACCGTCGCCTCGCTCGTTGCGAAGTAGCTTCAGTCTTTCTTGCGCGCCCGCGATGGCTGCACGCGCGCCGGCTCGCCCGGCATCTTCGGGAAGTTCGGCGGATACGGAGCCTCCCCGAGCCCCTCCTTCTCCTCGCGCTCGACCCACTCGAGCAGCACACGCAGATCGCAGACCGCGTCGTCCATGCCCGCGTGGATGTCGCCGATCTCGGCGAACCGCCCGGGCATCGTGGTCATGGAGAAGTCCTCGGTCTCGACGTCTGGCAGCTCGTCCCAGGTGACGGGCGCAGAGACCGCTGCATCAGGACGCGCTCGCACCGAGTAGGCCGAGGCGACCGTTCGATCGCGCGCGTTCTGGTTGAAGTCGATGAAGACCCGGCGGCCACGCTCCTCCTTCCACCAAGCCGTCGTGACCTTCTTCGGCAGCCGCCGCTCGACCTCCCGCGCGAACGCAAGCGCGGCGCGACGCACCACCGGGAACTCCCACTCCGGCTCGATACGGCAGAAGACGTGGACACCCCGGTTCCCCGAGGTCTTCGGCCAGCCCACATAGCCGATCTCGTCCAGCACCTCGCGCACGAGCGCGCCCACGCGCTTTGCGTCCTTGAACGTCGTACCCGGCTGCGGGTCAATGTCGATGCGGAGCTCGTCCGGGTGCTCGGTGTCCTTCCGGCGTGAAGGCCAGGGATGGAAGTCGATTACGGCGAGGTTCGCCGCCCAGACCACCTGTGCGAGCTCCGTCACGCAGAGCTCGTCCGCGTGGCGGCCCGAGGGGAAGGTCACGCGCGCCGCCTCCACCCACTCCGGGCGCTTCTCTGGCACGCGCTTCTGGTAGATCTGCTCGCCCGCGATCCCGTCGGGGAAGCGGCGAAGCTGCGTCGGCCGCTCGTACAACGCGCGCACGATCCCCTCTCCGACCGCGACGTAGTACTCGACGAGGTCGCGCTTGGTCTTGCGCGCCTTCGGGAAAAGGACCTTGTCCGGGTTCGTGATCTTAACGATCCGCTCCCCGACCTCGAGCTCGACAAAGGGCGCGGGCATGTTCGCACGCTACCCAGGCGGTGGTAGGCTCGCCGCGCCTTTCCTCTGACTCGAAGGAGTGGATCCGAAATGCGTACGGTTCTCGTCGGCCTTGCCCTCGCAGCACTCGCCCTCGGGGTCGCGGCAACCGCGACGGGCAACCCGGAAACGCAGGCCCAGGCCGGTGGCTGCGCGAAGGCCGACCTCAACCTGATCGAGGACGGTCGCCTGACTCTCGGCACGGACAATCCGGCGTTCCCGCCCTGGTGGGGCGGCGGTGAGACGCGGAAGCCGTGGAAGATCTCGAATCCGTACAGCGGCCAGGGCTACGAGTCCGCCGTCGCCTACGCGGTCGCGAAGCAGCTCGGCTTCAGCAGGAGTCAGGTGGACTGGAGGCATGTCCCGTTCGCTCAGTCGTACCGGCCGGGAGACAAGAACTTCGACTTCTACATGGCGCAGGTCTCGTACACCGCCGCGCGCGACAAGGTCGTCGACTTCTCGAACGCGTACTACTTCGTGAACCAGGCGCTTGTCGGTCGCGAGGGAACCGCGATTGTGAACGCGAAGACACGTGGGGCACTTCGGCCCTACCGCCTCGGCGCGCAACTCGGAACGACGAGCTACCAGTACATCGTCGACCACATCCGTCCCTCGTCGCGGCCCCTCGCATATCGCTCGAACGACCTCGCGGTGCAAGCGCTGAAGAACGGCCAGATCGACGGCATCGTCGTCGACCTCCCGACCGCATTCTTCGTGACCGCGGTGCAGGTCGAAGACGGCGTCATCGTGGGCCAGTTCCCGAACCGGGGTGGACGGGAGCGGTTCGGAATGGTCTTCGAACAGGGCAATTCGCTCAGGCGCTGCGTCAACCGCGCGCTCAACCGGCTCTGGGCGAACGGAACGATCAAGGGAATACAGACCCGCTGGCTCTCGCGGGCCGCCGGCGCACCCGTCATCAGGTAAGCACTGGAAGGCGATCGCCGCTCACGGATCCTGAGCACCGCAACCCCCCGCTCCGGCACGGGGCGGGGGGTGCCAATTGCGGTCGCGAGCACGCTGGTCTTCTTCGGCGCCCTCGCGTTTCTCGTCACGAGATCGCCCGGTTGGGACCGGTTCAAGGCGTACTTCTTCGACTGGGGTCTCTATCGCGAGTCTCTTCCGGAGATCGCGGACGCCTTCCTGATCAACATCAGGATCTTCCTGATCGCGGAGTCGATCATCCTCGTGACCGCGCTCGGTCTCGCCGTCCTGCGAAGCCTTCCCGGCCCGGTCTTCTTCCCCGTGCGGGCGCTCGCGATCGTCTACGCCGACTTCTTCCGGGGCGTGCCGACGATCCTCGTCATCCTGATGCTCGGGGTCGGGATGCCTGCCCTCCAGCTCGAGGGGGTCCCGAACTCGGAGATCTTCTGGGCGACGGTTTCGCTCGTCCTGGTCTACACCGCGTACGTGTCCGAGGTCTACCGCGCGGGCATCGAGTCGGTGCATCCGAGCCAGGACGCAGCCGCCCGCTCACTCGGCTTGACGCGCTTCCAGTCGCTGCGTCATGTCGTGCTCCCGCAGGCGGTGCGCCGGGTCATCCCTCCGCTTCTCAACGACTTCATCGGGCTGCAGAAGGACACGGCACTCGTGAGTGTCCTCGGTGTCGTCGAGGTTCTCAATCAGGCGGGGATCAACGAGGCCGCGGACTTCAACGGCACGCACTACCTCGTCGCCGCAACCCTCTTCGTCGCGATCACGATCCCGCTCGCCCGCTTCACCGACTGGCTCGTCGCCCGCGACCGGCGACGGCGGCAAGCCGGCGGGGTGGCGACGTGACCACGCCCGCGCTCGCGATCGAGGGCCTGCGCAAGTCGTTCGGCAAGCTCGAGGTGCTGCGGGGGATCGATCTCGCGCTCGCGGAGCACGAGGTGGTGTGCCTGATCGGGGCCTCGGGCTCCGGCAAGTCGACGCTCCTGCGTTGCATAAACGTGCTCGAGCCAATCGACGCGGGGCGGATCGTGCTGCGGGGGGAAGAGATCACTGCAAGCGGTGTCGACGTCAACCGCGTACGGCGCGGGATCGGGATCGTTTTCCAGGCGTTCAACCTGTTCCCGCACATGTCCGTGGTCGAGAACGTCACGCTCGGGCCGCGCAAGGCGATGGGCCTGCGGAAGCTCGAGGCTGATGCGCGTGCGAACGAGCTCCTCGGCCGCTTCGGGCTCGCGGACAAGCGAAACGAATATCCGGACCGCCTCTCGGGCGGGCAGCAGCAGCGGGTCGCCATCGTTCGCGCGCTGGCGATGCAACCCGGTCTGCTCCTGCTCGACGAGGTCACGAGCGCACTCGACCCCGAGCTCGTCGCCGAGGTGCTCGAGGTCATTCGTGAGCTTGCGGCCGAGGGGATGACGATGCTGATCGCCACGCACGAGATGGGCTTCGCCCGCGATGTCGCGCACCGCGTCTGCTTTCTCGACGAGGGCGTGATCCTGGAGCAAGGGACGCCCGAGCAGATCTTCGGCGCGCCGAGCGAGCCCCGTACGCAGCAGTTCCTGCAACGGATCGTCGACGCCGGGCGTCTCTGACCGACCTACTATGTTTCTGTCGTGATCGAAGACTCCCGCAGCGTCGACGTCACGCTCGAGCCACTCGACGAGTTCGTCGTCGTCCAGCCCGTGTCGGACGAGACGGAGACGCGGGCGGGCCTGATTCTTCCCGCCTCGGCGGCCGAAGCTGCCCCCTGCCGCACCGGGATCGTCACTGCGGTTGGGAGTGAAGCGAGCGGTGTCGACGCCGGCGACAAGGTGCTGTATCCGCGCGACGCGGGCTACGACGTCCGCCTCGGCGGGATCGAGGTCAAGGTCCTCAAGCGCGAGGACCTGATCGCACGCATCCACGACTGAGCCTGCAAGCATGCATCGCGGGAACCTCGAGCTGCTGGTTAGCGCAGTCTTTCTCTCCGCGCTCGGCGACTGGCTTGCGGTTACCGCACTAGCACTTCATCTGGAGGAGACCACTGGCTCGGGACTCGCGGTGGCCGCACTCTTTATCGCACTCTGGTCCCCTCTCGTCGTCTTCGCCGGACCGGTAGGGCTCCTCGTCGATCGCTTCGACTCCCGTCGCGTGGTGGTGCTTGCCTCGATCGCCCAGGCTGTGGTCGCGACCGCGCTCGCCTTCACCGGCTCGCTCGGGCCTCTTCTCGTCCTCACGCTGCTCCTGGGCACGGCGAACGCGGTGAGCCAGCCCGCTGAGTTCTCCCTGATCCCGGCCGTTGTCCCGGAAGCGCGACTGCCGATTGCGAACGCGCACGTCGAGACGGCGCGCTTCGCAGGATTCGCCGCCGGCCCGCTGCTCGCTGGCATCCTCGTCGATGCCGGCGGAACGCGCCTGCCCTTGCTCGTGAACGCCGCGAGCTTCCTCGTCATCGCTGCCGCTGTCCTTCTCGTGCGCCAGCGAGCCGTCGCCATGGCCCAGGCGGCCGACGAGCCCCTCGGGCGAGCACGCGACGGAATCGTCTTCCTGACCGGCGACACGATCCTTCGAGTGGTGATGCTCGTCGCCTTCGCTTCGCTGCTCTTCATGACGGCGTCGGCGCCGGCCGAGGTGTTTTTCGCCAAGGAGTTCCTCGAGGTCGGCGACGTGGGCTTCGGCGCTCTGTGGACGAGCTGGTTCGTCGGAATGGCCGTCGGAGGCCTTCTCCTGGCACGGCGGTTCCGCGGGAGCGCGCTCGCGGGTGTCGCGCTCGTCGCGATCGTCGTCCAGAGCCTCGGCCTCGCAGCTCCGACCCTCCCGCTCGTCTTCTCGTTCGCGCTCGTCTGCTACGTCATCGGCGGTGCCGCGCACGGGACAAAGAACGTCCTCATCCGGACGTTGCTGCACCAGCGCGTTCCCGCGCGGTTGCACGGGCGGGCGTTCGCCGCCTACAACGCGCTGCGAATGGGGCGGAGATGGTCGCGCTCGGACTCGGAGGACTTCTCATCGTCACCATCGGCGCGCGTTGGACACTCTTCCTGGCAGGAATCATCCCCGCGATCGCGGGCGTGATCGGGGTCGCGCTCTACCGAAGGGTGCGTCGCGGAGAGCTGGACACTGCACCCGAAGCCGGGTAGCGGACGGGACGGGGGATGAGGCGGAGAAGGAGGGATTCGAACCCTCGAGGCAGGGTTTTCCCCACCTAACGCCTTAGCAGGGCGCCGCCTTCAGCCACTCGGCCACTTCTCCGGGTAGGTCGATCAGGATATCGGACGGTCTCGAGAGAACCACGAGACGACGCTCGGCGGAGGAGGTTACGCTGTCGGCTCGGAGGGGTGCCGGAGCGGTCGAACGGGGCGGTCTCGAAAACCGTTAGGGGTGCAAGCCTCTCGAGGGTTCAAATCCCTCCCCCTCCGCTCTCTCCGGCTCTCCTCTCCAGACGGCCGTCGAGCTCCTGGAGAGCGCCGAAGATCGCCTCCGAGAACGTCGGGTAAGGCTGGATCGTGTCGAGCAGCACGTCGATCGGGATTTGTGCGCGCACCGCGAGCGTGAGCTGTCCGATCCACTCCCCCGCCTCCGGCCCCACCGCCACGGCGCCGACCACGACCCGCTGCCCGGGGTCTGCTGCGAGCTTGACCACTCCCGGTCGCTTCGGGCGCTCGTACGTCGAGAGCCGCCCGCCCTCGATTCGGAACTCGGCAGTGACCACCTCGCCCTCCGTCGTGCCGACAGAGGCCACCTGCGGATCCGTGAACACGGCTGCCGGGATCGCACGGTAGTCCGCGACGTAGTCCAAGCCCGCGATGTTCGCCGCCGCCACCCGTGCTTGGTACTTGCCGACGTGGGTGAGCAGCGCGACGCCGCTGGGATCCCCGATCGCCCAGACGGCATCCCCGGCGCGCATCCTCTCGTCGACCGTGATGCCTCTCTTCGTAAGCTCGATATCGAGTTGCTCGAGTCCGAGACCCTCGACATTCGGTCGCCGGCCCGTCGCGACCAGCAGTCGCTCCGCTTCGATCGAGTCACCCGCGGACAGATGGACGCGGACCCCGGTGGAGACCGCTTCGACTCGTTCGACCCTGGCTTGCAGCCGCACGTCGATGCCTTCGTCCTCGAACCGTTCCCGAAGCAGCTCTCCCGCCTGGGAGTCGATCCTGGCGAGCAAGTGCGTCGATGGCTCGACGATCGTCGTCTCCGCGCCGAGCCGGTGGAAGGACTGCGCCAGCTCCACCCCGACCGGCCCGCCGCCGAAGACGACGAGGCTCTTCGGCACGGCGTTCGCCCAGACGGCTTCGCGGTTCGTCCAGAAGTCGACGTCGTCGAGGCCCTCCACGGCGGGCACCGCCGGTGACGAGCCCGTCGCCACGACGAGTTGTCCGTACTCGAACTCTCGCTCGCCGACTGCGACGAGCCCCGGTCGTACAACGCGCCCCTCGCCTCGAACGAGCTCGGCGCCCTGCTCCGCGAGCCAGTTCGCATGCCACGAGTCGTCGCGGCCGTCGGTCACCTGGTCTCGCCACCAGAAGACGCGCTCGGCGTCGAGCTCCCCGGTGACCGCCTCCGCCGCGCCCGGAGCGATCCGAGCAGCGGCGAGCGCTTCGCCCGAGCGGAGGAGCGTCTTAGTGGGGACACAGGCGTAGTACGAGCACTCCCCGCCGGCGAGCTCCCGCTCGACGATGACGATCTCGACGTCCGGATCGAGCCGCCGGAGGGCGCCGACGAAGTGCTCGCCGCTCGATCCGGCCCCGAGGACGACCACAGGACCATTCGCTCTCACCACACGGAGAGGGCGGGATTTGAACCCGCGACGCACCTTTCAGCACGTACGCGATTTCCAGTCGCGCTCCTTAGGCCGCTCGGACACCTCTCCAGGCGGGCCTAGCTTAGACGCCCGAAGTGCATTAGCCGCCGGCTGCGGAAGAGACATACGCGGCCACGTCCTGGATTTGCTGCTCGCTCAGGGTGTCCGCAAACGCCGGCATGATCCCCGCCCCGTTCGTCACGCGCTCGATCGCCCTGTCGAAGGACGGTGAGGCCGCATCGAGATTGGGACCGATCGTGCCGGTCGTTCCCGCGTCGGCGAGGGTATGGCAGCTTCCACACCCGCCCGCTGTCAGGAAGACGTCCCTGCCGGCGACTGGATCTCCGGCTTCGGCGCCGGTCTCCGTCGTTTCGGTGGTCTCCGTCGTGCCCGTCGTCTCGGTGGTCTCGGTGGTCGGCGTCGTCTCCACCGGAGTCGTGACGTTCGGCTCGCTCTCTTGCGCGACTTCCTCGTGCTCCTCCTCGCCCAGCTCCGCGAGCAGGATCACCGCGGTCATCTGCACGGCGAAGAGCACGATGCAGGCCGCGATGAACCACCCCAAGTATTTTGACGGAAACGTGGGTCGCGACCGCGGGACGACCAGCGCCACGATGATGGCGAAGATGATGAAGACGAGAGCGGAGGTGAGGAGGCCGATCTCGTAGCCGGTCAGCGCCAGCGACACGGCGAGGACGCTACCACGGTGTCCGGCGTCAAAACGGCGCTACTGCTCGAGCGGCGCCATTGTCAGCCCATAGCCGCCGAGCTGCGTCCAGTAGAGCTCAGCCTGCTCCTTGTGGCCGGACCAGACGATTGCCTGTCCCGTGTTGTGGATCATGTCGGCCAACTGCAGCCCGCGGTCGTACGTGATCCCCGGCAGGACGCTCGAGAGGGCGAATGCGACCCCCTGGAAGGTGTTGTGATCGTCGTTTCTCACGACCACATGCCACGGCTTCCCGAGCCCGCTCCCCGTGCCCCGCGTGATTCGCTCGCGAGGCGGCGTCATCGTCGCCGGCGCCATCACGTGACCGTACCAAGGGCTGCGGTACGCTAGGCCCTCTCGGGCGCATAGCTCAGCGGGAGAGCGCTCGCTTCACACGCGAGAGGTCCCTGGTTCGATCCCAGGTGCGCCCATCGGCACTCGTGCGCTCATCGCAGGCGGAAACGATCCGCGAACGACCCGGTCCGCACGATCGCGAGTAGAGAGGTCGAGAACCCGAATCGAGTGGCGGCGCGGTGCTGTACAAGAGTGGTGACCCGGAAGCACGAGCGTCAGGCGCGGACTCGCGTTCAGCGCACTTTGGGCAGAAGCCGATGAACCCGTCGCCACCGCCGTGCCCTACGCCGGCCTAAGCTCGTGTTCAGCCACTCGGGACCGGGGATGACGTGTTTCAATGACATGTTCCAGCGACGAGCGCGCTCCAGAGCGTCTGACTCCGCCGACGCGAGGCTCTTGGCGCGAATGACGTCCTCGAACAGGCGGCTGTCAGCGCTGATGAAAGAAGCGACGAACGTCGTCTCCGTCCGGCGCCATCCCTGATCGCGAATCGATCGACGAACGCGTTGCAGCAGCTCGTCGGCCACATCGTCGAATAGATCGGTCGCGCGTTCGCCCGTGTGAGCTGCGCCTCTGCCGATGTCCTCGAGAAGATCCCCGGCGACGAGGCGACCGCGAACCGCTCCTGTCCCGAATTCATCCAGATACTCACGCCGTCCCACGCAACGCACCGTGTACGTATCTCGGCCACTTTGTAAGACTTCGACGACGAACCACTCGTGTCCTGCGGCGCTTCGAAGGCGTGTGCCGGGAAGCGGCACGTCGTCAAGATGGCGAATCTCAGCGGAGTCAGGAAAGAGCACGACGAGACAACAGCGACGCTCCGCCGAGGGTGAGGGTCGTCCAGCAAATGGAGGCATCAAGGAAGAAGGGGGTGGTGCGAACCGCGTCGGGGCAATAATGCCCCCCATTCGAGGGATCAGCAAGCTACCCGCGGTCGAACTGCCGGGTCGGCACGCTATGCCGGCCCCTACTAGGGCAGCACGTTGCTACGCTCCTGGCGCCCGGTCGCGCTAGGTGGGGAGTCAGCGGTTCCCTGAACCCGAAATCCGCTCCATGCGGGGCCGAATGCCGTCCGAGGGACGGTGTCTTCGGGACTGGATCTATCGCACGTGGTGTTGACAGATCGGGTTCCGCGCACTGGGAGCGTCCGAACCGCGTCAGGTCCGGAAGGAAGCAGCGCTAAGGACTCCCTCTCAGGTGCCGCGGCTCCGCCCGATCCGAGCCGGCGACGTGGATTCCTCCGGGGACGCCTGTTTCGAAGGCGGAGTGCGTGGCCGGGCCTATTCCTTCAGCCGATGGTGACGGGCGTACCGACCGGCATCAACTTGCCCAACCGGAGGATGTCCGCATTGCGCATGCGAATGCAGCCGTGGGACACTTTCCCCGGCAGCAGCCGCGGCTGGTTCGTCCCGTGGATCCCGACGAAGCCGCCGTCAGGCCAGTCGGTGAGCACCTCCGAGCGGGCGCTCGTGCCGAATGCCAGGGGCCCGTAGAAAGAGCTGAGGCTCCGAATCCGACTTCGAACGTAGAACTCGCCGACAGGCGTCGGCCAGGCGGGCTTGCCGATACCGATCTCGGCCGCAAAGATCGGGAGTCCGTCAAACAGCAGAGTCGCCGTGAGCTCCTTCAGGTCGACGACCAGATGCGTCTGGACGAACTCGGAGGCTCCAAGAGCAGCGCGCGGGACCCAGCCGGTCAGATTCTCGGGCAGCCCGGGGACGCGGACCAAAATCCATAGGCGGCCCGCCCGGTCCTCGGCGCTGTCCTCGACGAGAACGACGTTCGCGGTCCGCTCCGGCGTCTGCGTGTCCAGGAAGGCGATCGAGCTCGCATCGGCTCGAGGAGCCGCGCGCACCGGTACCGCCCGGGTCACGAAGCTCCAGCGCGCGGCGTTACGCGACGGCCCGAGCGGGCGCGGCTCGGGTATGGCGAACGCAGGGCTGGCAGGTGCGGGTAGCGCCGCGTCTGGAATTGACGTCGACGCGGAGGACGAGCCTGCGAACCGCACGACGAGAAGCGCGGAGACGATCAGGAGTAACGCGACGACGCCGGACACGACGAGACCAGCGCCCCGAGGTCCTCGTGGCACGCGCGCCGTCAACCCGTGAATCTCGGCTTGGCCTCCCGCTCCGTCTTCCCGCTCGACGTGATGAAGCCGGTCGAGGCGACGATTCTCGTCGCCTCCGGTCTGGAGACGGGATCGTCGAATGCATCTGCGGCCGGCACGACTCCGAACAGGCGTCGCATCCAAGCCGCGTGCCGCGCCTCGACGGAGTGAATCGAGATGGCTACGGCGAGGATCGGCTTCGCCTGGAGTCGCGGGGCTTGCGCCTTGTACGCGGCGACGGCGAGATCCTCGAACGCGACCGCGGTCCTCAAGAACTTCCTCTGGTCTTCCGTCACCCCGCGGAAGTTGAACGTCGGACGGGCGACCGCGGCGCTGCCGAGCGCCTTCCGAAGAGCCTCCACGTGAGCGCGCTCGACCGCACCCACGACCTCCGTGGCCTCGCGCGCCTTCCCTCTGAGCGCACGGACGCGCTCCGCCTCTGTGTAAAAAGCCGCCTGGAGATACTCGAGAGCCAGCGCGTAGTTGAGAATGTCGACGTCGTTTGCCGACTGCGAGCCGCCCGCGGGAACGACGGAAAGCGCCCCGAGTAGCGCCGCACCTCCGACACTCGCCCTGCGCAGGAACGCCGTGCGCGAGTCGCGATGGACGTTCTCGTGCGCTTCGCAGATCGCCCCGGCAGGATCGATCTCCTCGAGCGTGAGGTCGAGCTCCATGGGCACCTCATCGATCCTCTGGTTTCGCTGCTTTGCCATCATCCAGCCTCGCTACGAGCGGAGGAACCCCGTCTTTCGAAGCGCCGCGAGGGCTTGGGCCTCGGTCAACGAAGGATCCGTCGCATCCGCCGCGGGCGTCTTCCCTGCGATCGATCGAATCCAGGCAGCGTGACGAGCCTCGACCGAGACGATCCTGGCCGCTGCGGCGAGAGCGCCCGCCGTGAGGTTCGTCGCCTGGCCGTTATATGCGGCAACCCCCGTGTCCTCGAGCGCAAGAGCGCTTGCGACGAACGCATCGGGGTCGGTCGTCGCCTTCCCGAACACCATCCTCGGCTTCGCGCGGGCCTTGGCACCCAGCGTCTTCTTGAGAAAGGTCAAATGCTGCTGCTCGTGGCCCCCGACCACCTCGGCGAACTGACGGAGCTCCCCGCGCAGAGCGCCTTTCGCACGGGCTTCGGCATAGAACGCCGCCTCGATGTACTCGAGGAGCAGCGCAAGATTGAGAACCCGAACGTCCTGGGCGGGAGACGGCGCCGCAGACGCGAGTTTCGGCAGCCCTGCGACGATCAGACCCCCGGCGGTGAGCGCCCCTCCAGCAACGACCGCGCGCTGAAGGAGGCCGGATCGGGAATGTCGTGAGTCGAGAGAAAGCGGCTGCACGGCTACCCGGCCAGGTGGACGATGAGGAACGCTGCCAAGATCGCGATAGCCGATCCTACGAGAAACGGTGCGGTGTCATCGTTCCAGATGGCACGACGCATGCGGTACGCCACTGCACGCAGGTCACGAGAAGCTTGTGGACGCCGTGAGCGACGTCTCGTGTCGGAACGAGTTTCGGCCTCTCGCTGAACGAGCCCTGGGGGCCGGGTCAGTGCTGTGTCGATGTCCGCGTACTGCTGCAGGCGTGCGACGGGACTCGCTTCGATCCCCGCCGTCCCCTGCCACAGCGGGGCTGAGAGATGTCGGGCTGGCTGCCGCAGTCGCACCAATGCGAGAACGAGCAGCGCAAGAACGATGAGAGCTCCGGCACCGCCCGCTAGCGCCAGCAGCGGCAGATCGCTGCTCGCGGCTTCGGATGAGATCTCGGCGGCGACTTCCGGTCTCCCGGGCGGAGTGAACGGCACGCTCGGACCGCCAGCCAAGCCCAAGCGCTCGGAAATCGGATCGAGTGGAAACGCGTTCCAGAGCTCTTGCGGAGGAGCAGCCCGCTTCGGATCACCGGGTGCCGCAGGCACTGCAGGAGCAGCGATCGCGGCCCAGACGACGCAGGCAAGCGCCAGGAGGAACGAGGGAGTCGGCGAGTACCAGCCTGTTCGTTGACCGGTGTCATCACGCGCACACGTTTCGTGTGACAGCAGCATTCTCAATCCCCTCCATTATGCCCTACCCCTCAGCGGACCCCAAAACCACCTGCTGAACGTAGGAAACGCGAACATCCACACTGCAACGCGCGACCACCTGCTTGAATCCGCAGGGTGAGTGCCCTCTACCGCAAGTACCGGCCGCAGGGTTTCGACGAGGTGGTAGGGCAAGAAGCCGTGGTGCGGACGCTCCAGAACGCCATCGAGCACGACCAGGTGCGGCAGGCGTATCTCTTTGCGGGGCCGCGCGGAACCGGCAAGACCTCGATGGCGCGCATCCTCGCCAAAGCCCTGAACTGCGTCGGCACCGGAGGACCGACTCCGACCCCGGACACGACCTGTCACGTCTGCGTCGCGATCGCGAACGGGACCTCCCTCGACGTGGTCGAGATGGACGCGGCCTCCCAACGCGGCATCGACGACATCCGCGAGATCCGCGAGCGTGTTGTCCTGCAGCCGGTCGAGGGCCGCTACAAGGTCTACATCCTGGACGAGGCGCATCAGCTGACGGACGCCGCCTGGAACGCGTTGCTGAAGCTGATCGAGGAGCCCCCTCCCCACCTCCTCTTCGTCTTCTGCACGACCGATCTCGTCAAGGTCATTCCGACAGTCCGGTCCCGTTGTCAGACGTTCGTCTTCCAGCGGCCGCGGCTCTCCGAGCTCGTGACACTGCTCCGGCGGGTGGCCGACGGGGAGGGCATCCAAGCCCAGGACTCCGCTCTCTCGCTGATCGCGCGGAGCGCGCACGGATCGTTTCGCGACGCGGTCTCGACGCTCGACCAGCTCGCCGCAGCCACAAACGGGTCGGTAGACGCCCAGGCCGTCTTGCAGCTCGTTGGGGCAGTCGAGGAGGACACGCTGCTCCGGCTCTGCGACATGGTCGTAGACCACGACACCGCGGGAGCGCTCGTCTTCATCGAGGAGCTCGCCGAGCAGGGGCAGGATCTCGGCCGGCTCGTCACCGACCTGCTCGAGCATCTGCGCCATCTCCTGCTCGTCCAGCACATGGGGCACGTTCCGGAGTCACTCCCTGTCACCGAGGAGACCAAGGAGTTTCTTCGCCAGCAGGCGAATCAGCTTCCCGAACCGACCGTCCTGCGGCTGATCGACCTGCTCGCCGTGGCCGTCGAGGACATGCGCCAGGGAGGCGACCCCAGACTGCCGCTCGAGCTAGCCATCGTGAAGGTGACAAGGCCGCACGCCGACCTTTCGCGCGAGTCGCTGGCTCATAGGGTCGAGGTGCTCGAGAGTCGTGGAGCAGCTCCTATGTCGCCGGCTGCACGAGAGTCAGTCGCAACACTGGCGCCGAAGCTCTCAACTCCAAACGACGACCCCGTGCCCGTGCCGCCGGATCTCGAGCTCGAGCAAGTGGCCGAGGCGTGGCAGCGCTCGATCGTCGAGTCGGTGCGCGGGCGCTCGATCCCCGTCGCCAGCCTGCTGTCCGAGGCGACGCCGACCGAGCTCACGGGCGATACCCTGACACTCGAGTTCCCCGCGGGAAACGACTTCCACCGCCAGCAGATCGCAGAGCCACAGAACATCTCCTTGCTGCGCGAGGCGCTTTACGAGGTCACGGGACGAAGGCTCGCAGTCGTGCTCGAGGCCGGAGAGGTCGAGGCCGGCGCCGACGAGGAAGACGATGGCCCGCTCACCGAGGAAGGCTTCATCTCATTGCTCCAGGAGAAACTCGATGCACGAGAAGTGGAAGGGGACTGATGAGCTTCGACATGAACAAGATGCTCCGAGAAGCGCAGCGGATGCAGGAGGGTCTGGCCAAGGCGCAGGAGGAAGCCGCGAGCGAGATCGTCGAGGCCTCCGCGGGTGGCGGCATGGTCACGGTGAAGGCGAACGGCGCGGGCGAGATCGTCGAGATCGCGATCGACCCGCGCGCGATCGACCCCGACGACCCCGAGCTCCTCGCGGACATGATCCTGGCGGCGGTGAACGAGGCGCTTCGCTCGGCGCGTGGGTTGATGGAGTCGAAGATGTCTGGGCTGATTCCGGGCGATCTCGGGAGTCTCGGCGGACTGTTGCCCGGAAGCTAGCCGAAAGTCGCCGGGGTCTAATCCAGCGTACGAAGTGCCCGATCCTGTGGCGGACGTCGAAGCCGAGCCACCGCACGTCGCCACAGGCCTGCAGCCCGGCCGCGGTCAGCCTGGGTCTCGAGACCGGTGTCCTGAGCTCCGGCCTGCCGACGCTCCGAGACATCCGAGAACACCGCCACGAACCGAGCACCTCCGCCCTGGTTGGGCTCGTAGCGAACGTCGCCGCCGTTTTCGCGAGCGGTCTTCCGCGCCTGAGACAGCCCGAGGCCCCGACCCGCGGCCTCGGCTGCGGAGCGTTCGCTGCGCGCATGCGGTGGAACAGGAACGGCACGAACGTGTCGTCGATGCCACGACCGCTGTCCTCTACCGCCACCAGCAAGCCGCTCGGGGACGTCCGAGCGACGACGTTCACCGATGTTCCCCATAGGTGACGGCATTCTCGAGGAGCTGTGCGACGACCGAAACGACGACGTCTCGCCGGACGAGAATGTCTTCGGCGCCGCCTAGCCCGGATCGTTCAGTAAGGGCGCCTGGCGAGGCGTTGAAGGCTCGTTCGGGTTTGTTCGGCCAACGCGCCCTTGCCTCCGGCTCGAGCGCGCTTGTGACCACTGGCGGCTGGTGCTCCGAGAGGGGCGATCGGGCAGGCTGACGCCGGCCGGCTCGCTCGTTGATCGTGGTGGAGTTACGCCGGCAGCGCGCGTAAGCGCTCGAAGGCCGCCACGAGCTCGCGCTGCCAGGGCCAGGCGCGCGGCAGGTGGAGGACGATGCGTCGTGCGTGCCGGGTGAGGCGAGCGGCGACGTGCAGCAGCCGGTAGCGCAGCCGCTTCGGCTCGCAGCGGGCGAGCTCGCCGTCGGAGAGCAGCAGTCGCTGCGTCCAGCAGAGCAGGTCCTGGCCGATCAGCACCAGCTCGAGCCAGGCGGCGTTGGCCCGGAAGTCGCGGAAGGGGAGGTTGCGGAGCCCGGTCTCCTTGCCGCAGCGGATGCGGTCCTCGCAGACGGCGCGGGCGCGGTGCAGCTGCTCGAGGCGGGCGATCCGCTTCCCCTGCTGGTTGGTGAGGAAGACCTGGAAGCGGTGGCCGTTCTCGTCTGTGAAGGAGAGCTGCGCGCCGGGATGGGGGCGCTCGCGGCGGCAGATCGCCCGCGTCCCCGCCGGCCAGGCGGCCAGATCGAGCGGCAGCTCGGCGACCCGGGCGCCCTCCCGGCCCTCGCCGTCCTGGGCGAGCGCCGGCTGCCAAGCCGACTCGGGCAGGGCGAGGATGACTTGGCGCACGCGCTCGGTCAGGTCGAGCCCGACGGAGAAGCGCAGGCCGCGGGCGACGACGTGATCGACGAACTCGTGCGTGGCGCCGGCGCGGTCTGCCCGCACGAGCAGGCCGGGCGAGCGTGTCTGCTCAGGCAGCTGCGCGAGTGCGCGCTCGAGCAGCTCGGTGTGGTCCGAGCCGGTGTTGAAGCCCGCATTGCCGGGGCGCAGGATGCCGGCGAGCGCCTCGCCCCTCTCCGCCTCGTAGCAGAGCAGGGGGTGGAAGCCGAAGCCGCCCTTGTACGTGCCGGCCGCGCCCTCCTTGTCGGAGTGGGCGGTGACGAGCGTCCCGTCGAGGTCGAGGATGACCCGCTCCGGCGCGCCCGCCTGCTCCCACACCCGCCGCCGGGCTTGGGCGCGCGCCGCTCGGATCGCGCCCAGCCGCTCTTCGTCGAGGGCGGCGACGACTCGCCAGGCGGTCGCATCGGAGGCGACCTCGCCGAAGAGCGGCTCCTGGTCGCGGAGCGCGCGCAGGTCGGCCAGGCAGTCGCCCCCGTCGGCGAGCGTGAGTGCGAGGTCGCGCAGCACCCGCCCGGGATCGTGGCGGGAACGGCGCTCGCGCACACCCGCGAGCGCGTCCTGAAGGCCCGTCGTCAGCCCCACCCGATCGGAGACCCCGGCGACGAGCGCCGTCCCCGCGCGCGAGGTCAGAGCCTCCGCGTCCGCAACGACTTGTAGCCTCTCGAGCGAGTTGAGCGCCTTCACCGGCATGGTGATCCTCCTGGGCAGGGGCATCGGACTTCGACAACCCAGATCGTCCCTGCTCAGGCGGACATCACCAGCCGACCGAGCGACCGGTGGACGGGCGCTACTGAAAGATCCGGGCTAGCGCGACGTAGATGCCGCCGCTCTATGGCCGAGTGGCGTCTTTTAGGGCCTGTCCAAGCGCGTCCGCGAGCGTCACCTTCGAACCCGCTGGCTCGGCGCCCTCTGGAGTTGCGTTCGAGCCGAGGCCCGCGCGGTCTCCGACCTGCCACCCTCGCTTACGAGCAAGCGCCGGCCGCTCGACGTACAGATAGCTGACACTCGCGAGGACGACGGAAACTCCGGCGATTACGACGAGGTTCATGCCAAAGCCGATCGTTCCGCCGAACGTCAGCCCCCAATCGCGGAAGCCGCGAACTATCGGGTCGTGGACGAGGAACAGGCTGTACGAGGCCAGGCCCAGGAACACCACCGGACGCAACGAAAGCCAGCGAACCGCTCTCGCATGCGGCGACGACAGCACCACGAATCCCAATGCAACTGCGAACAGGATTGCATTCGCTGTCTGCTGCTCGAGCCCGCTGAGTGTACCGTCGTAATACAACTTCGCTGAGAGCACCGCGAAGAGCGCGGCGCCTAACGTCCCTGCTCCCACCCACGTGCGCGGGAGGTGGAGCAGGCCGTCTTCGTGGAGAACCCGTGCCACCGCGAGTGCCATTCCGGCGGCGAACCAATCGGCATGGGTCGGAAGGGCGTGATTCCAGATCGCCAACGCATCCGAGGGTTCCATCGCTCTCGAGATCCCCTTCGCCGCGATGCCAGCAGCCAGCATCGCTCCGACCGGGACGAGCGCGGCGACAACCCCAAGTCCGCGTCGTGCAGCGAGCCGCACCGCGATATAGCCGAGAATGGGAACCAGCACGTAAAAGCTGACTTCGACCACCAGCGACCAGGCCGGGACGATGCCGAGCCCCTGCTCTCCTCCAGCGAGATATGGAGGCACGTAGTTCTGGAGGAGGAGCAAGTTGGCCAGAAGCCTGAGCGGCGACGTCAGAAGCTCGAACTGGAAGACGAGAGCTACCGCAATCAGAATGACCCAGTAGGCGGGGAGAATTCGGAGGGCTCGGTTGCGTAGGTACCGTCGGACGGACGGCATCGACCCACCTCGGAGCGCCGCCCCAACGAAGACGCGATAGAGCAAGAAGCCGCTGAGCACGAAAAACAGCGTCACGCCTGCGCGGAAGTTCTCGACGATCTTCGTGAAGACACCGAGGTCCACCGCGCGTCCGTCGGGCGCCGCGTAGTAGTACACGTGGTAGACGAGCACGCTCATCGCCGCGATCGCGCGAAAGCCTTCGATCCCGGCGAGCCGCGCCGTCTTGGCGTTGAATTCTTCCACCCCCTCTCCCAGTGTCCCCGACTTCCGCTCGCTCGTCTACTGCTACGGCGAGCCCAGCCAGGTGCTCTGGCTGGTGCCGACGTACGTGTGCTCGCTGCTCACCGCCTGGCTCGAGCTGCCGTCGTAGTGGTCGATGCCCGCGTACAGGTAGCGCTGATTGCCCGAGGTCGCGCCGCTGAGCCCGATCAGGGAGATCTTCTGCACGTCGTCGACGCGGACGATGACCGAGCTCGATGCCTGCGCAGAGACCTCCACCCGAATCGAGGAGCTGCCGTCGTTGGGCACGAGCACACCGGTGGAGAGGTTGATCGAGGTCGAGCGCAGCCCTCCGGCTCGGCTCCACAGCCGCAGGCTCCGGTCGGAGGCGAGGTACAGCTCGTACACGATCGCCCCAGCGGTGTCACGCACCTGGAGCACAGCCAGATTCGCGCTCAACGACTGACCCTGCGCCAGCGCCAGCACGTCGCGCACGTACACCCGGCCCGACACGCCGCCGGCGCCGCCGAAGTCCTGTACCCCGTAGGCGGTATCGACCGTGTCCGCGGCGCCCGCGATCGTCGCCCGCAAGCCGTTCTCGATCGCGCTCACCGAGCAGCCGCCGCACCCAGGATCGACGAAGACGCTCGTGAAGCCGGGCGGGACCCCGCTCGGCGCGCCGGCCACGACCGCCGTCGCCGCCGAATCGGCCGAGCTCGAGCCGGCGCCGTTCGTCGCCGTCACTCGGGCCCGCAGCGTGGAGCCGATATCGGCGGCGGCGACCAGGTACGTCGACGCCGTCGCCCCCGCGAGGTCCGCGCACGCGCCGCCTCCCGAGTCGCAGCGCCGCCACTGATAGGCAAAGCTCGTCGGGCTGCCCGACCAGGTCCCGGTCGACGTCGACAGCGACTGCCCTACCTGCGCCGTCCCCGACACCGTCGGTGGCGACTGGTTGACCGGGGGCGTGGTCGAGCCCGTCGGCGAGCCCAGCCAGGTGCTCTGGCTGGTGCCGACGTACGTGTGCTCGCTGCTCACCGCCTGGCTCGAGCTGCCGTCGTAGTGGTCGATGCCCGCGTACAGGTAGCGCTGATTGCCCGAGGTCGCG
>JALZOK010000033.1:0-26632 GCA_030857225.1 Actinomycetota bacterium
GTGCCGGCCAGGTGAAGTTCTCGGACGCGATCAGCTCGATCTCGCCGCGCTGGCGCTCGAGCTCTCGCTCCAAGAGATCGGCGATCTCGGGATCGACGTCTGCGAGGCCGGACGAGCGAAGATCCTCGGGCGTCAACTGCCGGGTGGCCATCGCGAGGATGCTACTGGGCGCGAGCGAGAGCCTCGGCCGCGGGCACGGCGCCTTCGCGCAGGACTCGAGGCTCCGAACCCGTCAGATCGAGCACCGTGGACGGCGTTCCCGGCAGCTCGCCACCGTCGACGACGACGGCAACCGCCTCGCGAAGCTCGGACGGGACGTCGGAGATGCGCCGTGAATCCAGCCCGCCGTGGAGATTCGCGCTCGTTGCGGCGACTGCCCGCACCGCGTCCAGCAGATCGCGGCCCGGTCCGCGGACGTCCGGCACTCGAACGCCGATCGTCTCGGGCCTGCTTCCGCTGAGCCAGGGAAACCGTCGGGCCGGATTCGGGAGCACGAGCGTGTACGGCCCAGGCAGGAGACGCCGAGCAAGAGCGACGGCGCGCTCGGGCAGCTCGGGGAGACACTCGACGAGCGAGTCGACGCTGGAGGCGACGATCGCGATCGGCTGGTCCGGCGAGCGGCCCTTCAGCAGCGAAAGCGCCCGCACGGATTCCTCGCGGCGCGGGTCGCAGGCGAGTCCGTAGACGGTGTCCGTCGGTGTGACGACGACCTCGCCGGCCCGGATCGCGGCAATGGCTCGCTCGACCTCGCTCACGCTCCGAGGACGGTCCAGCCGAGGGACCGTGCGGCGGTGGCGAGACGACGATCGAACGTGACGAACGGGAACTCCCCGCCGCCCAGCACGTCTGCCGCCCCGAGATGAAGAGCGTCGAGCGCGCGTACGCCGGTGCTCTCTGCGAGCTCGGCCGCACGCTCACAGAGGGGCTCGTCCAACTCGGCGATCCGCATGTGACCCCACTGCAGTCGAAAGAGATCGCGCGCCGCTCCGAGTGCCGATGGCTCGACGCTACGAACGAGATTCCGCCGAACCTCGACCAGCGTATGCCGGCCGGAGGCCCAGTCAGCATCCGAGTTCAAAATGCTGAGTGCCTCGTGCCTGTCGGGCTCGTCGAGGTGTGTCTTGAGAAGCGCGCTCGCATCCACGTATTGCATCAGTCGCCGCGATCTTCGTCCATCAGCTCCTGCACGGTCATCCTGCCCTTGAAAACCTTCGTCGGCATCGGTGGTGGACCTGGTAGCCGCGGTGGTGTCACCCGTCCTTCCCGAACCAGCTGCTCGACCCGATCCTCGAGAGAGAGCGGCCCGATCGCTGCCTTGGCGCGGCCGCGATGGGTGACGACGATCGTCTCGCCGGCAGCGGCGCGATCGAGGTACTCGGATAGCTTCGCCTTCAGCTCGCGGATGCCCACTCGAGTAGTCACCTTATCTCGCATTGTAGTCATGTCAACCGTCTTATGTGGTCACGCCATCGACGACCCTGTCTCGCCCCAACAGGTCCTTCGAGATCCCCACTTCGACGTAACCCAATCTCCGCAGGAGATTGCTGACGCGGCCGGCGTCTCCCTCCGCGGATTCGAGGACGAGAGCGCCGCCCGGCCGCAGGAGCGCGACCGCGCCGCGGGCAACCACCTCGGTGGCGCCCTCCCCCACTAGCGCTGCGCGCGGCTCCCAGTCACGGACTTCGGGCTCGAGCGTCTCGATCTCGTCGGGACCGACGTACGGAGGGTTCGAGACGACGAGGTCCCACGGGCCTGCGGGCAGTCCCTCGAACAGATCGCCCTGGACGAGCTCGACCTCGAGACCGGTGCGCGAAGCGTTCTCGCGGGCGACGTCGAGCGCCTCCGGCGAGGCGTCCAGGCCGGTGACGCGTGCTTCCGGAGCCTCGTCCGCGATCGCGAGCGCAATCGCACCGCTTCCCGTGCCCACGTCGAGAACGCGCGCCCGAGGGACACCGGCGATGCGTGTGAGACAGCGCTCGACCACGATCTCCGTCTCGGGTCGCGGAACGAGCACGCGCCCGTCGACCTTCAGTGTCAGCCGTCGGAACCCCCACTCCCCGAGCACGTACGCGAGTGGCTCGCGGCGCTCGCGACGGCCCACGAGCAGGTCGAGTTCGGCGAGCGCGTTCGCATCCAGCTCGCGTCGACTATCCGCCACAAGCCCGCTGCGTGTCGTCCCCAACACATGAGCGAGCAAGAACTCCGCGTCGACCGCCGGAGACTCGCAGCCTGCGCGGTCGAGCCTGTCAAGAGAACGCGCAAGCGCGGTCGCAACCGTCGTCACGCAGAAGCAGTCGCGAGCGCCTGACGGCGCTCCTCGGCCTGAAGAGCCTCCGTGAACTCGGACAGATCGCCTTCGAGCGCCTGGTCGAGCCGGTGGGCGGTGAGCTTGATGCGATGGTCCGTGATCCTGCTTTCCGCGAAGTTGTAGGTGCGGATCTTCTCGGCGCGCGTCCCGCTGCCGATCTGCGACTTGCGCGTCGCGGCGAGTTCCGCCTGCTGGCGCGCACGCTCGGCTTCGTAGAGGCGCGCACGCAGGACGCGCATCGCCTTCTGGCGGTTCTGAAGCTGCGATTTCT
Source organism: Actinomycetota bacterium (assembly GCA_030857225.1). Classification (GTDB taxonomy): domain Bacteria; phylum Actinomycetota; class Thermoleophilia; order Gaiellales; family Gaiellaceae; genus GMQP-bins7. Next base: position 2,580 of record JALZOK010000033.1, read on the forward strand.
CGTCCTGCATCGCGACGACGATTCCTGTCGGGAGGTGGGTTATACGAACGGCCGAGTCGGTCGTGTTCACGCTCTGTCCACCAGGGCCGGTCGAGCGCATCACGTCGATCTTCAGGTCCTTCTCCTCCACGGCGATCTCGACCTCCTCCGCCTCGGGCATGACCGCCACCGTCGCCGTCGACGTGTGGATCCTTCCCTGCGACTCGGTCTCCGGCACACGCTGTACGCGGTGCGTTCCGCCCTCGAACTTGAAGACAGAGAACGCCCCCCGGCCCTTCACCGCGAACACGATCTCCTTGACGCCGCCCGCCTCGTTCTCGCTCGTGGACAGGGTCTCGGTCTTGAACCCCCGCCGCTCGGCGTACCTCCACAACATCCGATAGAGCTCTGCCGCCCAGAGCGCGGCTTCATCGCCCCCGACGCCTTGCCGCACCTCCAGGATCACATCCTTCTCGTCCGCCGGATCCGTCTCCACGAGCGCCAGCTTGAGCTCCTCCTCGAGCCGCGCGAGCTCGAGCTCGAGGTCGGAGGACATCGTTGCGAGCTCCGAATCGTTACGGGACGCCTCGAGATCGGCGTTCGTCTGACGCCATGCGTCGGCGAGCTTCTTCGGCCCTTCCAGCTCCTTGAGGCGCCGACCCGATTCGGCGGCCTTGCGGTGGTCGTTGTAGACGGCGGGATCGGACATCCGCTCCTGCGCCTCCGCATGAGACCGATCCACGTCGTCGACGAGATTCTCGATCGCGGACACGGCTGTGATCGTAGCCCGGCGACGATCGGGTCAGGCTCAAGCCTGACCCCAGCCGAGGTGCGCAGCGCCTGGGGTCAGGCTTCAGCCTGACCTCGGTCTTGGACGTTCGATCGTCTCCTCCGTCGGGCTTCCGTAGAGTTGCTGAGCCCGCTTCGGGACCGGGTGCAGCATTCCCGGCACGAGCGTCGTCGCGAGAAAGGGAGGCGCCGTCACGAGACCAGCGGTTGCCCGGTAGCTGCTCCACGCCCAGTCCTCCGCCGCTCGCGCTGCACCCGCGCGGACAGGATTGAGCACGACGTATACGCACACCTCGATCGCATATGCCTCGGTCTCGATGACTGACGCCGAGAAGGGCCCAGCGAAGAGATGGCCGAAGCGACCGTGGCGCCGATTGAACTCGTAGGCATACCCACCGAGGAGTCGCCGCATCCCCGAGCCGAGGGTCGGCGCCGGTGTCTCGACCACAGCATGGAGGTGCGTGTCCATGAGGCAGTACGCATGGACACGCCAATCTGCTCGCTCGGCTGTGCGCGCCAGACTGACGAGCAATGTGCGTCGATCATCGTCGTCCATGACGATGCGTCCACCGGCGTTGCCTCGGGCTATGACGTGCTGAAGCGCTCCCGCGACGTCGACGCGTGGCTTGCGCGGCATCGTACGAGCGTGGCGGATCGGTCTCCCGAATACCAGATGTCCGTTACGGCCTCGTCCTGGCGGCGGCCTCAACCTTGAAACCGGGGCCAGGCTGAAGCCTGGCCCCGTACGGCGGTCGTTACGCGAGCGAGGCGTCCAGGGTAATCTCGGGAACCGCCGCCAGCGCCTTCGAGACCGGGCAGTCCTCCTTCGCGGTCTCCGCCTGGTGGCGAAAGCCGTCGTCGCCCGCCCCAGGGACGTCACCCCGGACGGTAAGCGCGATCTTCGTGATCCCTGTACCCGGAACGAACGTCACCGACGCCGACGTCTCGAGCTTGTGGGGCGGCGTGCCCGCCTGGGCGAGACTGTGCGACAGCGACATCGAGAAGCACGCGGCATGCGCCGCCGCGATGAGCTCTTCAGGGCTCGTTCTGCCGTCGGACGCCTCGGCGCGCGAGGCCCAGGTCACATCCAGCGGGCCGAACGCCCCACTCCCCACGCGGTCGATCGTCCCGCTTCCCTCCATCAGCGAGCCTGACCAGGTCACGTGCGCGGTTCGCTCGGCAGCCATCAGCTCTCTCCTTGTTCGAGGCTCGCGTCGATCGTCACGGTAGCGCTCGCCCTGATCAGCGCCGAAAAAGAGCAGCCCTGGTCGGCGGTCTCCGCAGCCTGCGCGAATGCCGCTCCGTCACACCCTGGCACGACGCCGCTCGCAACGATCTCCGAAGCGACGATCCGGTGGCCGATTCCCTGTACCTCGTCCATGGTGATGGTGCAGCGCACATCCAGCCGCTCGGGAGGCGTCCGAGCGCGGGCGAGCTCGCTTCCGAGCGATGTTACGAAGCAGGTCGCATGCGCCGCCGCGAGCAGCTCCTCAGGGCTCGTCTTTCCTTCGGGATCACCGATTCGCGAGGCGATCGTCACCGGCAGCTCGAATGCGCCCGAGCTCGTCGCTTCGACCACGCCGGCACCGCGGGAGATCGTTCCCTCCCAGACGATGTCGGCTTCGCGGACGATTCGCGGCACGCTTTCTTACGCCATGACTTCGACGCGGGTGTCGAGCTTCTGCTCCTCGGGCGTCTCCGCCTGATCGCGCTCGAGCACGCTGCGAAGCGCGCGGATGGACACCTCGACCTGGTCGTCGGAAGGCTCGCGCGTCGTCAGCCGCTGCAACCACATCCCGGGGGCGAGCATGGTCATCAGGAAGCGATTGTCCTGGTTCTTGCCCGCGTAGCGGATTACTTCGTACGCCAAGCCGGCGATGACCGGCAGAAGCAGAATCCGGCTCAGGATCAACCAGTGCCACTCCGGCCGTCCGACGAAGGCGAACACGAAGATGGCAATGACCATGACCCAGAGCAAGAAAGCGGTTCCGCAACGAGGATGGATCAAGCTGAACCTCTGCACGTTCGCAGGCGTCAGCTCCACCCCGGCCTCGAGCGCGTGAATCGTCTTGTGCTCGGCGCCGTGGTACTGGAACACCCGCCGCAGATCGGGAAGCAACGAGATGAGGAGGATGTACCCGATGAAGACCGTGACGCGGATCAAGCCTTCGACGACGACGAACAACCCCGTCGATTCGATCGGGAGCCAACTGGTCAGAAGCGCCGGCCCGACCTTGAAGAGCATGAGGGCGAAGACGATCGCGATCGCGAACGAGAAAATGATCTGCCCGCGGCTGATGACGGTCTTGATCTCCCCATCCTCGTCCGTCTCCTGGGTTGCCACGTTCGCGGAGATCGCGAGCGCACGAAAGCCGATCGCGAGCGACTCACCGAGCGCGATGACGCCTCGGACGATCGGCAGGCGCCACAGCTTGCGCTTCGACATCGGGGAGGTGATCTCCTGGACGACCTCGGTGATGTCGCCCTCGGGGGTGCGTACGGCGACAGCCCAGTTGGACGCGCTGCGCATCATCACGCCCTCGAGAACGGCCTGGCCGCCGTAGCTGACTGCCATTGGCTAATCGCGGTTGGAGCCGCCGGCCTTCTCGAGCCGGCGCTGGAACCGCTCAACCCGACCGCCCGTATCGACGAGCTTCTGCTTCCCCGTATAGAAGGGGTGGCACTCGGCGCAGATCTCGACGTGCAGCTCGGGCTTCGTGGATCGTGTCCAGAACTCGTTACCGCAGGAGCACGTCACGTGCGCGAGGGCGTAATCGGGATGGATTTCGGCCTTCATGGACTGGCCAGGATACCAGCGGCTGTATGGGCGGCGACGTTCCCGCCCGAGACGACACACACCGTGTGATCGGGCTTGATCTTGCCTGCGAGGAGCGCTGCGACTGCCGCAGCGCCGGCGGGCTCGCATGCCAGCTTCGCGCGTTGGTAGAGGAAGCGGAAGCCCTCCGCAAGCTCATCCTCGGTCACCAGGACGGGCTCGGCGTCGAGCGCCAGCGCGCTCGAGAGAGCGAGTTCTCCCGCGAACGGGGCGTTCAGTCCATCGGCGATCGAGCGTGCCTCGACGCGTTTGGTCTCCCCCGCCTCGACTGCGGCGTGGAGCGCGCGCGAGTTCTCGGGCTCGACGGGCACGACCTCGACTTCGGCTCCCTCGGCCGCGGCCGCGATCCCTGAGAAGAGGCCGCCGCCGCCGCAGGGCACGATGATCCGCTCGACATCGCGAACGTCTTCGAGGATCTCGAGCCCGACCGTCCCCTGTCCGGCGATCACGAGCGGGTCGTCGAAAGGATGGACGAGAACCCGGCCCGTCTCCTTCTGCAGGGCGTCCAGTCGCTCGAAGACGTCTCCCGGCCCAGTTGCCTCGAGATCGATCGTCGCGCCGTACCCCTCGGCCGCCCGAAGCTTGACCTCGCTCGCCCCTTGGTACATGACGACGAGCGCGTCGATCCCCTCGAGCGCCGCGCCGAAGGCGAGCGCCGCGGCGTGATTGCCAGCGGACGCGGCGATCACGCCGCGAGCCTTCTCCTCGGCGGTGAGGGAAGCGAGCTTCGTGAGGACGCCGCGCGGCTTGAAGGATCCGGTGCGCTGGAGGAGCTCGGCCTTCAGGAAGACGTGCGGCCCGAGCGTTCGGCACGAGAGCGTCGGCGTTCGGTGGAGACGGCCTGCGATGACTCCCGCCGCACGCTCGACGTCCTCGCGGCCGACCGGCAAGGACTCCACCGCCCGATCGTACTCTGGGAGCTCGAGTGAGCCCGACGAGCCGAAGCGCAGCGCACAATGCGCGTGTGGCCGTCGCCTCGTCGCAGCGCCCGATCCGACTTCTCGTGCGCGACGATGACCTTCAGCGCAGCCGGTTGACGGTCTTCTTCAGGCTCATCCCGGCGATCCAGCACCTGATCTGGGGTATCCCGGTCTCCCACGGAACCCCCCCGGACGACACCGAGCTGCTGGAGCATCCCGTGCGGATCGTGGTCGCGGATGACCTCGCGCGCCCACGTCTCATAGTCCTCTTCCGGCTCTTCCTTGCGATTCCGCACGTCGTCTGGCTCCTGCTGTGGTCGGTCGCGACCTTCGTCGCAGCCGTCGCAGCCTGGATCGCGGCGCTCGGGACAGGGCGAGTTCCGCCGGCGCTCCATCGCTTCCTGGCCGCATACGTGCGCTACGTGCTGCACCTCCTGTCGTTCCTCCACCTCGTCGGTCGCAAGTTCCCGGGCTTCACCGGTCGCGGCGGCTCGTACGGCATCGACCTCCAGATCGATCCGGGTGCGCGCCAGAGCCGCTGGAAGATCCTGTTCCGCCCTGTCCTCGCCCTTCCCGCTCTCTTGCTCGGTGGCGTCCTGGTTGGAGTGATGCTCGTCGTCGCGTTCCTCGGCTGGTTCTACGCGATCGTCACGGGGCGCATGCCGGAGTGCCTGCGGAACCTGGGGGTCTCCTGCCTCAGGTACGGCGCCCAGGTCGAGTCGTACCTCCTGCTCCTCACCGACCGGTATCCCTATGCAGCGCCAGTGTTGCCGACGAGGGGGACCGACTCGTTCGCTCCCTGATCCAAACCCTCGGCCTGACGGCGCTCATGTCCGCCGCTGTCGCCGTCGGCATCTTCGTGCTGCACTCGCCCTGGGCAGACGACGAGGTCGGCGTCCTGCCTCCACCGTTGGCGACCGGTGACTTCGACCTCGCGCCTCAACCGAAGCCGCAGCTGCCCACGCAGACGGTGATCGTAAGGATCAGGACACCAGCAGGAGCTTGCTGGTCGGGCACGATCGACGGCGATCCGCGGAGCGGCTGCGGCCCGTTTGACCAGCTGATCGACGTCCAGGGGCAAGTCAACGTCTACCTCGAGCCGGAGAGCTCGGTGGACATGCCGATCGTCGTCGCGTTCGAGGTGGACGGGCGCATCGTGCAGACCGTCGGACCCACGACGGCGCAGTATCCGACAATCGACTTCAGCTACTTCGTGCCGCCGAGCGGATGAAAACCGCCATCGGGGTGCTCGTCCTCGCCGGGCTCGGCGTGGGCGTCGTCCTCCTTTGGCCAACCGCCGTACCCGATGACCTCCTGCTCGCCGATGTCGACGAGAGCGCGGTGTTCGGCGCGGAGCTCGTCGCGAGAGCCGAGCGGTTCGAGCGCTTTCTGTTTGTCCTGTGGATCCACTCGCAGATCGCCCTGTTCGCGACGCTGTGGGTCTATGCGCGGAAAGGCGTCCGGTTCGCGCAGGAGTCGGCGGCGGGGCCGATCGGGACCGGGATGCTGCTCGGCATGCTCGGCCTCGCGATCGTCTGGCTGGTGAATCTCCCCTTTCGGGTTGCGGGACACTGGTGGGCGCGCCGGTACGAGGTGAGCGACGCCGACTACCTCACGTGGCTTCTCGACGACTGGATCCTCCTCGGCGCGCAGTTCGTCTCGGTGTGCCTCGCGCTCCTGATCGTGATGGGCCTCGCCCGCCGTCTGGGCGACTGGTGGTGGCTACCCGGCGCCGCGACGTTCGTCGGTATCGCCGCCCTGTTCACGTTTGCGGCGCCGTACATCGACTACACGACCGAGCCGCTCCGTGATCGGACGCTTCTGGAGGCCGCCGATCGCTTCGAGCGCGAGCTCGGGTTGCCGGACGTCCCGGTTCACGTCCAGGAGGTCAGCGAGGACACCGAACGGGCGAACGCGTACGCATACGGCTTCGGACCGTCGCGACGCATCGTTCTCTGGGACACGGTGCTCGACGATCCTTTCGACAGCGGTGAGCAGAAGGTCGTCCTCGCCCACGAGCTGGCGCACCACTCGCAACGGCACCTCACCGAAGGGATCGGCTGGTTCGCGATCTTCGCGGTGCCCGGGACCTTTGTCCTCATGCTTGCGACGAGGAGCCGCGGTGGCATCGGCGTGCCGGAGGCGATACCGCTCGCGTTGATCGTCGCCGCGAGCTTTCAGCTCGCGACCGCGCCGGCCGCGAACTGGGTCACGCGGAGGATGGAGGCAGAAGCCGACTGGAAGGCGCTGGAGGTCACGCAAGATCCAGAGGCGGTCGAGGGGGCGATGGTCGGGCTTTCGGAGACGTCGCTCGGCGATCCCTACCCGCCGGCGTGGGTTCAGATCATGCTCGGGACGCATCCACCGCTCGCCGACCGCGTCGGTATGGCTCGGGCCTGGGCGGCGCGACGTCAGCGCGAGCGAAACGTCATTGGACACACATCAATCGTGTCTACGTCGTGCAGATGACAGCCGAATAGTAATTCTGTGAGATTGCAATATGCTAGGTTGAATCACATGAAACTTCGCAAAATCACCAGAGGAGGGCAAATCTCACTCCCTGCCGACGTCCGTCGTCGCTGGAACACCGCGCGTGTGGGCGTTGAGGACCTCGGAGACCGACTCGTGATCACCCCGCTCCCGGATGATCCGATCACCGCCGCTCGCGGCGCTCTCGAGGGTCGGATCTCGTCGGTCGGCCTACGTCCCCAGGCTCGCAAGGACGAGACAGCCGCTGAAGCCCGGCGTTGACGTACGTCGATGCCTACGGACTCGTTGCGCTGATCGCGAATGAGGTTGCCGCACCGGAGGTGGAAGAGCTGCTTCGGGGCGAACAATGTCGCATTGTGGCCGTCAATCTCGCGGAGGCCATCGATGTGGCCGCTCGGACGCACGGATGTGCGATCGACGAGATACGAAAAGCGTTGGAGCCGCTAATCCTCGCTGGGCGACTGACCGTGGCGGTCTCGGATGAATCCGAGGCATGGCTTGCAGCCGAAATCCGCGCTTCTCAATACCACCGTTCGAGACGACCGTTGTCGATGGCCGACTGCGTGCTGCTCGCTCATGCATTCTCGACTGGGGATGCCGTGGCAACAGCGGACCCACACGTGGCGGATGTTGCGCGCTCTCGCGGCCTGGCGGTCATCGCGCTACCGGACACCGACGGGAACCGACCGTGAGACCTGATCAGGTCAGGGTGTACTCGGGCCCGGAGCCGCCCTCGGGCGGGGTCAGGCGGCCGCCCTTCGCAGAGATGGCGCCGCACTGGACGCAGTTCGAGGGCGTGACCTCTACGGTGACCATCCCGTCACCGAGATCGCGACCGACCTCGTACACGTGCGCGGGACACATCCAGGCCCAAGCTTCGGCCACCGGGCGGCGCACGCGGTGGGCGACCTGGAGATGGTTCGGCTGGTCGTCGCGGGTGCGGTTTCCCGAGGCGAAGACCGAGGACAGCTTGTCGAAGATGTACTTCCCGTCCGGCTTGGGATAGCGCGAGGCGCGGCCGGTCCTGATCAGCGACGCATCCGCATTCTCGTGCGTCGGGAATCGTCCATTCGGCATCCGGCCCTTCGTCACGGTCATCATGCTGGCGAGCGCCCCGCCGACGAAGAATCCCTTGTCGAAGGCCTGGCGCATGTTGCGCACCTCGTGCAGCTCCTTCCACATCGTCGTTCGGCGGAGGGACTCGTCGTAGGACGCGAGGGCGCCGACGCGGCTCGGGACCTCGCCGCGCTGGAGCGCGCGGAGCGCGGCCTCGGCCGCGAGACGGCCCGACTCGACCGCGTAGTGGACCCCCTTCAAGCGAGGCACGTTCACAAGACCCGCACCCTCGCCCACGAGCAGAAGTCCCGGTGCATGCAGCTGGCGCGGAAGCGAGTGATACCCGCCCTCGGTGATCGTCTTCGCTCCCCAGGCCACGCGCTCGCCGCCGCCGAGGATGTCCCAGACCAGGCGGTGCGTCTTGAACTCCTGCAGGACGTCGTGCACCGAGAACTCGACGTCCTTCGCCTCGAGCCCGGCGACGAAGCCGACGCTGACGAGGTCGTCGCCCATCGGGTAGATGAACGAGCCGCCGAACTCGCCGTAGCCGGCGAACGTCCGCAGCGGCCAACCGAGCGTGTGCACGATCTTCTCGAGCGGACGCCGCACGCGCCACACCTCCTTGACGCCGAGCGCCCAGATCTGCGGGTTCTCGCCCTCGATGTGGAAGTGGTCGATCGCGGCGCTGGTGAGCAGGCCCTGAGTTCCCTCTGCCAGCACCGTCACCTCGCCGACGACGTCGGATCCGGGCTCGAACGTCGGCAACGGCTCGCCGTGCCGTCCTCGTCCCCGGTCGCCGGTGCGGACACCGATGACGCGACCGTGCTGGACGAGCAGTTTCTCCGCCGCCGTCTCCGGGAGCACCGCCACGCCGAGCGCCTCCGCCTGCTCGGCGAGGAAGCGGGCGAGCTCGGACACGGAGAGGATGACGTTTCCGTGGTTCCACATCGTCGGCGGCGGAGGGATCCGGTACGAGGAGCGTCGCGTCAGCACGTGCACGGCCTCGCCCGGCACCTCGCCGTAGGTCGGGATATCGGCCAGCGTGAGACGGCCGCGGAAGAGCTCGCGGAGGGGACGGGGGTTGACCACCGCGCCCGAGAGCAGATGCGAGCCCGGCTGCTTGCCCTTCTCCAGAACTGCGACCGGAACCTCGCCGAGTCGTTCGCGTACCTCCGGATGCTCCTCGAGCAGCTGGCCCAGACGAATCGCGCAGGCGAGGCCGCCCGGGCCTCCGCCGACGATCAGCACCCCTACCTCGATCCGCTCCTCGGCGGGATCCGTCGGCGCCGCGATCGCGTCGATCGGGGCGAACGGCGGCGGGAAGTCGCTCGGCCTCGCCATCAGTGCGCAAGATCAGAATCCGCTAGCGCAGATTCTGATCGCGCGAACACCCCTGAAGGCGTCCGCTTCGCGGCCGCTACCTCTGTGGATCTCACATGCAAGCCTTAGTGTTTCCCACCGCAAATACGGTCACGATTCGCCGGCGAGAACAGAGCAGGCCTAGGACGCAGGGAGCGCCAATATTCTTGAATATTGGCGCGACTGAGGACGACGGCATGCGAGGTGTTCGCAGCCGCGCGAAGTGCGGGCGTATTTGCGGTGGGGAGCACTTAGTGGGAAGCACTTAACTCTCCCGATGCGCTCGGACGAGCTCCGTCAGCTTGGGGACAATCTGGTGCAGGTCGCCGACGACCCCGAAATCGCAGAAGTCGAAGATGGGCGCGTTCGCGTCCTTGTTGATTGCCACGATCGTGCCTGCGCTCTGCATCCCGACCTTGTGCTGGATCGCGCCCGAGATTCCGCAGGCTACGTAGAGCTTCGGCGACACGGACTTCCCGGTCTGTCCGACCTGCGTCGCGTACGGATACCAACCCGCGTCGACGACCGCACGAGTGGCCGCGACCGCGCCGCCGAGCGCAGCGGCCAGCTCTTCGAGGAGCGAGAACGCGTCCGGGGCGCCGAGGCCGCGGCCACCGGCGACGATGATGTCCGCGTCCTCGATCGAGGGGCCGCTCGACTCCTCCTGCGTCTGCTCGACGAGCGTGGCGAGCGTCGAGAACTCCGAGAACGTGGGCTCGAACGGCTCGACATCGGCCGTTCCGCCCGACTCCACGGGGTCGAGCGCGCCGGAGCGCACCATCCCGAGCCGAGGCGCGTCGGTCCAGCCGACGTCGACCAGCACTGTGTCGCCGAGCGCGGGCCGCTTGCCGACGAGCTCGTCGCCCTCGAGGACGAGATCGGTCAGGTCCCAGTTGAGCCCTGCCTCCAGGCGCGCGGCGAGACCGGCGGCGACATCGGCAGCGAGCACCGAGGCGGCGAAGAGCACCGTGTCCGCGCCGCTGTGCTCAATCAGCGCGGCGAGCGCATCCACGCGTGGCTGCGGAAGCGGAGACTCGAGCGCGGCGTCATCGGACACGTACACCTTGGAGGCGCCGAACGCACCTGCACGCCCGGCCGCCTCTGCGGCACCCGGCCCGAGCACGACACCGTTCGCCTCACCGAGCGACGCGGCCTTCCCGAGGACGCCGAGACCGCCCTTCTCGAGCTCGCCGTGGTAGTGCTCGAGGAAGACGAGCGCTTTCACAGGAGCCGCTTCTCCAAGACGTAATCGAGGATCTTCTGCGCCCCGCTCCCGTCGTCCTCGACCTTGACGGAGTCACCGCGCGCCGGAGGGGCGCCGAGCTCACGCACCGTGGTCTTCGCGCCGGCCTCGCCGGCTTCTCCCGCGTCGACCCCGAGGTCGGAGAGCGACAACGTCTCCTGCGGCTTCGTCTTCGCACCCATGATCCCCTTGAGCGACGGGTAGCGCGGCTCGTTGATCGCGTCCGACACCGCGACCACCGCGGGCAGGGGAGCGGCGATCGTGTCGTAGCCGTGCTCCGTCTGGCGCTTTCCGGAAACGGAGCTCCCGTCCACCGTGAGCGCTGCAACCTGTGAGATCAGCGGACGCTGGAGCCGGTCGGCCACCGCCGCCCAGAGCACGGCGCCGTCACCGTCGCTCGAGGCTTGGCCGAAAAGGACGAGGTCGGGCTGCTCCCGCGCGAGCGCGGCGGCCAGCGCGCGGCTCGTTCCCAGGAGATCGGAGCCGACAGCGCTCTCATCCGAGATCAGCACTGCGCGATCCGCGCCCATGGCGAGCGCCTTTCGCAGCGACTCCACGGCCTTCGCAGGCCCGAGCGACACGAGCACGACCTCCCCGCTCTGCGCGTCCTTCACCCGGAGGGCCTCCTCGACCGCGTTCAGGTCGGTCGGGTTCAGAGCTGCCTCGCCGGACCGGTCGAGCCGCTTCGTCTGCGGATCGATCTTCTTGTGGACGGTCGCGTCCGGAACCTGCTTCACGCAGACGGCGATCTTCATCGGCGCGGACTCTATCGGCGCTGCCCGCGATCAGAACTGGCAAGCAAACCCCCCACTCGGTCAGGTGCGGTCGGCCGACCCCTGTGTCGATAATTCCGGCGAATGCGCATACGCCGGATCGCGGCCTTCGGGCTCCTCGCCCTTGCCACGCTCGCCCTCGCCGCCCTCGCCGTCGCCGTCATCGCGGACTCGGGAAGCGGCACGCCGGAGTCGACCACTGCCGCTCCAGTCCATCCCGTGGCCGGGAATTTCAAGCCGGACGGAACGAGACCCGAAGACTGCTCGGAGCCGGCCTGCCTCGAACAGGCGTACGGGAACATCGCCTACTACTCGGGTCCTCAGAGAGCGCTGACCAGGCTCGAGGAGGAAGTCGGAACCGCAACGAACGAGTGCCACCGCATCGCGCACAACATCGGCTCAGCGTCCCTCGCCCGCTTCAAGGGAAACGTCGGGCGCACATTCGCCGAGGGCTCTTCGACCTGCGCGTCCGGCTACTACCACGGCGTCCTCTCGCGAGCTCTCGTGAACGTCAAGTCGTACCGCGCCAGCGCGCTTGGGGCCGTCGCGCGAGGGTTGTGCGCCGGCGATGAGGTGACGGCTCTCGCGGAGCTCGAGTACCAGTGTCTGCACGGGCTCGGTCATGGGCTGATGATCACGACGGGATTCAACCTGCCGACCTCGCTCGAGGTTTGCGATCGGCTGCGCGGCAAGTGGAAGGCGACGTCTTGCAACGGCGGCGTCTTCATGGAGAACTTCTTCACGTCTTACGGCGGCCAATCTCCGTGGGTCCGTGCTGACGATCCCGTCTATCCCTGCAACCAGGTCGCGCAGGAGGACAAGCAGACGTGCTACCAGCTCGTCACTTCGCGAATCCTTCGTGTCATCGGTCTGGACTGGGAGAAGACAGCCGAGATCTGCGCCTCGGTCGAGAAGAACTGGGTCGCTTCGTGCTTCGAGTCGTACGGTCGGGACGTGGCCGGACAGACGAAGCGGGATCCGGAGAAGATTCGCGAGCTCTGCCGAGTTGCGAAACCGTACGGCGGCGAGCGGGAGTGCATCCGCTTCGCGGCGCTGGACATGGTCGCGAACGACAAGACCGGACGGCAGGCGGCAGCTCTCTGTGACGGGACGAGCGGAAGGCTACGCGCCGCGTGCTACCGAGCTATCGGCTCGATCATGGCTCGCTCGCGAGCCACACCAGAAGCGAGCGAGGCAGACTGCCGCTCGCTGACGAGATTCCCGGACGATGTGGCCGCATGCGTCCGTGGCGCAGCGGAGCGCCTCGCGGCACCGCTCGGCCGATAGCCGGAACTCCCCGGCCGCGCAGCGGTCGCGCTTTAGGGTCTTGCGCGACCAGGATCCGCGCGAGCGGATCCTGGTCTGCGCCGGCTGTAAAGCTCTGCTAGCGTCCCGCCCTTCGCGCGCGAACCGGAGCACCCTGTCCATGCGACGCCACCGGACGACAGCCCGAGGGATTCTCTTCCCGCTCCTCGCCGGACTCCTAGTCGGGGCCTTCCTCGTGCCCGCAGGCGGCGCCCACTCGACCGGAAGTTCGGGTGTCCCGAGGCTCGTCTTCCCACTCGTCGCGAAGACCGACCTCTGGGACAACTACGGCGATTCGCGGGGGACTCACAGCCACGCCGGGATCGACATGGAGAACCCGTGGCGGGCACCCATCGTCGCGGTGGAAGCAGGGCGGGTCTCGTATGCCGAATCCGGGCTCGGAGGCTGCATGCTCTACCTGTACGGGCGGAGCGGGACGATGTACCTGTACATCCACCTGAACAACGACTTGACGGCACGTAACGACAACCGCGGAGGTTGTGTCGAGGACGTGACTTTTGCGGTTCCGAACGGCGCCCGCGTTACAGCCGGCGAGCAGGTCGCATGGAACGGAGACTCGGGCGACGCGAGCGGGAACCCGCATCTCCATTTCGAGGTCCACCCGGGCGGCGGCGCCGACACGAGTCCTTACCCCTACCTCACACGCGCCAGCCGGCCGCTCTTCGCTGCGAGGGCGGGCTCACCGTTCAGCCTCGGCCTGCGGGGCGACCTCGTCGCGGCGGGAGCCGGAACCTTGACCATGGAGGTCGACCACGTGCGCCACTATCCGGGCGGTCGCTGGCTCGACCTCGACCCGCGCACCGTAGAGCTCGCCGTTCCTGAGGAGGCGGACATCGCGCCGGCCCTCGTGCGGGATGTGACCGTCGAAGCGCTCCGTTCGATCCGTTCCCCCGTTCCCGTGCTCGCGTACACGGTCAGAGGGAAGGCGACCCCAAGAGCGATCGTCGGCGCAGTCGGAGAGCTACGCGTCGCTCGTGTCTCGCCGGCTCCCTAGCGCCCGCTGCGCAGCAGGTAGAAGGCGCCGTTGACGCCGAGCTCTCGGAAGACTGGGAGCGTGCCCAGCACCCTCGCCGGACGCGCCTTCAGCTGGTAACGGACCGTGTACTCCGGTCGCACCAGAAAGAGCTCACGCGCGATGACATCCAACCTCGCTCGTGCGAATGCGCGCTCTGCGGCGGCGAGAGTCAACCGCGTACGTCGCACCGAGACCATGTCCTCGTGGGCGCCCTCAGCAGTCATGTATTCCTGCTCGCCCGGTCTCGCGACGCGATAGAACAGCCGAGCAGGAAGAAGGTGGACGAACGGCGTGAATCGCGCCAAGCCACGGGCGTACTGCTGGTGACCGCCGAAGGCCGAGTAGTACGGCGGAAACGAGACGAACACGTAGCCGCCGTCTCGCAGCGACGACCGAATGGCGTCCAGCGCGTGGTCGTACTCCGGGATGTGCTCGAGAACGTCGTGCAGGAGCACGAGGTCGAACTTCCGAGTGTCAGCGCCGGGAGCAAGAACATCGGCGCGCTCGAGGCGAAACCTCTCATCCGAGACGAACGGCGACGAAGCGACCACATCCTCGCTCAACTCGAGTCCGATCGCCCCCGCGACCCGTCCCCACTCACGAAGCGCTTCAACCATGCCCCCGTGGTGGGCGCCGAAGTCGCCGACCAGAAGACCTTCGAGCGAGATGCGCTCCTGCAGCCAGGGGATCAGCACCTCGCGGCAGACGATTCGCTGGTACTCGAAGTACGAGAAACCTGGCAACAAGTGGCCGCGCGTCGTCGAGTCGTCACCAGACGTCATCAGGCCGCATGATAAGAGCCTCCCTCCGGTCGCCTTCGTCGCCCGACTAGCCGAATGGCTAGCGCCCCCGGCCGGAGCGACCCGCATACTGGGTTGGATGGCGGTGCAAACCTCACAGTGGCCGCCGGAGGGACCGCTGCAAGTGATCGAGGACGATCGAGATGCACGTCTCGAGCTCTCGGTCGTCGTTCCCGTCCACGACGAAGAAGAGAACGTCGGTCCTCTCTACGAGTCGTTGCACCGCGCGTTGCAAGCGCTCGGGCGAACCTATGAGATCGTGGTGGTCGACGACGGTAGTCGGGACGAGACCTATCCTCGACTGGCCCGCCTCGCAGCGGACGATCAGCGGCTAAAGCTCGTCAAGCTGCGCCGCAACTACGGTCAGACGGCTGCAATGGCTGCCGGATTCGACCACGCGCGCGGCGAGATCATCGTCCCCATGGACGGCGACATGCAGAACGACCCTGCTGACATCGGCGCTTTGCTCGAGAAGATCGACGAGGGCTACGACGTGGTCAGCGGGTGGCGGCGCGATCGGCAGGATAGCTTCACGCGGCGCCTGCCTTCGCGCATCGCGAACTGGCTGATTGGCCGCGTCACCGGCGTCCGCCTGCACGACTACGGCTGCACGTTGAAGGCGTATCGGACCGAGGTCGTCCGCGAGACACGACTCTACGGCGAGATGCACCGGTTCCTGCCGGCGCTCGCGTATCAAACCGGCGCTCGCATCACGGAGATTCCCGTCGCGCACCACCCGCGCGCTGCGGGCAAGAGCAGCTACGGGCTCGGACGCACGTTCAAGGTCCTGCTCGATCTTCTTACGGTGAAGTTCCTCTCCGTCTGGTCGACGAAGCCGAGCTATGCCTTTGGTGGAAGCGGCGCGATCCTCTGCTTGCTCGGCACCGCGTTCGTGACGTGGACCGCCTACGAGAAGATCGTGAACGGCGTGTACGTCTACCGCCAGCCGTCGCTCATCGTCGGCGTGTTCCTTTTCACGATCGGGTTCAACCTGATCATGCTCGGATTGCTCGCTGAGCTCGTTGTCCGGACTCATCACGAGTCGCAAGCCAAGCCCGTCTACCTCGTTCGCGAGCGCCGCAACTTCGAGGAGGACCCTCCGGCCTAGTTGGGCCGTTCCCCGCGATGTGCGGAATCTGTGGAATCGCCGGTTCAGCACCGGTCGATCGCAGCGTGCTGGCGCGGATGACCCGCGTGCTCGAGCATCGTGGCCCGGACGACGAGGGGTTTCACGTCGCCGAGTACGAGGACGGGACTGCCATCGGCCTCGGTTTTCGCCGGCTGTCGATCATCGACCTCGACACCGGCAACCAGCCCATCGGAAACGAAGACGGCTCGATTCAGGTCGTCCTGAACGGCGAGATCTACAACTACCGGGAGCTCCGCGCGGAGCTCGTGCAACGCGGCCACCGATTCGCTACGGGCTCCGACACGGAGGTGATCGTCCATCTCTACGAGGAGCTCGGCGCGCGCTGCGTCGAACGGCTGAACGGCATGTTCGCGTTCGCGCTCTGGGACGAGAAGGATCGGAGGCTGTTGCTGGCACGCGACCGCTTCGGGAAGAAGCCGCTCTACTACGCCGATCTCGGCGACACATTGCTCTTCGGCTCCGAGCTGAAGGCGCTACTCCAGCATCCGCGCTGCCCACGCGAGCTCGACTTCGCAAGTCTCTCCCGCTACCTCGCGCTCGAGTACGTGCCCACCCCACGAGCGATCTTCGAGGGCGTCTCGAAGCTGCCCGGAGGTCACTACCTGGTCTGGCGCGAGGGGCGAATCTCGATCGAGCAGTACTGGGACCTGTCGTTCGAGACCGACGTCGAGAACCGCTCGGACGAGGAGTACGTCGAGGAGTTCAGGAATCTGTTTCGCGAGTCGGTCCGCCGCCGGCTCGTCAGCGACGTCCCTCTCGGTGCCTTCCTGAGCGGCGGGATCGACTCGAGCTCCGTCGTCGCGATGATGTCCGAGGCACTCCCAGCCGGTGCCGTCAAGACCTTCTCGATCGGCTTCGAAGAGCCCAGCTTCGACGAGTCCGGCCACGCGCGATCGGTCGCCGAGCACTTCGGCACCGACCATCACGAGGAGGTGTTCAGCCAGGAGACGATGCTCGCTCTGCTTCCGACGGTGACGGAGTTCTTGGACGAGCCGTTTGCCGACGCCTCGATCCTCCCCACGTACCTCCTCTCGCGCCACACGCGGGGGTCGGTCACCGTGGCGCTCGGCGGGGACGGGAGCGACGAGCTCCTGGCCGGCTACCCCACGTTCCCCGCGGATCGATTCGCCCGCGTGTACCCGGTGCCACGACTGCTGAACGAGCGGGTGGTCATCCCGCTCGCGGATCGCCTGCCGGTCTCGACCAAGAACTTCAGCCTCGACTTCAAGCTCAAGAGGTTCATCCGCGGCGCGGGGTCGCCCGCATCCGAGCGGCACGCGACCTGGCTGGGATCGTTCACGGCAGGCGAGCAGGAGGCGCTGCTCACACGCCCGGTCGCCGATCCGCTCGAAGAGCAGCGCAGAGCCTTCGAGAGCGCTCCGACGACGAACCGGCTGGAGCGACTGCTCTACGTCTACGCGAAGACCTATCTCCAGGACGACATCCTGACGAAGGTCGATCGGGCCAGCATGGCCTGCTCGCTCGAGGTGCGCGCGCCGTTTCTCGACGTCGATCTGGTCGAGTTCCTCGGACGTGTCCCCGCCAGACTCAAGCTCCGCGGACCCGACACGAAGCGCCTACTCAAGCGCGCGATGGCGGACATCCTGCCGCCGGGCATCGCCGACCGGCCCAAGAAGGGGTTCGGCATCCCCATCGCCGACTGGCTCAAGGGCTCGCTTCGTGAGGCGTTGCAGGACGAGCTCTCACCCGGCCGAATCAGGGAGCAGGGGATCTTCGAGCTTCCCGTGGTCGAGCGTTTGGTCTCCGAGCACATGAGCGGTCGCAGGGATCATCGCAAGCCACTCTGGACGCTCTTCGTCTTCCAGCTGTGGCACCGACGTTGGCTCGAGCAGCCGAACCTCGTGAGCGACGCGCGGGCCGACCGGCGAGGCGCCGCATGAGGCGCGCGCTGGTCGAAGACTTCCGCTGCCCCGTTTCGTCCGATCCCCTCGTTCTCGAAGGCGTCGAGAGTTCGAGCGAAGTGGACGCCGGCGAGCTCGTCTGCGTCGGTTGCGACCGTCGCTGGCCGGTCCGTGGCGGGATCCCGCGGCTCGTTCCCCCCGACGTCGGGCTCGAGCAGCGCAAGACGGCATCGGCATTCGGCTGGCAGTGGCAGCACTTCGTCGAGATGCATCCGGAGTTCGAAGCGCAGTTCCTGGACTGGGTGCATCCCCTCGAGCCTGCGTTCTTTCGCGGGAAGCGCGTCCTCGACGCGGGGTGCGGAATCGGCCGGCACGCGCACTATGCGGCCATGTACGGCGCCGACGAAGTGGTGGCGCTCGACCTGAGCGTTGCCGTCGAGACCGCTCGCCTCAACTTGCAGCCGCTCGACAACGTCCACGTCGTCCAGGGCGATCTGATGCGCCCGCCGTTCCGAACGGCGGCGCAAGGGGGTGGCTTCGACCTCATCTACTCGATCGGAGTTCTGCACCACCTACCCGATCCGCACGAGGGATTCAGGACGCTGGTCGACTACCTACGACCGGGCGGCACGATCGCCGTATGGGTCTACGGCTACGAGAACAACGGCTTTGTCCGGAATGTCGTCGAGCCGGTCCGACGCGTGTCGACCAGGCTGCCACCATCGGTGCTACGCGG
Organism: Actinomycetota bacterium; assembly: GCA_030857225.1. GTDB lineage: Bacteria > Actinomycetota > Thermoleophilia > Gaiellales > Gaiellaceae > GMQP-bins7. The sequence goes on from JALZOK010000033.1 coordinate 20,914, forward strand.
GCTTGCCTGGCCGCTCGCAATCGGGTTCCACGGCATCGCGAAGGCGCTCTACCGACCGCTGCACGGAACGAGCGCAGGGCGACTGCTCCCCCTCGACGAGTACATGACGAGCGTTGCGGAGTTCGGCTTTCGCCAGAACTACACCATCGTCTTCGACCAGCTCGTTGCGCCCACGGCGGCGTACATCAAAGGTTCCGAGCTCGAACGCTGGTTCCGCGAAAGCGGTCTCGAGGACGTCGAGATCACGCACCGGCACGAGAACTCGTGGCGCGGCCAAGGGCGGATTCCTGCCTGACCCGCTCAAGCGACGACGGCAACCCGCCGAAGCCTCCACGACGGAGATGTTCCGTACCGAGAACACGGCCGCCGCTCCAAGCTCGGCACGCGTGCGGGTGGCGCAGGCGCTCGGGCTCGTCGCCCTGATCGCAAGCCTTCTCGGCGCTCTCGGCCCGGCAGAACGCGTCCGCACGACGTACTCCTGGCCACCGGCTGCCCTACCCTCTGAGACTCCGACCACGGCCTGGTACGCACCGCTTCTGCTCATCCAACACGAGCCGGAGATGATCTCCGCCGACATCTCGTGCCGGCTCCCCCCTGCGCTCTCGAGCGGGCAGAAAGAGCACGTCCTCTCCACGGCACGCTACCCCGAGCGCGTCGGCGGCCTCACCCTCACGCAGTCGGAGACACAGCTCGTGGTGACGCTGGGCCGGATCATCCTCGACCGGGTGGATCTGCCGCCTGGAGGTGGTAGTGACGACTGTGCGCATCGCGTCACGATCGCCGGCGGGAGATGGTTCGTCTCGGGAAACGGAATCGAGCGTCAAGGCGTCGTCGAAGCGATGCCGACGGTGAACGGCCTCTTCTCCGGCCTCGACCTCGCAGCCGGAAGGCCTCTTGACGTCACGGTGACAACGCTGCCTCATGCGACGCGCGCCTCGACTCGACAGACGATCGCGTGGATCGTCGCAGCGTTTGCCGTTGTCGGTGCCCTCTACCTCGTCGCGTTCGAGCGCCGACCGGGCCGTCGGAGCCGCGCACTCCGGCATTGCGCCCGAGCCGTGATCGCGCATGCCCATCCTGCGGACCTCGTCGTAGCTGCGGTTCTTCTCGTTTGGAGCGTGATAGCTCCCGTCAACTTCGACGACGGGTGGGTCATTCAGCGGGAGCAGATGTTCGAGACCTCGAAAGGGTTCTCCGCCTACTACAGCTTGCTCGCCGCCAACATGCCGCTCGACTACTGGCTCGAGTGGCTGCACCACTGGCTCGCCGAGGCATCAAACGCGCTCATCGTCTACCGCCTCGCAGTGCTTGTTGTGCTGATGGCCGTCTGGTCGCTTTGCCGCTGGATTGTCACCCAGCTGCCAAAGAAGGACAGAGAAGCGAAAGTTGGGATCTGGATTCTCGCGTCCGCCTTTCTCCTCGGCTCTATGGCGTGGGGCATGACTCTCCGCCCGGAGCCGGTCACGGCACTCTTCGTAACGGGCGTCACCGCGTGCATGATCCGGTTCCTCCGACGCGAAGACTCCGCATCGATCGCGGTCGCGTCAGCTCTCGTGGCGCTCGCACTGACGGCACATCCCACCGGGGTCGTCTCGCTCGCGCCGATACTGGTCGCTGCGCCGAAGCTCTACCGATGGGCACGAGCCCAACTGGCGCCTGCAGTAACGATCGTCTCTGCCTCGAGCGCGCTCCTCGCAACCCTCGCCTTCGTCGGCGCCGATCTCGACCAACGGGTCGCGGACGCCGACACGACGCAGGAGCTCGCGGGTAACTCTCGCGACGAGATCCAGCGCTACGCGTTTTTGTGGGAGGAGCCGTTCGGTACCCCTCTCCGGCGCGCATTCGTCGCGCTTCTCCTCCTCGCGGTCCTAGCGTTTGTGCTGGGCAGACGTCGCGTCCGGAGTGGGTTGCTCGAGTTTCCGGTATCGGTCCTTGCGATTGGACTCGTTCTCCTCGTTGCGACCCCGAGCAAGTGGCCGTCGCACTTCGGCGCGCTGATTGGAGTCGGCACGCTCGCGATCTCCATCGAGGCGGCGCGATTGCGGAGCGAGGGCCGCAGCACGGTCGCGTGGCGTACGTGGCCACTGCTCGCAATCGGCGCCGCGACCCTCGCAACCACATGGTCCTGGTGGGAGCGTGAACCATGGAATGCGCTCGACCTGAGGACGCTGGACTGGCGGGCCAGCCTGGGCCTGTCACAGCTCGCCGTGCTCCTCCCCGTCCTCCTGCTTGCCACCTTGTCGGTGATCTTTCTCGCGCGAGGTCGTCGATCAGAGCTGCATCGCTCGCCGTGGCTCGTGGCGTCTTGGATTCCACCGGTGGTGGCCCTTCCCGCGATCCTGTTCACAGTTGGGGTGCTCATCGTGGATGCAGCAAAGACGAGCTCCTGGACCGTCGCTCGCCAGAACCTCGAAAGCATCGCAGGTGGTGCAGGCTGCGGGCTCGCTGACGATGTCCTCATCTCCCGCGACGAGTCTGCTCGGGCTCTCGACAGCGTAGGAGCCCAGCCCAGGTTCTCGCTTCCGGACTGGGTGCCGCCGGCACCGGTCGCGGGTCTGCCCCGCTTTGCCCTCGGGCCAACTCGGAACACCGCGTCGTACTCGCCGTGGTTCGAGCGTCCCGCGAGCGGCCGCGCGGGTCTTTTCGTCACGGGAACACCGGGATTGTCAGACACCCTCCGGCTCGAATGGGGCCGTTCCGAAGGTGCACGGATCGAGCGACTCGGGTCGGCCGATATCACCGAGGTCGTGAGCGAACCGTCCGGGAATGCCCCCTGGCGGTTCTTCGCCGCCGGCGACCTTCCGTCTCCCCATCCTCGTGCGACCATCGCGCGGGTCGAGTATCGACCCGGCGTCCAGCCGGGGAACGCCGTCGCTGCCAGCGCGCTCGTGACATACGCGAATGAACGCCTTGCACCGCTGATGTCCGCCGGCGCTTCACGAACCCTCGTCTATCCCGAGCTCTATCTCTACTTTCCGTGCCGCAAGGTGCCGCAGCTCCAGAACGGTGCGGTCGGAATCCCGCAGTTCGTCGTGATCGGCCAAACCGTGTCACCACCGCTCCGGTACCACGTCACGAGCCCATTCGTCGGGCTCCTCGACCTCTACGAGCTCGAGCGCGTGCCGGTTGCGGACTCGGAGGAGTCGGTCGACCGTCTCCGGGTCTTCGCAGTCGAGGCGCGCATCCCCGGCGCTGCGCTTGCGCCCCCCACAACCACCGATGTCGTCTCTTAGCAGCGACGCGAAGGCGCCACCGTCGGCTCCGTTGCGACTCGTCGTCCTCATGGGGTCGGTCGCCCTCTTCGCGCTGCTCCCGCTCATCGCCCTCTACGCCGTCTTCGACGCGACCACCGCCAACCGCGTGACTCCGGACTTCAGCCTTGCGTACTACCCAGCCGCAGAGGCGCTCCTCGACGGGGAGCGCATCTATCCGACCGGCGAGCTGGTTCTGAGAGGCGATTTCATCATCGACTACCTGTACCCGCCCCTCACCGCAATCGCAGCCGTCCCTTTCACGGTGTTGCCGGTCGGCGCGGCAGAGGTGCTCTTCGCCGGCTTGCTCGTCCTCGCGTTTGCGGCAACGCTTGCCATCCTCGGCGTCCGGGACTGGCGCTGCTACGGGCTCGCCTTCCTCTGGCCGCCCGTGCTCGACGCGATCCAGACCGAGAACGTGACGATTCTGCTGGGCCTCGCGGCCGCCCTTGTCTGGTGCTTCCGCGATCGGCCGCTCGCATCCGGCGCGGCCCTTGGCTTGAGCTTCGCGGTAAAGATCGTCATGTGGCCGCTTGCGGTCTGGCTTGCCGCGACGCGCCGGCTCGCGGCAACGCTCTGGAGCGTCGTCGTCGCCGCTTTCACTTTGATCGTCACCTGGGCGGCGATCGGATTCGAGGGACTGCGTGAGTACCCGGATCTCCTCCGGCGGGCAAGCGAGCTCCAGGAGGCGGAGAGCTACACCGTTTATGCCCTAGCGCTCGATCTCGGCTCGTCCTCGGGATTGGCGCGGATGCTCTGGCTACTGCTTGCGGTTTCCCTGCTCGCGGCCACAGCGATCGTGGCGCGCCGCGGTGACGAGCGCCGCGCTTTCGTGCTCGCGATAGCCGCTGCGATCGCATGCTCGCCCGTCGTGTGGCTCCACTACTTCGCGTTGCTGCTCGTCGCGGTGGCGGTCGCCGAGCCACGTCTCGCGCCCGTGTGGTTCCTGGGGCTGCCGCTGCAGATCTTCATTTCAACCGGTGTTCACAACGGCTCGACGTTCCAGACGGCTGCGATGTTGGCGACCGCGGCGCTGACGGTGGTACTCGCGCTGCGTCAGCCGAGCTCGAGCGGTTGGAGCTGGCGCCGAGCTACTACGGCACCAGTCGCTGGATCGCCGCCATGACCGCTGCCGGAGCGAACAGGACCCCCAATGGGCAACATGCGCCGATGCCCGGCCTCTCGATCCTGATGCCCGTGTTCAACGAGCGGACGACTATCGAAGCGGCGATCGAGGATGCGCTCACGGCCGAGCTTCCCGTAGAGAAACGCGAGATCATCATCGTCGACGACGGGTCGACCGACGGGACGCGGGAGCTGTTGGAGTCGAACAGCTGGCCCGACGGGGTGCGCATCCTGTACCACCGCAGCAACCAAGGAAAAGGGGCTGCGGTGCGTACCGCCCTCGGTCATGCGACATGCGAGTTCGCGGCGATCTTCGATGCGGATCTCGAGTACAAGGCGGCGGACCTCGCTCCTCTTCTCGAGCCACTCGTCTCCGAGGAAGCCGCGGTCGTCTTCGGGACGCGCGCGTGGACGTCTCAGTCGTCCTTCAGCTTCTGGTACGTGATGGGAAACAAAGGCGTCACGCTCGCGACGAACATCCTCTACAACTGCTGGATCTCGGACGTCATGACCTGTTTCAAGGCCATGCGCACCGACCTTTTTCGATCGCTTCCGCTGAAGGAGCGCGGCTTCGCGATCGAGCCCGAGATCACGGCGAGGGTGCTACGCGCGGGCGAGCGAATCCACGAGGTGCCGATCTCTTACAAGGCGCGGTCTCGTGAGGCGGGAAAGAAGCTCACCGCCGCGGACGGGTTACGCGTTCTACGCACGCTTCTCCGCTGCCGTGTGGCGTGAGTCCACGCTCTCCTCAGCAGGTGGTGCGTGCGAAACCCTAGGGAAGCCAATTTCTCCCAAAGCCCGGCGCAGGAGCAGAGCCGCGCCGACGAGCGTCGTCGGTACGTACCAAACCGCGTGCATGAGGATCGCGAAGGCCAACGCCTCCTCGGTGCCGACGTCGAAAAGCGCGAGCGCAGAGACGCCGAGCCACTGGTATGTCCCAATAAAGCCGGGGGAGGAGGGGATCGCGACGCCCAGGTTGATCACCGCAGTGATGAAAATCGCCTCTACGGGAGACAGTTGGATTCCGAGCGCTTGGGCGACAAACCAGGCCGCGAGTCCCCAGATCGCCCAGGTGACGAGGCTTGTACCGGCAAGAACCACGGCGCGCCCGCGATCGACTGGGTCAGCGAGTCCCTCGAGTGCGTCCCGGGCGATCCGCCGAAAGCGGCTGCGATGGCCGCGGCGCCCACGAGCCCGGTAGCGCGTGTAAGCGCGTGCAGCGACGAGGACGAGGCCGAGCGCAAAGAGCAAGACGAGTCCTCCGAAGGCGATCCGTCGCAGCCATTCGGCGCTTGAGACGAACGGCAGCGAGATCGCGAGAAAGGTGACAAGAGCGACTACAT
>JALZOK010000033.1:26642-35846 GCA_030857225.1 Actinomycetota bacterium
ATCGAAAGCTCGATCCAGGAAAACCGTCGCCAAGGCCCGGCCAGCAGGGATCCGAGCGACAACCTGGAGCCAGCGCGCACGAAGCAAATCGCCGACACGACCCGGCAGGACGTTGTTCACTGCGACGCCGCTGACCACCATCTCTACGAACCGTGCACCGGGCACCTCAGATGTCCGGGCTATCGCGCGCCAGCGCATCGCCTGTCCGGCGTACACGCCCGCCATGGCCCCGACCGCAAGCAGGACGAGTCCAATATCAGCCTCACTGAGCACGAACCAAACCTCGTCGAAGTCGGCTTCTCGGAGCGTCAGCCAGAGAAGGACAGCGGATAGCGGCAAACCGACTACGAGGCCGATAACTCCGATCCGGGTGCGAAGCAGCGCGCGCTTCCTCACAACGCTGTGCGGACTCGCCGCATCGTTACGAAGCTAACCGCGACCAAACCTATCGCAACCGCCGTGAAGCCTGCCGCCGGCCACAAGCCAGGTGGGGAATGGTTGAACGCCCAGAGTGCTGCAGGAAATTCGTCCGGGCGACAGCAGGCCGCACCGCCGGGGAGCATGTCGCTGGCTCGAAGCGTGTCTCTGGGCAACTCGTTGGCGAAGTAAAAGAGCAACACACCCACCCAGAGGCCTGAGAACCGAGGACGTGCGATCGCGATTGGGACAAGCAAGAGCGCGTGATAGAACGGCCAGACGATGGGAGATCCGATGATGGCGGCGAGCACGGCCAGCGACAAAGAAGTGCTGTCGGCTCTCTGTCTGCCCGCGTAGAAAGCGACTGCGGCGATCCCGACGCCGATTCCCAGGGCTCCGCGGCCGGCAACATGCGGGTCTGCTCCGAGGGCGCTGAAAATCGTCGCAACCGAGTAGCCGTGGGTCGCGTAAATCTCCTCCGCAAGCTGGAGCAGGTCGGGATAAGTCGTGATTCCGTCGAAACCGATAAGTGCCCAAGGACCGAGAACACCCGCGGCAACAGAGGCCAGTGCAACAGCGAACGATCGGTAGCGTCGCGTTGCGAGAAGCCAGACAAGCAGAGGCCAGAGGAATAGCTTCGAGGCAACAGCAAGTCCCACGAGTACGCCGGTGAGAACCCAGCGTTTCCGCCAACGCCATGCGCACGCAATGAGCGGGACGAGCAGCAACGTGGCGTTGCCGAAGGCGAGGCCGACGACCACCGGCATGGAGACAAGCGCGACCACATAACAGCGGACGTCGCGCACGTTGAGGATGTAGAGCGTGCTGGCGGCCGCAGCCGCAAGGAGAACGGTCCAAAGCGACACCCCTAACCACCACGGCAGAACAGTAAGCGGCGCGACAATGAGCATCAGGAGAGGCGGGTAGAGGGCCGGATTTCCCACGTCGACTTCCGCCGTGACTGGTGCGGGGTAGGGCGAACGGCCCTGCCGAATTTCCACGGCCGGGTCCCAGAGCGTGCCCTCGAAATCAAAGCCAACGATGTTCGCATCGAACGCCCAGCGGATGATCAGGAACCCCCAGAGAATGGCGCCCAGCACTACCAGCACGAACGAAACATTGAGAGCTGCCATGCAGAGACTTGCAGGGGTAAGTCTGCTCGCACGTACGCGCGGAGGTGCGCCTTCTACGAAGATTGAATTCATGCGGCTCGTAGGGCCTGCACCCAGGATCCGAGGATCGCCGAAACACCGACTGCCATTCAGACACCCTCCAATCGGCGAAGCCATATTTCGCGGATGCCGCTGAGACGTCCGAAACCCTGAGGATGCGCAACCTCGGGCGAATTGAGCGCTCGTCGGTGCTTCATGAGGTTGGACACGAGCCAGGCTTGACGACGGTCGCGCGAACAGTTTCACTGACGCGATAGACAACTGCTCCAGTCGGCGGGTCTCGAGCGATGGGCACACCCTTGATGCGAACGTGGCAGGGCGCTAGAACCAGGTCCCCGAGTGCTGCAGGTCGGCCATCATCGAGCACCACGCGGCCACCTTCCAGTCTCACATGCGTGGACGGGAGCTCGTACGGCATCGGAGAGCCGAGTTCGTAGACCGCCCCAATGCTGCGGTTGAACAACTCGTTGATCCAGACCACGCGGTGTCTCGGCGCGGGCTGCACGAAAGGACTCCCTGGGGATTCGAACCACAGGACAGACACCGACGCCTCGCCGCCCACTGCTTCGTCGACCCAGTTCAGAGTGGACCCCACGCCAACGGAGCGAGTCCACTCCGAGTCATCCCGCATCTCCGACTGGGCGATCACGGTTACCGCCAGCAGCACGCAGACGACCGGACCAACGACAGCGACGGTGTGCGCGCCTGTGCGAATGGCGAGCCCGAAGAGTAGAGCTAATGCTGAGGTAAACGCGAGGACGCCTGCGGGCCACATGTCGGAGTCACGGATTAACACCCACGGAACTAGCGCGAACGCTTGGAAGTTCACGTTCTCCGTGAAGCGATCGATGGGAATAATCGCGGGTAGGAGAGCTGCACACAGGACCGTTGCCGTCACGACGGGCGTTCGTCCCGGACGCTCCCGCAGCCAGACCATCAGCCCGATAAAGACGAGTGGAGCCATGATGAACGTGCTTCGCTCGTGCGCTCCAGCGCTCGCAGCTTGGCCAACAGTTCCGGGAAGCGGGTCCGATGAGTACGCAGCGACTGTCGTGAAGAACGTAACGCTCACTGAGATCGTCAACGCCGTCAGGAGCGCGAGCCGCCGCCCTGCCTCTCGGCGGAGGCCCCCCGCGACAACGAGCGCCGTCGCCGCGAAGGGGATCACCGCGACATACAGGTCGAACTCGGCCGCGTGGAGGACGGTCCACCAAGGGATGGCGAGAACGTCGATGCTGCCGAGGACGACGGCATACGCACCCAACGCGTCCGCCGGACTTCGACCCAGCGTCACGGCTGACGCGCCTGCCACGACCACGATCCCGCTAAGAGCAATCAAGGTCTGTCGGTACATTCGAAGCCGGAGTCTCCATTGAGATCCCTGACGAGTGTCGAGCCAGTGGTACAAGAAGATTGCTACCAGGTACGCGACGAGAAGCATGGCCCCGAGGACCTTCACGACAGACGCGAGGCCTATTGTTCCTAGAGCTACCGTCTGATTGATCACGCTAGGCCGCTCGAGGGCGGCTGTGATGCCGAGTAAGGCGAGGACGAACGCCGGGTAAAGCGCAACCTCCGTCATTAGTGTGCCCGCGTACAAGAGCGACGGGAGGCTGACCGACATCGCTGCGACGACAAGTGCTGACGAGTCGGTGACAAACCGGCGAGCAAGGAAATAAGCCGGTACGGCGGTGATGCTGAGGATCAGCGCGTTCAGGACCTTCGCGACGGCATAGGCGTGCGCTACGTTGTCGAAGCTCGCCCATAGCGGCGCAAGAAGCGCTGGATAGCCGAGCCCGAACCCAAACGACACCTCGTCGCGGATTTTCGGTAAGCCGCCATCGGCCAGGCTCTTCGCGAGCTCGGAGTAGCGAAGTTCGTCAGGAACGATCCAGGGCGATGGGCTGTTGAGTGCAAGCACTGCATGCACGACCGTCGACAGCAAGACGGTTACCCCCAACACGACGGCGACCGTGTGGCGCAGCGGAACGGTTCGGCTCCCGGTGAGAACTGAAACGGTCATACCATCGAGATCGGCCGGCGACGCCTGAAAGCTGATACTGCGAGCACCAAGCCGACGACGGTCACAGCAAGCACGATTCGCCAGAGCTCGCCGTTGTTTCCAGGGGTGGGAATGATCCAGAAGACCCACATCAGCCCCCATGCCCACGAGAGCCTGGGACGGACGAGCGCAAGCGGGACGATCAGCAGCACGAAGTAATGTCCCCAAACAATGGGTGTGAGAGCCATCGAGGCAACCACTGCGACGGAAAACGCCCTACGATCTCCGTCGTCGCGACGGGCGACCATGACGGCACCGGCGAGCAGGGAGAGGCCGACCAGGAATGGAAGTGCCTCGGAGACAGGATCGGGCAGTCCCGCCTCCGCACCGAGTGCAACGAGTGAGAAACCGCGAACCTCGACGATCTCGGTGAGCCGCCGTAGGTACTCCGGATAGTCCGTGAGCCCGTCGAATCCGATCGCCGCCCACGCGCCGAGCGTCGCTGCTCCAGCGAGGCCCACGGTCAAGCCCGCTGCCAGCCAGCGCCGCGTCGCGGCGAGCCAGACGACGAGGGGCAAGAGGAAGAGCTTGAAGGCGATCGCGGCTGCGAGTGCGCCGCTCACCACCCAGAGACGGTCGCGCCAGCGCCACGCAACCGCAAGCAACAGAAGGAGCACCGGCGTCAGGGTTCCGATGCGGACGGCGTCGATAACGGGTGCCGAGCCGATCACCACGCCCATCACCCGCCAGTCGCGCACTCCGAGGATCCAGACGGCGGCAAAGAGTGACGCGATGAGGACGGCCGCCCAGACGGCCGCAGCGACGTCGAAGCCGAGCAGGCCGAGCGGCGCGAAGGCGACTGCAGCGCCGGCCGGATACGAGAAGCGGAACGTCTCCAGGATCCCTGCCGCGTCGAGGTGATCTCCTGCAGTCGCGAGCACAGCCGCGCCGGGGTACGGCGAGACTCCGTTGAGTACGTCCTTCCCGCCCTGCCAGTACTGCAGGGTGTCAAAACCCCAATAGATCACCGAGTCTTCGCGGGTCTCGAGCAGCGCGAAGCCGAGCCACCAGCAGAAGACCATGGCCGGCAAGGCGCCGAACACCAGCCACTCGAGAGTGCGCCGTGTGGCCGGTCGGAGGCCAAACGGGCGCACCGAGACTCCTCCCCCTACGGGCAGCGCACGCACCATCTCAGGATGAACCTTCACACGGACGAAATGGGGTGCCGTTGGTGCCGTTCCGTACTGGACGATGGGCTAGTGGGTCGAATACCCGTTCACCCGGCTGGTCAGCGAACATGGACGGAGACCGTGCCTCTGCGCGCGATCGTGCGAAAACCGAGATCTTCGAGGATGGGGACGATGAGCTCGCGCGTCCGTGGATTTTCGAGCGGCACGTCATTCGTGTCCACGATGACCCAACGCACGCCCGCGGCACGGCGGTTCATCTCCGCCTGTGACCAGTCGACCCCGAGTTCCTCGCCTCCGAAGAAGGGCAGCGGGAGCGTGTACAGCTCCCGCCGATGGGCAAGATGCGGCGTCAGCCGCGTCGAGGCAGCCAGAGGAACATCGTCGGGAATCAGCACGATCATCTCCCGTCGCGCTTCGACACCGCCCGTAAGCGCGGTTCGGTCCGAGCTCCACTCGCTCTTCCGATCGACATAGCTCACACCCACGGGAAACAGAACGACGGCAAGTGTCACGGCCGCCGTCGCGAGTATGCGGACACGAGCGCCGGCGAGCGCCAGTCGGTGGACTCCGACCGCCGCTGCAACCGCGAAGGCAAGGGCGATCGGCACTTGATAGTGATCCTGGACCCCGTGCTGCGGCCCATACGCCGAGAGAAAGTTGTGTGCCAGCACTGGCAACCCCAACAGCATCCAGCGAGGTGCAAGTAGGCAGAGCCCCCCGGTGGTCAGCACGAGAGCGGCGAAGACGGCGAGGTTCTGGAGCGCGAAAAGATCCCCGAGAGCCGCGACGGGATGGGAAGCCATCCAGACCACCACGTCCGAAAGGGACTCGCCACGATCGCCGGCAAAGCGTTTCGCGAACCAGGCCGACGAGTCGCTGAATGTCGGCAGGAAGATGACGACGGCGAAGAGAAACACGCCGAGCGCCGCCGCGGCGATGGCGGCGCCGAGACGCCTCCGCCCCTCGAGCGCGACGACGAGACCGAGCATCAGGTACACGAGCGAAATGTCCTCCTTGGCGAAAGAAGCGAGAAGCGCGAGCATCGCGAAGACGACGAGTCGATCCCGCTTGAGAGCGAGGATGCTGCCGACGATGAGTGGGGCAACCAGGGGCACGTGGTGGAGGTCGTTGACATTCGGGATCAGCGTCAGCGGGGAGAGGAGCCAGAGCAACGCGGGCAAGGCGGCAAGCCACGGGCTCGCGTCGTAGGCGCGAGCGAGCGCGTAGAGAAGCGGCGCCACCAGCGCCATCGTCAGAGCCTGAATGACGAGAAGCGCTACCGGGCCTGCGCCAAGGGCATAGAGGGGTGCCAGCAGGGAGATCGTCGGGCTGAAGTGCTCGCCCCAGAAGACTCGCCCGGTCTGCGTGTCGAGCGGCTCGTGGAGATTCGCGAGGAGCCACAGCACTTGGTCGAAGTTCGCGAGGTCGTACCCGCTCCGGAACGCCTCGTGTCTCCGCACCGAGAAATAGCCGGCCAGACAGGCATAACCGACCGCCGCGGCCCAGACGACGATCGAAGGAATACGAGAACGCAGGCGCTACCCGAAGCGGCGGGTCACACCGTGACCGCGCCGCGCAGGAAGTCGACGATCTCGCTGGTCGTGGCGCCCGGGCCGAATACGGCCGCCACCCCTGCGCCCTTCAACTCGTCCGCGTCGTCGGGCGGAACGGTCCCCCCGACGACCACGAGTACGTCATCAGCGCCATTCTCCTTCAATCCAGCGACGATGCGAGGCACGAGCGTCATGTGCGCGCCAGAGAGAATCGACACCCCGACCGCGTCCGCGTCCTCCTGAATCGCGGTCTCGACGATCTGCTCCGGGGTCTGGTGGAGACCCGTGTAGATGACCTCCATGCCTGCGTCGCGAAGCGCTCTGGCGATGATCTTCGCGCCGCGGTCGTGACCGTCGAGGCCCGGCTTGGCGATCACCACCCGGATCTTCCTGTCCGGCACATCGGCAGAATACCGCGATGCGCCTGAACGTCATCGGCTCTTCCCCGGCGTGGCCGAACCCGGGAAGCGCCCACTCCGGCTACATGCTCGAAGCGAACGGAAGCCGTCTCCTCCTCGACTGCGGGCCTGGTGTGCTCGGCCGGTTGCGCGAGACCGAGCTCTGGCCGCGTGTCGATGGGATCGCCATCACGCACTTCCACCTCGACCACTGGGGAGATCTCGTCCCATGGGTCTGGGGCACCTTCTATCTCGCGACAAACGGCCCGCTGCCGAAGCCCGCGCTGTGGGTGCAGCCGGGCGGCGCCGAGTTTCTGACTGGGCTCGGCGAGCGCCTGGGGTTTCCGGACATGTTCGAGAGAACCTTCGAGCTGAGTGAGTACCAGCCGGACACGCCCTTTCAAATCGGGCGGCTTGTGGTCACCCCAACGCGCGTTCCCCACTACACGCTTCAGACGTACGCGTTCCGGGTAGAGGCCGACGAGCGCACGATCGCGTACTCCGGAGACTCTGCCCCGTGCGCGGAGCTGGTGTCCGCCGCGCGTGACGCCGATCTGTTCGTTTGCGAGGCGACGCTTCTGAGAGGCGAGCTCGACGGCGAGCCGCGCGGCCATCTCTCGCTCGACGAAGCGGTAGACGCCTTCGAGGCCTCCGGAGCGAAGCGGCTCTTGGTCACGCACCGTCCGTGCGAGCTACCCGTGCCGGAGAACTTCGAGCTCGCGTACGACGGCCTCGCGCTGGACGTCTAGTCGGGGAGCGTTCACGAAGGGACGCCGAGCTCGGATCGCCTGAGCGGATGGGCGCTCCCGGAGACAGGCCGGACACACAGCAGGATCGTGACCGCGGTAACACCGAGTACCAATGCTTGCTGCCAGGAGTCGCCATTCGCCATTCCAGGAACCACCCAGAGAAGCAGCGGCAGCAGCCACACCCACAACGGCGCCGCGGCGATCGCCAGCGGAACGACGAGCAGCGCGAAGTAGTGCAGCCAGACGATGGGTGACAGAACAAGCGCCGCAGCGACGCACAGCGAGAAGCTCCGCCGGCCGAAGACGAGGACACCGAAGCCGACGCCCAGCCAGACGGCGTGGGCCGTGACGTCCGGCACCCCGAGCCCCGCCAGGAACGCATAGACGGTGTAGCTCTCACCGTCGAACAGCTCGCCGTGCTCGCGAAGCATCGAGACAAAGACGCCGAGCGTCTCGAACGGCAGAACGAGCAGAACCGCGATCACGGCAACGAGCGTTGCCATGGCGAAGGACGCGAGACGACGAGTCACGAGCAGCCACACGGCGAGAGGCCAGAGGAACATCTTGAGCGCGACCGCCATCCCGATCGCAATGCCCGGCAGCACGGACCGATCACGCCACCGCCACGCGAAAGCGCAGAGCAGGCAGAGGAGAAACGTCACGTTCGCGGTCTGCAAGCCCGAGACGAACGGGGGCCAGAGCAACAGCGCACCGACGACTCGCCAGTCGCGAACTCCGACCACGTACGGCGTCGCCACGAAGCACGCGAGGAGAAGCAGCGCAGCCACAACTTCCGCGACGCCGAGCGGAAGCACCGTGAAGGGAGTCACGAGGAAGGCGAGGAGCGGCGTGTAGACGTAGGCAGTACGGGGGTCCGTTACCTCGACATAGGGGGATATGCCTTCGAGAACGTTCTCAGCGGCCGGGTAGAAGACGTTGTGGAAGTCGACCGCAACCACAGCCTCATTCGACCCATACTGGGCATAGAAGAGCGCGGCGAGTAGCGCAAGCGGCAGAACACCGAGAAACGCAGGTGCCGCTAGACCTCGTAGGGCAGCCCTAACCTGCACGCGCGAATCGTAGGCACCTCACGGCTTCGCGGACACTGGCCGGACGAACGGGATGGGCGGTTCCGCCTTGCCCCGGATTACGTCGTCGCGGTCGGGGCGCAGCTCGTCAGAACACTGGGGTCTCGCGCCACACGCCCCACACCGCACGCAGCGCGTCGCACATCTCGCCGAGCGTGACGTAGTCGCGAGCCGCGTCGACGATCAGCGGCATCAGGTTGACGCCGTCCTTCGCCGCGGCTTCGCTCAACGCGGCTAGTCGTGACTCCACCCTGCTCGAGTCCCGCCGCGCGCGAACACCGGCGAGCCGGTCGATCTGCTTCTGCTCGAGGCCCGGGTCGATCTTCAGGATCGGAATAGGGTTCTCCCCACCCTCCAGATAGCGGTTCACCCCGACCACGACCCGCTTCCCTGATTCGACCTCCGCCTGGTAGCGGAACGACGCCTCGGCGATCTCGCGCTGGAAGAAGTTCTCCTTGATCGCCGGGATGACGCCGCCGAGCTTGTCGATCTGGTCGAAGTACTCGTAGGCCTGCGCTTCGAGCATCGACGTCAGCTCTTCGACGTAGTAGGAGCCGCCGAGCGGGTCGATCGTGTTGACCACTCCCGACTCGTGAGCAATCACCTGCTGCGTCCTCAGCGCAAGTCGCGCTGCG
>JALZOK010000131.1 GCA_030857225.1 Actinomycetota bacterium
CGCAGATGACTCATCGGACGAGCGGCGAGCCGACGTGGTATCGGATCAGTGTCCCCGGTCGTCCGAACGGGAAGACGGGTTGGGTGCCGGCAGGGGCGGTCGAGCTGAGGCCGGTGCGCAAGCGCCTCGTCGTCGACCGCAGCGAGCGGCGCTTCGAGTTCTGGGATGGCGACAGGCTCGTCCGCTCCGGCAAGGTCGCAGTAGGCGCCCCCGGCGCGGAGACGCCGACCGGCCTCTTCTACGTCCAGTCTAAGTTCACCCCGGCGGCGGAGATCCTCGGCGCCTACGCCTTCGAGACGAGCGCGTACTCGAAGCTCTCCGACTGGCCAGGCGGTGGAATCGTCGGCGTCCACGGTACGCCGCAGCCGTGGCTCCTCGGGCAGGCCGTCTCGCACGGGTGCGTGCGGCTGCACAACGACGACGTCCGCTGGCTGCGCTCCCGCATGCCGGCCGGAACGCCGATCAAGATCGTGCGATAGAGCTCCACCGCTTCGAAAAGGGAGGTCCGGCCTTCGGCCAGACGTCGTTCCTCGTGTCGCGCACGGCGCACGTGAGACATATTGATGCAAGTACAGTATGCTTTGCTGCATGCGCACGACGATCCGTCTTGACGAGCAGCTACTCCGTGAGGCAAAGGTTCTGGCTGCCCGAACCGGCCGCACGCTCACGGCAGTGATCGAGGACGCGCTGAGAGCGTCGTTTCAGAGAACGCAGGTGGTGGCCGATGAGCATGCATCACTACCGGTGTTCCGTCCTCGTCGACATCGCGGACTCCAGCCCGGTGTCGACCTCTCCGACTCGAACGCCCTCCTGGATCTGATGGAGGCCACTGACTCTGATCCTGCCTGACGTCAACGTGCTCGTATACGCGTCGCGAGACGACGCCCCACGTCACCTCGAGTACCGCAGCTGGCTTCAGTCGACTCTCGAGTCGCCAGAGCCCTTCGCTCTCTCAGAGCTCGTACTGAGCGGCGTGCTGCGCGTTGTCACGCATCCCAGGATCTTCGCTACGCCGACGCCGCTTGACGATGCGCTGGCGTTCGTTACAACGCTACGAAGCCACCCGAACGCGGTCGTCATCGCCCCGGGCGTCCGGCATTTCGACCTCTTCCGGCAACTCTGCACTGCCGCGAGGACAACGGGCAATCTGGTCGCGGACGCGTACCTCGCCGCGCTTGCGATCGAGTCGGGGATCGAGTGGATCACGGACGACCGCGACTTCGCTCGCTTTTCCGGGCTCCGTTGGAGGCACCCGCTCGACAGCTGACGCCGTCGAGACGACGGGCGGCCTTACGACGACGCGACGAACGCGTACGGCAACGGGCTCGACCCCGAGGGCTCGGAGGCGTAGCTGCCGCCGACGGCAGGAGCTTCCGCGAGCGACTGCAGCTTGTGGCCGTTGTCGAGGAAGCGGTGCCCGGAGACGAACGGACGCCACGAGCCACCGCCGCCGAAGGAGACCGAGACCCGCTCGAAGCGGAAGGCGAACGTGTTGCACCCTGACCGGCCGCCGTTCCAGCTCTCGGCAGTCGCAATCGGCGCCCAGCGGCCCGATGACTCGCGGAGGTGGATCGGCTTCGTCACGGGCCGGCCGTCGACCCACACGCGCCAGGAGCCGGGCTGCGTCGACATCTCGAGCACGGCCACGCGCCGGCTGACTCCGGTCCGAAGACCTTCGTCGAGAAGCATGAGCTGGGGCTGACGTCCGTCGCGGACAACCTCGGCGTAGAGATAGGGCGCGGTTCCCTCGACCGAGGCTATACCCACCTGGAGCCAGGCATCCTCGTCGTTGGCGCCCTGGCCCGGTCCGCCGACCCCTACCCAGCCGGCGACGTGGCCCGAGGCGACGCTCAGCGAGCGGCTGGGCGTGATGGTCGCGCGTACTCCGTGACCGGCGACGTTCGCCTGGTGTCCCGCGTACGTATAGCCGTTTCCGTCGGCATCGGACACGCAGGCGCTCGTTGCGCTCGCGGTCGCGGAGCTCGACTCACCGAGGAAGGCCGCGAGCCCGAGGGCGCACGTGAGGACCGCGAGAAGTTGAACCAGCCGCATGCTTGATTTCGTCGGAAATCGGCCGGAAACGAGCCATCCCCCGTACGCGCCATCGGTCGTCTCCCCCGGCCGGGGGTTGCATCCTCAGACTGAGGTTTGGCTCTGGCCAACGCTCGGTCCGTGCCACAATGCGTCCGATGGCGAAGACCGAGGATCGCGAGGCTTCCGGCTCCGTCCCGACGTGGCGCGAGAACGTCTACGAGCGCGCGCCCGAGCGTGCGGACGAGCTCTTCTCGACGATCTCCGGCATCGAGCCCGAGCCGCTCTACGCACCCGACAACACCGAGCTCGACTACGAGCGCGACCTCGGCTACCCCGGCGAGTACCCGTTCACTCGAGGGGTGTACCCCTCGATGTACCGCGGCCGCCTCTGGACGATGCGCCAGTTCGCCGGTTTCGGCACAGCGGAGGAGACGAACGCGCGCTTCCGCTACCTGCGCGACCACGGCCAGACCGGCCTCTCGACGGCGTTCGACATGCCGACCCTGATGGGCTACGACTCAGATCACGCTCGCTCGCTCGGCGAGGTCGGGCGCGAAGGCGTCGCCGTCGACTCGCTCGCCGACGTCGAGACGCTTTTTGGCGGCATCTCACTCGGCGAGGTGTCGACCTCGATGACGATCAACTCGCCTGCGGCGATCCTGCTCGCGTACTACGTGTGCGTGGGCGAGCAGCAAGGAGTTCCCCGCGAACGGCTGCGCGGCACGGCGCAGACGGACATCCTCAAGGAGTACATCGCCCAGAAGGAGTGGATCTTCCCGCCCGAGCCCTCCATGCGGCTCGTCGTGGACATGATCGAGTTCTGCACGCAGGAGATGCCGCTCTTCCACCCGATCTCCATCTCCGGCTACCACATCCGGGAGGCGGGCTCGACCGCGGCGCAGGAGCTCGCTTTCACGTTGGCCGACGGGTTCGCGTACGTCGAGGCGGCAGTCGAGCGCGGGCTCGACGTCGACGACTTCGCGCCGAGGCTCTCCTTCTTCTTCAACGCCCATCTCGACTTCTTCGAGGAGATCGCGAAGTACCGGGCCGCACGGCGGATCTGGGCTCGAGAGATGCGCGAGAGGTACGGCGCGCGTGCCGAGCGCTCCCTGCTGATGCGCTTCCACACGCAGACCGCGGGCGTCTCGCTGACGGCTCAGCAGCCCGAAGTGAACATCGTCCGCACCGCGCTCGAGGGACTGGCTGCCGTCCTCGGCGGGACTCAGAGCCTGCACACGAACTCCTTCGACGAGGCGCTCGCGCTGCCCACCGAGGACGCAGCGCGACTTGCGCTGAGGACGCAGCAGGTGATTGCTCACGAGTCGGGAGTGGTCAACACGATCGACCCGCTCGGCGGCTCCTACTACGTCGAAGAGCTGACGTCGATGCTCGAAGCGCAGGCATACGAGT
>JALZOK010000034.1 GCA_030857225.1 Actinomycetota bacterium
CTCGCCGAGCACGTCCGCTACCGCAACACAGACCACCGCGACCGTCGCATCGCCGCCGCCGAAGCACGACACCGCGTCGCCGCCTGATGACATTACGAGTCCAACCAAACTTCAAGGGCCACTAGTTAGGAGGCTTCGGCGATTCGATCGGCGAAACGCTTACGAAGCTCGGAGACCGCGTCTCCCTTCCATTCCCCGAACCAGTCATCGAGAAGCGGCAGATACTCCACCAGCTTCTCTTCAGGAAGCTTGAAGAAGTCGGTGTTGTGCACTCTGCGGCAGTTCGGATGGCCGCAGCTGCACCCCCACTCATCGTCGCCGTAGCTGTTGATGCAGTAGTCGTAGGTGATCTCTTCGTTTGCCGCGATGTCGCGGTATGCGACGACCCACCGGACGCCGTCCAGCGTCTTGACGAATGTGTTCGGCTCACAGCAGTGGTTGATGTAGCGCTCCGGCTTCCGCATCAGGATGTTGCGATCACCTAAGTAGTCCTGGTGATGATCGAATTCACCTCGCTCAGGGTCGAGCGGGTGCTCTGCTCCGACGACACGACTGTCGTCGATCGGCAGAACCCTGTCGCCTCGTTGGAACGCACGGTGGGCAAACACGCCGGAACCATGAATCGGCGAGTGACGTAGGTCGATGTCATCGCTTGGCACTGCCGCCATGATCTCATCGTGCGGGGGTCACTAGGAGGGTTTGGCGACACGGCGCCTGTTTCGCCAAGCCCTCCTACTAGGTACGCTCGATCCATGAAGCCAGACCGCGACGCGATCCTGAAAGCGCTCGAGCAGGTCATCGACCCGGAGATCCGGAAACCGGTGACCGAGCTCGAGATGGTGCGCGACGTCTTGATCGAGGACGAGGGCGCGGTTTCGGTGACGATCGCGCTCACGGTCGCCGGCTGCCCGCTTCGACACTCGTTCGAGGAGCAGGTGGGAAAGGCGGTCGGAGCGGTCGAGGGCGTGACCTCGGTGCGACTCGGCTTCGACGTGATGAGCCCGCAGGAGAAGGCAGCGCTCGTCACGCGCCTGCAAGGCGGGCGCGAGGGAAAGGAGAGGTCGATCTCGCTCTCCCCTCGCACGCGCGTGATCGCGGTCGCGTCGGGCAAGGGCGGAGTCGGCAAGTCGACGCTCACTGCGAACCTCGCGTACGCGCTCTCCACCCTCGGCGAGGAGGTTGGAATCCTCGACGGGGACGTTTACGGGCACTCGATCCCGCACATGCTCGGCATCCACCAGAAGCCGATCGCCGTGGACGAGATGATGGTGCCGCCGGTTCGGGGGGATCTCAAGCTGATGTCGATCGGGTTCTTCCTCGAGGAGAACGCGCCCGTCATGTGGCGCGGGCCGATGCTGCACAAGGCGCTCGAGCAGTTCCTGTCGGACGTGCACTGGGGCGACCTCGACACGCTTCTCGTCGACATGCCTCCAGGGACAGGCGACGTCGCGATGTCGTTGGGCCAGCTCCTCCCACGCGCGGAGGCGCTCATCGTGACGACTCCTCAGCCGGCTGCGCAGCAAGTGGCCGTGCGCGCTGCCCAGATGGCGATCAAGACCGGTATGCGGATCGTGGGAGCGGTCGAGAACATGTCGTACCTCGTCGGCACCGGCCAGGAGATCTTCGGGTCGGGCGGCGGGCAGGCGCTCGCGGACGAGATCGGAACGACGCTTCTGGCGCGGATCCCGCTCGATCCCGTGCTGCGTGAGGCGGCCGACGACGGCACGCCCGTGCTCGAGGTGGCGCCGGACTCCGAGGCCGCGCAGGCGATTCTCGCGCTGGCGAAGTCGGTGGCCGCGTCCCGGGCGGGGACGATCCGCAAGCCGCTCACCGTTCTCTAGCTCTCTGTGACGCGCGAGGAGGCCCGAACCCGGCTCGCGGCGCTCGGGCTGGACGAAGACGCCGTCGCCGCGTTTGTCGCGCACTTCGAGGATGCGGAGCGGCGAGGGAAGACGGGACACGGCTTCTCGCGGATCGCCTGGCTCGAGTCCTGCGATGTGAACCCGCGCGCCCGGCCGTCACGCGTCGTCGCCGAGGAGGGATTCGAGCGCTGGGACGGCGGGGGCGCGCTCGGGTATCTGGTCCTGGAGGAGATCGTGCGGGAGACGCTGTCGAATCCTCCCACGCGCGCCCGACTGGTCGTCGCCGAGCGCTGCTTCCCGAGCGGCGTTCTGGGCTACTGGGTGAGGCGCCTCGCCGAAGGAGGGCTCGTCGCGGTGCTGACTGCAACGTCACCCCGGCGGCTTCCCCATCCAGAAGGAGGCCCACCCTTGACCGGAACCAACCCGCTCGCACTCGCGATCCCCTCGAGCGACGCGCAGCCGCTCGTCACGGATGTGTCCATGGGGGCGGTGACGTACGGCGACGTGCTCGCGGGCCGAGCTCGACCCGAGGAGCTCAAGCCCTTCGGCGGCGAGCAAGCGCACAAGGCGTTCGCGCTCGCGGTCGGGCTCGAGCTCTTCGTCAGCGCCCTTGCCGGCGAGGAGCATGGGGCGGTGCTCTTCGTCGCTCGACCCGAGCACGATCCGGTGCCGGCGCTTCGGACGCTCGCCTACGGCCTGCGGCTTCCAGGCGACGAACCTGTGCAGTAAGACCCTCTAAGCGGTTTCGCGGCGCGCTACAGTGGGCAATAGCTCGCGATGGCCGCGATCCGGTTGCTGTTTCTCCCGACCCTGTGGATCCTTGTCGGCGCCGTGGTCGCCGCGATCTACGACTACTTCGAGACCCTCGGCACGACTGCGAAGGTGCTGACCGCTATCGCGGCAGTAGTTCTCTGGCCGATCCTCCCCTTCGGGTTCGAGATCAGGATCACCGACTAGCGGGACCCCTGCGCGAGCGCGGCCTCCGCGAGCTCCTGGGCTGCGGCGTGCGTCGTCATCCCGTGCTCACGAGAGCGTGCGAACACGCGAGCCAGCGTTTGCGGTATCTCGTGCACCCGCTGCACCGCGAGCTCCGGGTCGTAGCCACCCGGACGCAGCTCGCAGCTGATGTTGATGACGCCGCCGGCGTTGATCACGTAGTCGGGGGCGTACGTGATCCCGCGCTCCCGCAGCATCTCTCCGTGCCGACGCTCGTCGAGGAGTTGGTTGTTGGCTGCGCCCGCGACGACCGGGCAGCAGAGGCGCGGGATCGTGTCGTCGTTGAGCACGCCTCCGAGCGCACAGGGCGCGAGGACGTCGCACTCGACGTCGTAGATCTCGTCCGGAGTGACGACTTCCGCCCCCAGCTCGGCGACCGTGCGAGCGAGGCGCTCCGGATTCACATCCGCGACCACGAGACGGGCGCCCGCGCGAACGAGGTGCTCCGCGAGCCCATATCCCACGCTTCCGAGGCCCTGCACGGCCACTGTTTTCCCGCTGAGCTCGGCCCTGCCGGTTCCCTCGAGCAAAGCGGCGCTGACCCCGAGAAAGCAGCCGAGCGCGGTCGCAGCGCGAGGGTTTCCTCCACCGCCTTCCTCCACGCTCAGGCCGGTGACGTGCGAGGTCGTCCGGCGAACGGAACGGAGATCCGGAATGCCGACATTGACGTCCTCCGCGGTGATGTAGGCGCCGGCGAAATCTTCGACGAAGCGCCCCATCGCCTCGAAGAGCGCGTCTGACTTGATCCTCGGATCGGCGATGATCACCGACTTGCCGCCGCCGAGACCCGTGCCTGCGACCGCCGACTTGTAGGTCATCGCCCGCGAGAGCCTGAGCACGTCTTCGAGCGCAGCGTCCTCGCTCGCGTACGGCCACAGGCGCATGCCGCCGAGAGAGGGGCCGAGCCGCGTCGAGTGCACACTGATGAAGGCGCGTAGAGCGCTCGCCTCGTCCTCGGCGCGGGCGACCCGCTCGTAGCCGTCTATTTCCAACTCCGTGATTCTCAACATCTAGCCGTACGTCAGCCCTGCGAGGTCGAGGTCGAGAAGCGCCGCGTCACGGACGAGGGCGCAGGCGACCTCACCGCGCGAGAGGGCGCTCACGACCTCGTCTGCGGTGTTCGCTCGGACGACGACAGGCGTTCCCTCGAGATGGGCGACGCGAATGCGCTCGACATCGGAGGCGTCATCGAGGATCAGCGCTCCCTCGAGATCGACCCTGCCTTCGAGAACGACTTCCGGCACCCTGCGACCGGTCGAGCCGAACCAGCGCTCGCGCATCAGAGGCTCAGCGTCTTCCCGGGCTCCGGAGAGAGAATCTCGATCCCTTCTGGCACGAGCTTCCGGAGCGCATCCGGTTCTCCGGTGAGAAGCGGGAACGTCCCATAGTGGCAGGGGACGCAGCGGATCACACCCAGCAGCTCGAGAGCGACCGAGGCTTCTAGCGGTCCCATCGTGTAATGGTCGCCGATCGGCAAGACCGCGACGTCAGGCGCGTAGATCCGCCCGATCAGGGACATGTCCCCGAAGACGTTCGTATCGCCCGAAAAGTAGATCTTGAAGCCGTCCTCGAGCTCGAGCACGTACCCGCAGGACTCGCCCGTGTACATGAATTGCCCGTCGGCGAAGACGCTCGAGGAGTGATTCGCGTGTGTCAGCGTCAGCTTGACACCGGCCACCTCGATCGTGCCGCCCTTGTTGATCGCCTGGGACGGATCCATCGAAAGACCGTTCAGCGAGAGCCAGCCGCGGAGCTCGACCTGCGCGATGACCGGGCAGTCGAATCTCTGGGCGATGGCGACGGTGTCGCCGAGATGGTCGTCGTGGCCGTGGGTGAGCGCGATCAAGTCGCAGCGCTCCGGCTGAACCTCACTCTCGGGGCAGTTCGGGTTTCCGTTCAGGAACGGGTCGACGTAGATGCGCTTGCCGCCCGGAGAGTCGATGCGAAACGCCGAGTGTCCGAGCCAGGTGAGCTCCGTAGCGATGTCGCAAATCTAAAGGAGGTGAGCACGAGCCCGCCACGACAGGCGGCGGGCTCGTGCTCGTGAGCTCTAGCGGTTCGTCGCGCGCTCGCCGCACATGCCGGGATCCTCGCAAGGCGAATGGTCGGTGATCGTGACCTTGCGGTTCCCGTTCGAGTCCGACGAGAGTGTGAACTTGACCCATTCCGTGTTGTTCGTCTTGTCCTGCTCGAGGAACACACCCGTCGGGTTCGTGGTCGAGACGAGGTAGTAGTCGCTCGCGCTGGGGATGCCCGTGAGGTCGACCTGCTGGCCGTCGGTCGACTGGTGGTACTGGTCAACCCAGCCCACCGAGACGCCCTGATAGCTCGTGTAGCAGTCCCAGAACGTCTTTCCGCTCGTTGGAGCGTTGCCGTCGAGCCGGTAGCGGTCGAGAAGGCAGAAGCCGATCTTGATCGAGTTCGAGCCGACGACCGGTCCGGTCGGGCTGTCCTTGCGTACCTCGAAGCGCGCGACATCGGCGGTATGCCAGTGGTTGTGCGTCGCGTGGTACTCGAAGATCGAGACCGCCTGCTCCTGGACGATCGTGTAGCAGGGATCGGCGGGCTTGGGCTGCTCTCCGCACTTGTACTGGGCGTTCGAGGACCGGATCTCCTGAATCGCCGTCGTGGTGGGAGTCAGTCCGAGATCGTTTTCGGGACGCATTGCCCAAGGGCCGCCACCCGTGTTTGCGATCCCGTTCGAGAATCTGAGGTACTCGTTCTGCTGCTGGTTGACAGATTCAGGTGGGCCGGTACCACCGTGCTCAGGGTTGATCCTTCCGAACGAGGAGGACGGAGACAACCCTCAGAAGGGGAGCGAGGTCGCTGCGTCAGAAGCGAGATCGAGGATCGGCTGGGCGGCGAAGAACGAGCCGATGGTGACGACGACCGCCGCCGTCACGGCCACGCCCAGGGCGAGCTCGCGCGACGGCGATCCGCCGGCCGGCGAGAGCCGGAGCTCCGCGCCCGAGCGCATGTACAGCCAATGCACGATGTTGAGGTAGTACGCGAGCGACAGCGCAGTCGCGGCGACGCCGACGAGCACGAGCCACCAGTCGCCCGCCTCGTACGCGGCCGAGAACACGAAGAGCTTCCCGAAGAAGCCACCTGTGAGCGGGAAGCCCGCCATGCCGAGCATGAAGACCCAGAGCGCGGCCCCGTAGAAGGGCCGCTCCCAGCCGAGCCCGGCGAGCCCTTCGAGCGTGACCGGCTTGTCGAGCTCGCGCTCCCGCGCAGCCACGACCGCGAACGCGCCGACCGACATCGCCGAGTAGGGGACGAGGTAGTAGAGGAGGGCCTCGGCGCCACGCTCGCTCGCAGCCGCGACCGCGATCAGCATGAACCCGGCATGCGAGACCGAGGAGAAGGCGAGGATCCGCTTCACGTCTCGCTGCGCGAGCGCCGCGAGGTTGCCCCATACAAGCGAGACGCACGCGATCACCGCTACTGCGATCGTCCAGATCTCGCTTTCGTCGGGGAATGCGGTGACGAGGACGCGCAGGGTGACGACGAGGGCAGCCGTCTTCGTCGCCGCGGACATGAACGCGGTCACGGAGGTCGGAGCTCCCTGGTACACGTCCGGGGTCCACATGTGGAAGGGCGCGGCGGAGACCTTGAAAGCGAGTCCCGCGAGGATCATGGCGAGTCCTGTGACGAGAAACGCGTCGTCTCCTGCTTCCGCGCCGGCGATCTGCGCGAACCCGAGCTCTCCGGTCGCGCCGAAGACGAGCGCCGAGCCGAAGAGCAGCACCGCCGAGCCGAACCCGCCGACGATCACGTACTTGAGGCCAGCCTCGAGCGAGGTCGCGCGGTCGGTGTCGATCGCGACGAGGATGTAGAGACAGAGCGAGAACCACTCGAGTCCGAGGAAGAGGGTCATCAGGTTCTCCGCCTGGACGAAGAACATCATCCCGGCGCCCGCAGCCGCCAGGAGCGAGTAGTACTCGGCGTCGTGGCCCCGGCGCCGCTCCGACCAGGCGGCGAACACGACGACCGCGCCCGTGATCGCGAGGATGAGCTGCGCGACCGCGCCGAGCTGGTCGCGAATCATCGACTCGGAGAGGAGAACCTCCGGCTGCGGCGTGTCGTCGAAGACGATCCCGGCGAAGACCGCGGCGACGACGAACCCGGCTAAGACCGCGACCGCGGAGACGGTCTTGCGTAACCACGGTGGCACGAGGACAGCCGCGAGCAGCGCGATACCCGCGGCCCCGAGCAGCGCCAGCACGGGCGAGAGCGCGAGCCAGTCGACCTTCGGGGTGTCGATCACCTGAACCCCTCCGAGATCACGTTCGCCGGTCGATCGCCGGGAAACGAGCTCTGGCTGACGAGCGCCGGCCAGACGGAGAGCGCGATCAGGCAGGCGACGAGGGGGAGCACGAGCGCGAGCTCACCGGGCCGTAGGTCGAGCGCCTCGTCGCGTACCGCGCTCCCGGATCGCACGTGCAACACAGCTGAGATCAGCCGGAGCACATACATAGCTGCAAGCACGATCCCGAGCGCGACGATCGCCGCATAGCCCCAGCCTTCCTCGTACACGCCGGCCATGATCAGAAACTCGCCCGCGAAGGTGACCGAGCCCGGAACCGCGAGCGCGACCATCCCGGCGACGAGGAGCACGGTCGCGAGCGCGGGCCGTTCGCGGGCCATGCCGCCTAGCATCTCGAGACCGCCGCTGCCGCAGCGGCGCTCGAGCATCCCCACGAGCAGGAACATCGAGGCGGAGACAAGCGCATGGGCCACCGACAGGAGCACGGCGCCGTCGAGCCCGAGATCGTTCGAGGCGAAGAGCCCCAGAGTGATCAGCCCCATCTGCGCGAGTGACGAGTAGGCGACAATCCCGCGCAGGTCGGGAGCGCGGAATGCGAGCAGCGAGCCGTACACGAGTCCTGCCCCCGCAAGAACGAGGATCACACCGGTGAAGTCGTCCACGGGCTCGGGGAACTTTGCGAGCACGATGACCAGAAACCCGTACACCGCGGTCTTCGAGACGATGGCCGAGAGAACCGTGGCCACCTCGACCGGCGCTTCGCGATACGCAAGCGGCAGCCAGCCGTGGAAGGGGAAGAGCGGTGCCTTCACGGCGAAGGCAACCGCGAAGCCGAGGAAGATCCAGACGTTGTCGCTCGTCTGAGACTCGAGCAGGCTGAACGTGTCCTGGGTGACGCCGAAGGCGACGACCGAGGCGAGCATGAGCAGGGATCCCGCCATCGTGTAGACGACAAAGGTCAGCGTCGCAGCCTGGCGACGTGCGCCGCCCCAGACGCCGACCAGCACGTACAACGGGATGAGCATCGCCTCGAAGGACACGTAGAAGAGGAGGAGGTCCTGCGCCGCGAAGGTCGCGACGACCGCGCCGGTCAGGAAGAGCATCAGCGCGTGGTAGGCGCGCGGCCGGTCGCGGCCCACCCAGAGCGCGTACCCGATCGCGGCGGCGGAGACGATCACCGTCACCCCAGCCAGCCAGAGCGAGAAGCCGTAGAACCCGACCGAGTAGGAGATCCCCAGGCTCTCGACCCACTCCTCCGTCGTTCCGAGCTGGAGACCGCCGTCGTCGAAGTCGAACCGGGTAGCGGTGACGATCCAGAGCCCTACCTCGAGCAGCGCGGCGAGGAACGCAAACCCGGCCGTCAGCTCGCGCGGCAGCGGCAGCAGCGCGATGACCAGCGCCGAAGCGACGGGGAAGAGGATGAGCGCTGTCGTCAGCACCTAGCGAACCGCCACGAAGACGATGACGAGAACGCAGACCGAGAACGCGATCGCGAGGGCATACGTACGCAGGAGCCCGCTTTGGACGCGTGCGAGACCGCCGCTCGCCAGGATCGTCCCGGAGCCGATCTCGTTCAGCGAGCGCTCGATGATCGGCCCCTCCACTCTGCGGCGAAGCGCGTTCGAGAGCGCCGCCGACGGCCGGTGGAAGAGCGCGTCGTAAAGCTCGTCGAAGTAGAGCTTGTGCTCGAACGCGCGCCACGCGCTCGAGGCGGTCACCAGCTGGCGGTCCAGCAGAAACGCGCGCCTCGCGATGACAATTCCGAGGATGCCGAGGGCGACCGAGATGGCGCTCGTCAGGTAGTCCTGTCCGGCTGTGGCCTCGACGAGCGGCTCGCCGGTCTCCTCGATCCAGTGCGTGAACGGATGCCAGACGCCGGGAATCGAAAGCAGCCCGCCGATGGCCGAGAGCACCGCGAGGATGCCGACCGGCGCGAGCATCGACATCGGGCCTTCCCCGTGGGTTTCGTGTGCGTGGGAGCGCTCGGCCTCGGCCTCCTGCGGCTTCCCCTGGAAGACGGCGAAGTAGAGCCGGAACGAGTACGCGCCCGTGAGCAGCACGCCCAGGAGTCCGGCGGCGAAGAGCGTCCAGCCGAGCGCGTCCCCACGGGCCAGCGCAGAGGCGACGATCGCATCCTTCGACCAGAAACCCGCGAGGGGCGGGATCCCTACGAGCGCGACCGTGCCGACCAGGAACGCGAGGTGCGTCCGCGGCAGCGCGGTCTTCAGACCCCCCATTCTGCGGATGTCCTGCTCGTCGCTCAGGTGGTGGATCACGACTCCCGCGGCGAGAAAGAGCAGCGCCTTGAAGAACGCGTGCGTCATCAGGTGGAAGATCGCGACGCCATAGGCCCCGATCCCCGCGGCGAGGAACATGTAGCCGATCTGGGACATGGTCGAGTAGGCGATGACCCGTTTGATGTCCCATTGGACGAGCGCGACAAAGCCGGCGACGAGCAAGGTCACCGCGCCGAGAATCGCGGCCAGAGCCTGGACGTCGGGCGCGGCCTCGAAGATCGGATGCGCCCGCACGAGGAGATAGACGCCGGCCGTCACCATCGTCGCCGCGTGGATCAGGGCCGAGACCGGAGTCGGGCCTTCCATCGCGTCCGGCAGCCAGGTATGCAACGGAATCTGGGCGGACTTCGCGACCGCGCCGCCGAGCAGGCCGAGCGCGACGAGGTTCACGGTCGTTCCCGACAGCCCTTCAACTCCTGCGAAAACCCCGGAGAACTCGAGCGCCCCTGTGCTCCAGATCAGCAGAACCGCAGCGAGTGCGAAGGTCGCGTCGCCGATCGCGTTCATGACGAACGCCTTCTTCGCGGCCGCGACGGCCTCCGGTCGCCTGTGCCAGAACCCGATGAGGAGGTACGACGCGAGCCCGACGAGCCCCCAGCCGACGAGCAGGAGCAGGAAGTTGCCCGCCTGCACGAGCAGGAGCATCGAGAAAACGAAGAGCGACATGTACGCGAAATACCGGCGCTCCTCCTCGTCGCCGGCCATGTAGCCCATCGAGTACCAGACGATCAGCCCGCCGACCCCGGAGACGACGAGCATCATCACGGCGGAGAGCGGATCGACGAGGATCTCCATACCGACCTGGAAGTCGCCCGCCGCGAGCCACGTGTACGCGGTCGAAAGATGCTCGCGTTCTTCCGCATCTCTCGACCAGAGGCCGAAGAACGCGACAAGACCGCCTGCGAAGGCGAGGAACGTCGTCAGGGTGGAGATGTAGCCCGCCGCGCGCCGCGAGATCCACTGGCCGGCGAGCGTGATGGTCAGAGCGCCGCCGAGCGGGGCGAGCAGGCAGATCCAGGCGCCGACGACCATCTCAGCCGCGAAGCGCGCTTGCCTGGTCGACGTCCAGTGCCATGTCCCGCCTGGCCATGGCCACGATCAGCCCGAGCCCGATCGCGACCTCCGCTGCCGCCACCGCCATCACCGCGAGCGCGAAGATCTGACCGTCGAGATCCCCGACCTGGCGCGCGAATGCGATCAGGGCGAGGTTCGCGCCGTTCAGCATGATCTCGAGCGAGAGCAGCACGATCAGCGGGCTTCGCCGCAGCATCACGCCGAGCGACCCGATACCGAAGAGCGCCGCGGAGACGATCAGATACCAGCCGACGCCCGGCCCGCTCATCACGGACGGCCCTTCTCGTGCGTCGTCCCTAGCACCACGCCGCCAATTGCCGCAACGAGCAGCACGATCGACGTGATCTCGAATGCGAGCAGGTGGTCGGTCAAGAAGAGCTCGCCGATTGCGGCCGGGCTTCCGAAGGAATCGGAGACCTCCGCCGAGTCCTTCAAGTCGTCTCCCCAGGCGAGTCCGAGCACGACGACCACTTCGACGAGCAGCGCGACGGCGGCGACCACCGCGGCTGTCTGCATGACAGGCGATCCGCCCGCCCAGGGAGCATCGGCGCGACCACCGAGGTAGGCGATGACGAAGACGAACATGACCATCACCGCGCCCGCGTACACGAGCACCTGGGCGGCGGCCAGGAACTCCGCGGCGAGCAGCAGATACAGCACGGCGAGCGAGGCCAGGTTCCCGATCAGCGCGAGGGCGGAGTAGAACGGGTTCGTCAGGCTGACGACTGCGATACCGCTTCCCAGGCACGCACCGGCCGCCAGGAACCACACGATCCACACGAGGACGTTGCCCATCAGATTTCCAGCCTTCGGCTGGAAATCTGATAAGAAAAGGAAGAGGTGTTTTTCATTTTCATTGTCGTCCTAGCACGCTAGGACGATGTCTTGTAGGAAGGCTCGGGCGTGTCGTAACGGGTCGCGTCGGCGACCGGCACGCGCTTGATCGGCTCCGCCAGGAGCATGTCCTTCGTGTAGATGAGGTCGTCGCGCGAGTACTCCGCGATCTCGAACTCGTTCCCGAGCGTGATCGCGTCGAACGGGCACGCGAGCTCGCAGTAGCCGCAAAAGATGCAGCGGCTCATGTTGATCTCGTAGATCCGGGCGTATCGTTCTCCCGCGGAAACGCGATTGCCGGGCGTGTTCTCCTCGGCCACCACGCGAATGCAGTCGGCGGGACACGCGGCCGCGCAGAGCGAGCAGCCGACGCACTTCTCCAGCCCGTTCTCGTGCTTCCAGAGCCGGTGCCGCCCGCGGAAGCGCGGATAGACCGGCCGCTTGTACTCGGGATACTGCTGCGTGATCGGGCGTCGGAAGATCTGCTTGAACGTGACGGCAAACCCCTTCAGCGAGTCGAGCGGCTGCGGGCTCACAGCCACACCACCAAGACCGCGGTCACGATCGCGTTCAGCGTCGCGATGGGGAGAAGCACCTTCCAACCGAAGCGCATCAGCTGGTCGTAGCGGAGCCGCGGTAGCGTCGTTCGCATCCAGATGAAGACGTACAACAGGATCAGGAGCTTGAGGAGGAACCAGAGCGGCCCGAGCCAGCTCGGTCCGTCCCAACCCGGCCCGTGCCAGCCGCCGAAGAAGAGCGTTACGCAGAGGCCCGAGAGCGTGATCAGGTTGATGTACTCGCTCATGGTGAAGAGGCCGAAGCGCATGCCGCCGTACTCGGTGTGGTAGCCGGCGACGAGCTCCTGCTCGGCCTCCGGGAGATCGAAGGGCGCGCGTGCGGTCTCGGCAGTGCCCGCGAAGAGGAAGATGACGAGCCCCACGAACTGGGGCACGGCGTACCAGACCGGACCCTCCTGGGCCGCGACGATCTCGGTCAAGGAGAGTGAGCCGGCCATGAGCACCACGCCGAGCACCGAGAGCGCGAGCGAGACCTCGTAGGAGACGAGCTGCGCGCACGTGCGCATCGAGCCGAGGAGCGCGTACTTCGAATCCGAGGCCCAGCCCCCGATGATAAAGCCGTAGACGCCGACCGAGCCGATGGCGAACACCAAGATCAGCGCAATGTCGATGTCGGCGACCTGGCCGGGGATGTAGATCCCCGCGATCTCCCAGCCCGGCCCGAACGGAATCACGGAGAAGGTCGTCAGGGCCGTGAACGCCGCGAGGAACGGGGCGAACAGGTACAGGCGATCAATCGCGGCGGTGGGATAGAAGCTCTCCTTGTGCAAGAGCTTCACGAGGTCTGCGATCGGCTGGAGGAGCCCCTTCGGCCCGGCGCGGTTCGGGCCGTAGCGGAGCTGCATCCGTCCCATCACCTTGCGCTCGGCGAGGGTCAGGTACGCGAACGTCGCCATGACGAGATTGATCACGATGGCCGCCTGGATCAGGCTCACGTACCACTCGACCTTCACGCTTTCGTCACCTCGACCGTCGCGTGCAGGTCGGCGGCGTGCTCCTCTGCGACCCGCGCGATCCCTTCGACCAGCCGCCGGTTGACGCGTGCGCGGAGCTCGACCGAGGTTCCGTTGGAGCGCACGTGCACGGAGTCTCCGGACGAGATCCCCCTCTGTCTGGCGTCGAAAGCGGAGATCTCGACCTCGCGCTCGGGCCGCTGGAACTCGAGCTCGCGCACCCGTTCGACTGCAGGCCCGGAGAGGAGCGCGCGGTAACGCTGGAGCCGCAGCCCACCAGTCGCGTGCTCGGGCGTCGCACCGGTCTCGGGGGGAGGCGTGGGCGCTTCGTACGGCATTCGTGCGGGAAGCGAGGCGTGAAGACCGACCTCGTCCAAGGACAGATCCTGGAAGAGGTGCTCGGAAAGCTCCGCGAAGACCAGTGATGCGTGAGGCGAGATCTCGATGTCGAAGCGCGCGGCGAGCTTCGAGATCCACGCGAGCTCATCCGGGCACGGCGGCGAAACGGCCCGGCGCAGGCGCTGCAGCCGTCCCTCGAGATTCATCGTCGTGCCTTCCCGCTCCAACGCCCCGGTCGCGGGCAGGATCAGGTCTGCCCAGCCGCCGACCAGCTCGTGGAACATCGAGACGACGATCACGTGCTCCGCATGCTCGGCCAGCGCACGCACACCCGGGTCCGCGGCTGCGTCCTCGCCCGAGACCACGAGCACGCCGATCGTCTCGGGCTTTGTCTCGTCGGCGTCTGCGGAAGCTGACCAGGCAGCGGCGACCGCGCGGCCGTTGGGAGTCACGGGTAGGTGGAAGGCGCCGCAGCCGGGCTTGTCGTCGAAGCCGAGCTCGTGCGCGAGCTCGGCGATTCGCGCGCCGCCCCCACCGCCCGGCCCGGACCAGACGAGCACGGCGCGGTTCGCAGCCCGCAGTCGCCGGCCGAGCTCGTTGCCGACCCCGGAAAGCTCGCGACAGAGCTCCGCCGAGCCACCCGGCGCGACCTGCACCGTTCCGGCCGGGGAGCAGACGACGACCTCTGCTCCGCGGCGCCTGGCTTCCTTGAGCCAGAGATCGACGATCGGCGCCCGCTCGACCACGGGATCGTCTCCCATGACCACGATGAGCTCCGCCTCCGCGATCGCCGACAGCGGCAGGCGAAATGCCTCGAGCGCATGTGAGGTCGCCTCGGGAAGAACGGCCGAATGCGCGCCGACACCCGCGCGGAGCAGCCGTCCCAGCGCATAGGCGATCTCGGTCGTCTCCGAGCCCGAGAGCGCGGTCACGATCGCGCCTTCGGCCTCACGCAGCATCGTCTCCGCGGCCTCGAGCGCTTCGTCCCAGGAAACTTCTTCGAGGCCCTTGCGGCCTCGTCGGAGAGGCGCCGTGATGCGATCGCGAGCTTGCAGGTGCGGGTAC
Organism: Actinomycetota bacterium; assembly: GCA_030857225.1. Classification (GTDB taxonomy): domain Bacteria; phylum Actinomycetota; class Thermoleophilia; order Gaiellales; family Gaiellaceae; genus GMQP-bins7. The sequence goes on from JALZOK010000034.1 coordinate 14,269, forward strand.
GTGAAGCGCCCCTTGTCGCAGAGCCAGCCGCGGTCGATCTCGGCGTGGTTGCGCGACAGAATCCGCTTGACCTTGCCCTCGCGGATGGTGGCCGAGATGTTGCAGCCGGTGGCGCATCCCGTGCACACGGTGGGCACGTTCTGGATCTCCCACGGCCGCGCGTCGAAGCGGTACATGCTCGAGGTCAGCGCGCCCACGGGGCAGAGCTCGATCACGTTGCCGGAGAACACCGAACGGTAGGGCTCGTCCTCGAAGGTGGCGATCTCCGACCGCGCGCCGCGGTTTCGCGCTATGAGGAGCCCGTCTTCCGCAACCTCTTCGGAGAAACGGGTGCAGCGGTAGCAGAGGATGCAGCGCTCGCGATCGAGGGCGATGAGCGGCGAGACCGGGATCGGCTTGTCGAACGTCACCTTGGGGAAGGTCATGCGCGTCCGGCCGGGCCCGTACCTGAACGTGAGATCCTGGAGCGGGCACTCGCCTCCCTTGTCGCAGACCGGGCAGTCGAGCGGATGGTTGACGAGGATGAACTCGAGCGTGGACTCCTGGCCGTCGGCCGCCTTCTCGGAGGTCGCGGCGGTGCGCACCACCATCCCCTCCGTCGCCGTGAGCGTGCAGCCGGCCTGCAGCTTGGGAATCCCCTCGATCTCGACAAGGCACATGCGGCAAGCCCCGATCGGAGCGCCCAGCCGGGGCTCGTAGCAGAACACCGGGATCTCGACCCCGGCCGCGAGCGCCGCCTCGACGAGCCCGGTGTTCGAGGGAACTTGAACGACGCGGTCGTCGACGGTCAGCGAAACGAGCTCGGGAGCGCTCACGCGCACATCCCCTTGTGACACTGTGTCACTTGGCGTTTCACGTCTGCACCTGCGCCACAGGGAGCGGGTGCGCGTGCTGGTCGATGGGGGCGAAGGTGCCTTCGATCGAGCTTGCCCCGCCGAACGGGCAGCCGTGCCCGTCGACGTGCGCCTCGAACTCAGCGCGGTACTTTTCTAGATAGCTCGCAACCGGGTAGACCGCGAAGTCGCCGAGCGCGCACAGCGACTTCCCGAGCATCCGGTCGCAAACCTCCTCGAGAAGATCGAGGTCGGCCCGGTCGCCGCGACCCTCTTCGAGCTTCGTCAGGATCTGCACCAGCCAGCGAGTGCCGACGCGGCAGGGGGTGCACTTTCCGCACGACTCGTGCATGTAGAACTGCTCCGCCCGGAGCGCGAGCTGCACCATGCAGCAGCGGTCGTCGACGGCGATGATCGCGGCCGAGCCGAAGAAGGATCCCGCCGCCTGGATTGAGTCGTAGTCCATCGGCGTGTCGATCTCGGCGGGGGTCAGCACCGGGACCGACGATCCCCCGGGAATCACCGCCTTCAGCTCCCGCCCGTCGGCAATGCCGCCGGCCACGTCGTAGATCAGCTCGCGAAGCGTGGTACCGAGCGGACGCTCGTAGTTCCCCGGCTGGGCGACGTTACCCGAGAGGGAGAAGACCGCGGTGCCGGGCGCCGAGGGAACGCCGATCTTGGAGAACTCAGCCGCTCCGAGCTCGATGATCTTCGGGACGAGCGCGATCGTCGAGACGTTGTTGATCTGGGTGGGCGCGCCGTAGAGGCCGTTCACCGGCGGGAACGGCGGTCTCGGGCGCGGCTGTCCACGCTGTCCCTCGAGTGACTCGAGGAGCGCCGTCTCCTCGCCGCAAATGTAGGCGCCGGCTCCGCGGTGCAGGACGATCGTCACTCCGCCGAGCAACCCCGCCGTGCGCGTGTCCTCGAGCGCGTCGCGCATGACGTCGAACTCGTGCGCGTACTCGCCCCGGATGTAGATGAACACGCTCGCCGAGCGAATCCCGTGCGCCGTGATCAGGCAGCCCTCGATCAGCCTGTGGGGTGTCATGCGCAGCACGTCACGATCCTTGAAGGCTCCCGGCTCCGACTCGTCTGCGTTGATGACGAGGTACGTGGGCTTGCCCGTGTCCCTCGCGAGCAGCGATGCCTTACGGCCCATCGGGAAGCCCGCCCCCCCACGCCCGCGCAACGTCGCGGCGCTGATCTCGTCCATGACCGCCTGTGGGTCCAGCGCGCGCGCCTGCTCGAGCGCCCTGTAGCCGCCGACTGCGCGGTACTCGTCGAGTCTCGTGAGATCGTGCTCCTGGGTTCCTGCCATGAGCAGGACCGGGCTATTCGCGTCCACGAAGCTCCTCGAGGAGACCGGGCACGTCCTCGGGACGCAGCGGCTCGTGGTAGACGTGGTCGACGACGACGACTGGAGCACGACCACAGCCACCGGCACACTCGATCGCCCGCAGCGTCACCTCGCCGTCGTCGGTGGTCTCACCGGGCCTGACCCCGAGCTCGCTTGCGAAGGCGTCCAAGACGGCCTGGGCGCCGGCGAGCGCACAGGAGAGGTTCGTGCACACCTCGACCATGTGCTTCCCGACCGGCTCGAGGTGATACATGTCGTAGAAGGACGCGATCGAGTGGCAGAACGCGGGCGTCACCTCGAGCGCGTCGGCGACCTCGCGTAGAGCCTTGGGCGGAAGCCAGCCGTCGTGCTCGGCCTGGGCGAGTCGGAGCGCGTCCATCACCGCGGAGCGACTCTGGGGATACTTCCGGCGGAGCTCCTGGATCTGGTCGTACATCATCGATCCGCGTCTCCCATGACCGGATCGAGCGAGCCGGCGATGGCGACGAGATCGGCGACGAGGCAGCCCTGCACCGTGGTCGCCGTCGCCTGCAGCGCTGCAAAGCTCGGCGCGCGGAACTTCACGCGCCACGGGCGAGGCCCGCCGTCGGAGACGAGATAGCAGCCGGACTCGCCGCGTGGAGACTCGATCACGACGTAGACCTCGCCCTCGGGGACGACGTAGCCCTCGGTCACGATCTTGAAGTGGTGGATCAGCGACTCCATGGACGTGTGCAGCTCGTGCCGCGGCGGGAGCACGACCTTGCGGTCGTCGGCGATCCACGGTTCCCCTTCCATCCCGTCGATCCGCGCCAGGCACTGCTCGACGATGCGCACCGACTCGCGCATCTCGTCCAGGTGCACCTTGTAGCGGTCGTACACGTCGCCGTTCGGATAGACGGGAACGTCGAACTCGACCTCGTCGTAGGCGAGGTACGGCATTGTCTTTCGGAGATCCCAGTTCACTCCCGAGGAGCGCAGCATCGGCCCCGACTGGGCGAGGGCGAGTGCGTCGTCTGCGGAGAGGAGCCCGATTCCCTTCGTGCGCTCGAGCCAGATCTTGTTCCGGTCGAGGAGGGACTCGTACTCGTCGATCGACCTCAACATCCGAGGGAGGAACTTCCGCGTCTCGGCGGTGAAGGCCGGCGGAACGTCCTCGGCGAGGCCACCCACCTGGAAGTAGCGCGTGTGCATCCGCGCCCCGCCCACCATCTCGAAGAGGTCGAGGATCTCGTCGCGGTCGTCGAACGTGTACCAGAGCAGGGAGATCGCGCCCAGCTCGAGCGCGGAGGTTCCGAGCCAGATCAGGTGCGAGTGGATGCGGTTGAGCTCGGTCAGGGCCATCCGCGCCCAGGTCGCGCGGCGGGGAACGTCGATTCCGAGCAGCTTCTCGATCGCCAAGACGTATACGAGCTCGTTCGACTGGAACGAGACGTAGTCGACCCGCGGCGCGTAGGTGATCGACTTCCACCAAGTCTTCGACTCCATGTTCTTCTCGAAGCCCGTGTGCAGGTAGCCGATGACCGCGCGGATTCCGGCGACCGTCTCGCCATTGAGGTCGACGATCAGCCTGAGGACACCGTGGGTGGAAGGGTGGTTCGGCCCGAAGTTGATCGTGAGGATGTCCTCGAGCGGGTACTTGTCGGGATCGACCTCGAGGATCGTCGGGACCGGGCTCGGGATGCGCGTGCCCTCGTAGATGCGGGTGGAGGGAAGGACGGCCATCTCGTCTTATTCCTCGTCCGAGAAGCGGACCGGCTCGCCGCCCAAGGGATAGTCCTTGCGGTGCGGGTGCCCCTCCCAGTCGTCGTCCATCAGGATGCGGACGAGATTTGGGTGGCCTTCGAAGGGGATGCCCATCATGTCCCAGGCTTCGCGCTCGAACCAGTCAGCCGCCGGCCAGACCGGGAGGACTGTCGCTACGGGCTCGCCGTCGTCGAGCCAGACCTGGACGCGAACGCGCGCGGGTTCGTCGCTGACGCGGAGAAGGTGGTACGAGACCGAGAAGCGCTTCGGCTTCGGCTCGGGCAGGCGCGCGAGCCCCTGCGAGCCTGGCGCGTTCAGGTCGCGCCCGGCCGCGGTGCCGATGTAGCCCGCGACGCCGATCTCCCCCCAGCCGAGGTAGTCGGTGGGCGTGATGTCGCTCAAGAAGTTGAAGCCGTGCTCGTCGCGCAGGACGAGACAGGCCTCGACGAGGCGTGCTGGATCGACGACGAGCGTGGTCTCCTCGTACGACTCGCGCGTCTCGATCACGCCCGGAACACCGGCGTAGGTCACTCGGCGACCCCGCGGATCTCATACGCGGGAGGCACGCCTGCGCGAATCTTCTCGTGTAGCCGCACAACGCCTTCGATCAGCGCCTCCGGGCGCGGCGGGCAGCCGGGAACGTGGACGTCCACGGGGACGATCTTGTCGACGCCCTGCAGGATCGTGTAGTTCGCGAACATCCCGCCGGAGCTCGCGCATGCGCCCATTGCGATCACCCACTTCGGCTCGAGCATCTGGTCGTAGACCTGGCGGAGCGGCGGCGCCATCTTGTGGGTAACGCGGCCGGAGACGATGAGCAGATCCGCCTGGCGTGGCGAGGAGCTGAACCGTTCCATCCCGAAGCGGGAGATGTCGTAGCGCGACGAGACGACGGCAATCATCTCCATCGCGCAGCAGGCCAGGCCGAACGTGTCTGGCCAGACCGAGCTCGACTGCGCCCACGCGATCGCCTTCTCGACCGTGGTCAGGAGCATCGCGTCCTCGATCAGCTCGACCTCGCGCTCGAAGACACCTGCTCCCTTGTCCGGCCAGAGCACCCGCTCCGACTGCAGACCGGCGTTGGCCAAGGGGCGGTCGCTTACGAGCGGCAGCTCTTTTCTCAGTGCCAGTTCAACGCCCCTTTCCGCCAGATGTAGATGTAGGCGACACCGAGGATCGCGACGAAGGCGAGGAACTCGACGAGCCCGAACCAGCCGAGCGCATCGAGCTGCACGGCCAGCGGGTACAGGAACACGATCTCGATATCGAAGAGGATGAAGAGGATCGCCGTCAGGTAGAAGCTCACGGTGAAGCGGCGCTCCTGGCTCGGCGCGCCCTGCGAGACCCCGGACTCGAACGGCAGCATCTTCTGCCTCGTTCTGGCCACCGGGCGCTTGGGAAGGATGACGGACGCAAAGATCAGAGATGCCGGGATCGCCGCCGCGAAGAGCGCGTAGATCAGGAACGGCAGCCAGTTCTGCAACACGCCTCGCTACCCCCGCGTGGGCCTCGGTCGTCTGTCTCGCGGCGAAACCTAGCACTCCCCTTTCTGACGCACGAAGGGATCGGAGATTCCGCGCAGACTGCGCGATACGAGTGTCACAAAGTCGAGTCTGGAATCCGCCTCGTCGTCCGCTACCATGAGTCCGTGGCCACAATCGAGCACCCCACCGACACCCTGCTCTCGCTGACGCCGGTCGCGGCGGCGAAGATCAAGGACCTGCTCGCCGAGGAGACCGATGCTGGTCTCGTCCTTCGTGTGGCGATCCAGGGCGGCGGCTGCTCAGGCTTCCAATACGGCCTTGGTTTCGACAATGTCGCCGAGGGTGACATGGAGCTTTCACTCGAGGGCGTGCCGGTCGTCGTCGACGCGTACAGCGCTCCCTATCTGCGCGGCACCACGATCGACTTCCTGAACACGATCCAGGAGTCAGGCTTCAAGATCGACAACCCGAACGCCGTCTCGTCCTGCGGCTGCGGCCACTCGTTCCAGGTCGCCGAGGACGAGGAGTTGCCCGAGGGAACGCAAGTGGGCGGCTGCGGCTCGGGCTGCTCGCACTGACGTAGCTCTCACTTGAGATCGGCCGAACCGTGGCGTAGGCTGCGCGGCGTCAGCTACGGAAGGTTTGACGCATGCGGGCTGTTTATCGGATTTGGGCGACGCTGCTGTTCATTCTCGTCATCGTCCAAGTCGGGCTGGCGGGGTACGGCGCGTTCTACGCCGCGAACAAGCTCGAGGACGAGGGCTCGACGATCGACGAGGACGTCTTCTTCGACGGCTTCGGCGCCCACGCGCTCTTCGGCTATCTCGTACTCCTGGCAGGTCTGATCTTTCTCGTGGTCGGCGTCGCCGCGGGCATCGGCAAATGGCGGCTCGGTCGCCACGGCGTTCTCTTCGCGCTGCTCATCCTGCAGGTGCTTCTCGCCTGGTTCGGATTCGAGGCGCCGGCGATCGGCTTCCTGCACCCGGTCAACGCCTTGCTGATCTTTGGTCTCCTCGGCTGGATCGCGTCGAACGAGTGGCGGTTGAGTCGCGCTTCGCCGGCGCCCGCCGCTGCGAGCTCATAGCAGCCGAGCTCGCCCGTTACAGGTCACGGAACTTCACCGTCTTGTAAGGCGCGTGTCAGGGCGCCTTAACCGATGCGAGGTTCAATGGCCAAGAGAACCTCGACCAAGGAGAGCTTCGTGACCTCGAAAAGCCTCGGAAGACAAGCAGCGCTCGCCGCCACGCTCGCCCTGCTCGCTCTGGGTGTCGGCGCGAGCTCGCCCCGCGCTGCTCACACGGCCAGCCAAGCGACAGAAGCCGTGCAGGCACCTGCCACGCTGACCGTCCGCAACACCCGCTACGGCGCGATCCTGTTCGACGGCTCCGGGCGCGCTCTCTACGGGTTCACCCGCGACCGGCGGGGTGGCCCGAGCCAGTGCTATGGCGCGTGCGCCGTGGCGTGGCCAGTCTACTTCGCGAAAGGAACCTTGCGTGCGGGCAAAGGCGTGAAGAAGGCGCTCATCGGCACGACTCGACGTCGCGACGGGCGGCGCCAGCTCACCTACAACGGCTGGCCGCTCTACTACTACATCCACGACACGGAGCCGGGCGAGGTCTCCTGCCAGAACGTCGACGAGTTCGGTGGGCTTTGGCTCGTGGTGCGGCCGAACGGCGGGCTCGTCCGCTAACCCCGGAATGTCGCGGCCGATGAGAGGCGCCTTGAGGGATTTTGCGCGACTGTCATCCGCATGAGCGGACTTCAGTCTTGCGCCAACTACTCCGGCTCGTTGTGGGTGGCGTCACCGATCTTGAAGGGTGTCGTCACACCGGCGTACATGACGTGCATCGTGAGCCCGTCGGCAGCGTGCCGCAGGTTGTGGCAGTGGTTCATCCAGATGCCCGGGTTGTCCGCGCGGAACGCCACCTCGTAACGCTCGCCGCCTTCGACGTTCAGCGTGTCCACCCACCAGGGGCTGCCCGAGACCGGCACGCCGTCGCGGCTCAGGACGCGCATGTGGTGCCCGTGCAGGTGCATCGGGTGGACGGCATCCGTGTCGTTCGCGATCGTCACGTGGACGAGATCGCCCTCCTCGACGACGAACACCGGGACGTGCGGGAAGATCCCGCCGTTGATCGTCCACTGCAGGCCCGGGCGGCCGTCAAGAAAGCCCGGCCGGTGGCCGATCGTCAGCTCGAACCGGCGATCGAACCGGCTGGAGGCGCCGAGTGGAGTTTCCGCGGGCTTCCCATAGCCAGCCGGATCGAACTCGTCAGACGAGTCGGCAAGGGGACGCGTGAGACCACCACCGGCATTCAGCGCGAGCCCGACCTCGGTCTCGGCGATGGAGATCCAAATAGGTGTCCGCGGCACGGTGAACGCGATGTCCACTCGCCCACCCCCAGCGACCTCGAGTGTCTCGTTCTCGATCGGCGAGGGCTCGTTGAGATCGGTTCCGTCCAACGCGAGGACGAGGAACCGGGTCCCTTGGACGGTGAATCGCCGCGGCGTGCCGTCCGTGTTGAGGAGGCGTAGCCGCACGCGTGTCCCCGGTGAGACCCTTCGCGACTGAAAGCCGTCGTTCGCGTTCAGTGTCGCAACGCCGTCGAACGTGTGGGCCGCGAGAGCCAGGTCGAGGCCGTACGTCGATCGCGTGGGCTCGATGACGAACGCGCCGAAGAGTCCGCGCCGCACCTCCTTCGAGGAGACCTGGTGCGAGTGGTACCAGAATGTCCCAACCTGCTCAGCACGAAACCGGTAGACATAGCGTTGGCCTGGCGGAACGGCATTCTGGGTGACCCCTGCAACGCCGTCCTCCGCGTTCGGGACGTCGACCCCGTGCCAGTGGATCGTCACTCCCTGGGGGATGTCGTCGTTGAGGAGTGTCACCTCGACGATATCGCCCTGCTGCACGCGAAGCTCCGGTCCCGGTGATATCCCGTCGAAGGTCAGAGCCTCGACCTGTCGGCCCGATGCGAGGCGTATCGACTCCGTCCGTGCCGTGAGCGTGAACTTCGCGTCTGCGGCCCCCGCGCGTGGCCCGCGCAGATCGGCGACGCTGATGCCAGCGTGATGTCCGCTCGCGGGAACGTCTCCTCCTCCGTAGTCATGCGACCCGTAGTCCATGACGTTGTAGGTATCCGGCAGCCGACTCTCGTGCCAGATCCACCCGACCCAGCCCAACATCACCACGATTGCAGCACCGACCACGCCGCCTAGCGCCTGCAACGCGTGCGTCTTCACGACCCTATGAAATCACGGTTACTAGGATGACCCGCGGTGAGTGACCTGGGCGCCGCCTCCGCCGTTCGCGTTGCCGTGGTCGGATCCGGGCCGGCCGCGTTCTACGCGACGGGGCACCTTCTCGCAAGTACGGATCCGCCGGCCGAGGTGGACATGATCGAGCGGCTGCCGACGCCATGGGGGCTCGTTCGGCTCGGCGTGGCACCCGACCACCCGAACCTGAAGACCGTCTCTCGCGCGTTCGAGCGAATCGCCGAGCGGCCCGGGTTTCGCTTCTTCGGCAACGTCGAGGTCGGCAGGGACGTCTCCCACGCCGAGCTCAGGGAGCTCTACGACGCGGTGGTGTATGCGGTAGGCGCGCAGACCGACAGACGGCTCGGAATCCCCGGCGAGGATCTGCCCGGATCCTGGGCGGCCACGGAACTCGTCGCCTGGTACAACGGCCACCCGGACTTTCAAGACCTGTCTTTCGACCTCACCGGAGACAGCGCAGTGGTCATCGGCAACGGAAACGTCGCCCTCGATGTCGCGCGGATGCTGGCGCTGACGCGCGAGGAGCTCGCTCCCACCGATACGACCGACGCGGCGATCGATGCGATAGCAAGCTCAGGCATCCGTGAGATCGTCGTCCTCGGCCGTCGCGGCCTGGTGCAGGCGGCGTGGACGTCGACCGAGCTGCAGGAGATGGGAGAGCTCGCCGGCGCGGATGTCGTCGTCGATCCGTCCGATCTGGAGCTCGATCCTGCCAGCAAGGCCGAGCTGGCCGACGCATCCAACATCGTCCAGCGGAACGTCGAGATCCTGCGCGGCTTTGCGGCGAGACCGGCAAGCGACAAGCCGCGAGTCGTACGTCTGCGTTTCCGGGTTTCCCCGGTTGCCATTCTCGGAGAGGAGCGCGTAGAGGCCGTCGAGATCGTGAAGAACCGGCTCGAGCCCAACGGCAAAGGAAGCGTGCGCGCGGTCGCGACAGACGAGCGCGAGGTCATCCCGTGCGGGGTCGTCTTCCGCAGTGTCGGCTACCGAGGCGTACCGCTTCCGGGGACGCCTTTCGACGAGGCAAGCGGGACGATCCCGAACGCCGGCGGGCGAGTTCTCGACGATTCGGGCATGGCGATTCCGGGCGTGTACGCCGCAGGCTGGATCAAGCGCGGCCCCGCCGGGGTCATCGGAACGAACAAGAAGGACGCCACCGAGACTGTCGACCACCTGCTCGAAGACGCGCGCGCAGGTGTCCTGCCTCACGTCGACGGGCAAGGCCAGATAGAGGATCTCCTCGTGAGTCGAGGCGTGGAAATCGTCATGTACTCGGGTTGGGGCGCCATCGACACGCTGGAACGAGCCCTTGGCGAGAAGGAGGGCCGCCCGCGGGTGAAGCTCTGTACCTGGGACGAGCTGCTTGCGGCCGCCCGAGGCTACACTCGCCGTGATGAGCAAGACAGCGGAGCGAGGCGAGCTCTGGGGGAAAGAGACGCGCAAGGCGGTTGAAAACTTCCCTGTCTCGGGCGAGCCGATCCCTATCCCGGTCGCTCGGTGGCTCGGCCAAATCAAGGCTGCCGCAGCACGCGTGAACGCCGAGCTTGGGCTGCTCGGCTCCGATCTCGCAGAGCGTATTGCCGCCGCAGGTGATCGCATCGCGGCCGGCGAGTTCGACGACCAGTTCCCGATCGATGTCTTCCAGACCGGTTCCGGAACGAGCTCCAACATGAACGCGAACGAGGTGATCGCGGCTCTCGCAGGCGACGGGGTTCACCCGAACGACCACGTCAACATGGGCCAGTCCTCGAACGACGTCTTTCCGTCGGCCGTGCACCTCGCGACGCTCGACCAGCTTACGAACGATCTCCGTCCCGCGCTCGCACTCCTTGCCGAGTCGCTCGAGCGCAAGACAGCGGAGTTCGACGACATCGTCAAGTCGGGCCGCACGCACATGATGGATGCCGTGCCGGTGACACTCGGGCAGGAGTTCGCCGGCTACGCGACGCAGGTGCGCCAGGGAATCGCCCGGCTCGAGGATGCGATGCCGCGTCTCGGCCAGATCCCGCTCGGAGGCACCGCGACGGGGACAGGGTTGAACACGCATCCCGAGTTCGCCGTACGCGTGCGGGCGCTGCTCACCGAGCAAACGGGTCTCACAATCGCTGCTCCTGCCGATCCGTTCGAGGCGCAGGCCGCCCGTGATGCACTCGTCGAGGCGTCAGGGGCGCTCAAGGTCGTCGCCGTCTCGTTGACCAAGATCGCGAACGACCTGCGGCTAATGGGATCAGGGCCACGGGCCGGACTCGCCGAGATCTTCCTCCCCGAGCTCCAGAAGGGCAGCTCGATCATGCCGGGGAAGGTCAACCCGGTCATCCCCGAGGTCGTGACGCAGGTCGCGGCGCAGGTGATCGGGAACGACACGGCGATCACGATTGGCGGGATGAGCGGCCAGTTCGAGCTCAACGTGTACGTGCCGCTGATCGCCCGCAACCTCCTGCAGTCCATTGCGCTGCTTGCGAGCGCGAGCCGGCTTCTCGCCGATACGTGCGTGGACGGAATCGAGGCGAACCGCGAGCAGCTCGAGCGCTACGCGGAGCTGACGCTCTCGGCAGCGACGGCGCTCAATCCCTATATCGGCTACGACAGGGCGACGGAGATCGTGAAGGCGGCGGCCACGTCAGGACGCTCGCTGCGGGAAGTCGCCCGCGAGGCTGGCGTTGACGATGCCACCCTCGACGAGGCGCTCGACTATCGCGCGATGGCAAAGCCTCACAAATAGGGTTTCCGACTCTTTGAAGCGGGTACGTCTACACTTCCATCCGTTCAAAGGGGGCGGTCAGGGGCCGTCCTCCCAACACACAAGAGGGGGAAATATGAAACGACGCGGACTAGGCACCGCCTTTGTGTCGGTCATGGTGATCGCGCTCGCCTTTGGCGTGAGCGCGGGACTCGCCGACAGCCAGCCGACGAACGGCGCCAAGAGCAATTCGACGGTGGACATGAAGAGCGCGCTCGTTCAGCTGAAGGGTGCGCCGCTCGCGGATTACGAGAAGACGCGGCCACAAGAGGGTAGGAAGGTCGACTTCTCCAGCAGCAGTGTCAAGAGCCATCGCGCCCAGCTCTCGGCTATTCGAAACGACTTCGGGCAGTGGCTTCGCCAGAACGCGCCAGAGGTCAAGGTGACGAGCGTGTACGACGTCGCGCTCCACGCCGTCGCGATCGAGCTCAACGGAGCAAATCTCGACGCGATCCGCTCGGCGCCACAGGTGAGGGGCGCGCAGCACCAGACTCTGTACCAGCCACAGGCTCACGAGGATCCCGATCTGATGCTGATTGACGCCTGGGAGGCTTGGCAACTCGCACCCGCAGGCGCGCTTCGTGCCGGCGAGGGCGTGAAGATCGCCATCGTCGACACGGGAATCGACGTTCGACATCCGTGCTTCAGCGACGCCGGGTATCCGGAGGGGAACTCACTGGCGCCCGACAATCCCGTCAACGGCGGAACGAACGACAAGGTCATCTATGCCGAAGCCTTCTACAACAAGCTCGGCAAGTCGGGCTTTGACACGTCCGACGAGAACGGCCACGGCACGCACGTGGCTGGCACCGCCGCGTGCAACGCGCATACGCCGGCCTGGATCGACGATCTGGCAACCGGTTCGCCGGTCGACATCCCCTACGACCCGTCCGGCGTCGCACCTGGTGCGATGCTCGGCAACTTCAACGTCTTCCCGGGCACGCTCGCGAGCTCGCGGTCGGAAGACATCCTGAACGCGCTCCAGCGCGCGTACGAGCTCGACTTCGACGTCGTCAACATGAGCCTCGGCGGCGGATCGAACGGTGCCAAAGACCTTCTTTCGCAGGCGGTGGATCGCTTCGATCGTGCTGGCATGATCAGCGCGATCGCTGCCGGCAACTCAGGTCCGGGCGACGAGACGGTCGAGTCGCCGGGCTTTGCCGAGCGCGCGCTCGGTGTCGGCGCGAGCAGCGTCGGCCACTTCGTCGGTTCACCCGTCACGACCGCTGACGGCGGCCGCTACGGAGCGGCTTCTGGCGACTTCGCGACGGTCGACGACGACCTGACTGCACCACTCGAGGTCGTGACCGAGGGAGCAACGAACTCCGTTACGGGTCTCAGCACGGCGTGCGCCGCGCTGACGCCTGGAAGCCTCGCGGGCGAGATCGCGCTGATCTCACGCGGCGCCTGCACGTTTTCGACGAAGATCCGGAACGCGCAGGCGGCTGGCGCCCTCGCAGTGCTCGTGGTGAACAACGTTGCCGGAGATCCCACGGCGATGGGGTCCGACGGCACCCCGGATCAACCGACGGTCCCGGCCTACATGGTGGGGCTTGCGGACGGTCTCGTGCTGAAGACGAAGGACGGCGTGCTGACGACGATCCACGCCGGGCTCGATTACTTCCCGACCGCCAACGACAACATCATGGCCGGCTTTTCGAGCCAGGGCCCGACCGACGTCAAGTTCCGGGTCAAGCCGGACGTGGTGGCTCCCGGTGTGAACGTCCTCAGCTCGCAGCCCGCCTGGGCCTGTGAGCAGACGGAGCCGTCCTGCTGGGCGTTCTTCCAGGGCACGTCGATGGCCACGCCGCACGTCGCGGGCACCGCGGCCGTCGTTATCGACCAACACGGCGACTGGACGGCAGCGGACGTGCGCTCGGCGATCGTCAACACGGCGGTACGTGGCGTCCTGAAGGACTCCGCGACCGGGACGACCTTCGTTGACAACCCGAACATCGTCGGAGCCGGTCTCGAGAACGTCTACAACGCCGTGCGGGCGAGCATCTCGCTCGATCCGGTCAGCATCGCCTACGGAGCCGTTCCCTCGGGATCTGGCCAGGGCCGATCGAATGAGATCGTCGTCAAGAACCTGACCGACGCAACCGCGACGTTCACGTTCGCGATCGACGACCCGTTTGTGGGTGGAGCCTCGTACTCCGTCTCGCCTGCATCCGTCACGCTCGCACCGGGCGCGGCGGCGACGATTCGCGTCTCCGTGAGTGTGCCTCGCGGGTTCGACACGGTCGACGACTGGGCGTGGCTGGAGGTTTCGATGAACGGCACTGAGGTCGCTCACGCGGCCTTGTACACCCGGACGAAGTAGCTCGTCGTCCGAGAGGGTTTCTAGCGAAGGGGCTGCCTCCGGGCGGCCCCTTCGCTAGTACGCGACCGCGCCGCGCCCTGTCTCGGCGGCGTGGCGCTGCTCGTCCGCGCGATACGAGGAGCGGACGAGAGGCCCCGAGAACACCGAGCCGAAGCCCAACGCCTCACCTTGCTCGCGGAACCAGCGGAACTCGTCCGGGTGCACCCAGCGGTCGATCGGCGCGTGCTTGGGTGAGGGCTGGAGGTACTGGCCGATGGTGACGACGTCGACTCCGTGCGCGCGCAGGTCGCGCATCGTGTCGATGACCTCGTCGTTCGTCTCCCCGAGCCCGACGATGATCCCGGACTTGGTCATGACCGGGTAGTCCGCGACTTCCTTGACTCTCTGCAGCAGCCAGAGCGCCTTGTCGTAGCTCGCCTTTGCACCCCTCATCCGGGCGTGCAGACGGCGAACGGTCTCGATGTTGTGGCCAAAGACGTCCGGGCGTGACTCGAGAACCGTCGCAAGCGCCTCCTCCTCGACTCCGAGGAAGTCGGGCGTGAGGATCTCCACGGTCGCACCTGGCAGCTTGTGCTGCAGCGCGCGGATCGTCGCCGCGTAGTGAGCCGCGCCGCGGTCCGGAACGTCGTCTCGGTCGACCGAGGTTACGACGACGTGCGAGAGCCCCATCTGGTGCGCTGCCTGGGCGAGCCGAAGCGGCTCGAGCGGATCGGGCGGCTCGTCGGGCTTCCCCGAGTGGACGTAGCAGTAGCGGCACGCGCGCGTGCAGGTGTCGCCCAGGATCTGGAACGTCGCCGTTCCGCGCCCCCAGCACTCGCCGATGTTCGGGCAGCGCGCCTCCTCGCAGATCGTGACGAGTTGGCCCTCGCGCATGAGGCTCTTGACCTCGTGGTAGCGCGAGTTGGCGCTCGGCGCGCGCACCTTCATCCACTCGGGCCGGCGCGGGCGTTCTGCGACTGGCAACGACTTCTGCATCGCCTGACTAGTCTAGAGACGGTGGTACCCGAGTCCCCACTCGAGCGGACCGAAACGGGATCCGCTCCAGCCGGAGAAGGCTGGTTCGTGCTGAATGCGCGCGACTCGCGGTGGTTCGAGTCGGAACTCGGCTTCTATACCCAGTTCGAAGGCGAGAACGCGCGCTTCCCGGAGCTTGGCATCGGTCTCGGAATCCTCCGCCCAGGAGAGCCGAGCGCGATGTACCACGGCGAGGACGCGCAGGAGGACTTCCTCGTGCTCGCGGGCGAGTGTTTGCTCCTCATCGAAGGGGAGGAGAGGCGTCTCCAGGCTTGGGACTTCGTGCACTGCCCTGCTTGGACCGAGCACATCTTCGTCGGCGCGGGCGACGGGCCCTGCCTCGTGGTCGGTGTGGGAGCGCGGCGGAAGGGGCGTGGCATCCGCTATCCCGTCAGCGAGCTCGCGCTGAAGTACGGCGCCGGCGTGAACTCGGAGACGACCGACCCCAAGCAGGCCTACGCCCTGTTTCCGGACGACAAGCCCATCCCCTGCCCCGACGAGTTCCCGGGCTAGTACGCGCCGAGGGGTCTGGCTTCAGTCAGACCCGGCGTGAGGTCTTCGCCGGTCAACACCGAACACGAGGCGCCAGGCTGAAGCCTGACCCAGGCCTCATTCAGACGCTCGATCGACGGCTGTGCTCGCGTGCCTGCTCGTCGAGCCGCGCCTCGGCCTCGAGCAGATGTCCGCGCGCGGCCCACGCATGCGCTGCCCCGCGCGGCACGAGGTTGTCGCGGAAGTGCTGGGCGGCGACCTCGCAGTGGCGTGCCGCGAGATCCAGCTCTTTCGCAGCCTCCTCGTACAACCGTGCGGCAGCCTCCAGCTTCTCGTTCATCGGGCCGCAAGCGAGGCATGGATGGGCTGCGACCAAAGGCCGGCGCCCTCGCCGGCCGGAAGCTCCTCGAGCTCGAGGTCGAACACCTCTGCGATCGCGGCGATCGCCGAGGTTCGTACTTCCTCGACGGTGATCGGCCGCCCGAGCTCCCGGGCCATCGTCGTGAAGGCGGCGTCCTCGAGCCCGCACGCCGTGATCCAGTCCGTAAACGGAGCCGGGTCGAGACCCACGTTCAGCGCATAGCCATGTGTCGTCACCCAGCGGGAGACATGAACTCCGATCGAGGCGATCTTCCGCGGGGGCCGCGTAATCCAGACTCCGGTCAGGCCCTCCACCAGCTCGCCGTCGAGGTCGAAGGCTGCAAGTGTCCGGACTAGTGCCTCCTCGAGGTTCCGGACGTAGAGCTTGACGTCCTTACCATGCTTCGTGAGGTCGAGAATCGGATAGCAGACGAGTTGACCGGGACCGTGAAACGTGGACTTCCCGCCGCGGTCGGTTTCGACAATCTCGACTTCTGCGCCATCGGGGATGTGCAGCTCCCCCGTCTCGGTTCGCCGTCCGACTGTGACGACGGGAGGGTGCTCCAGGAAGATCACCGTCTCCGGGATCGCGCCCTGGCTCACGGCGCCCGCGAGCGAGCGTTGCAGCTCGAACGCCTCGCCGTACGGCACGAGCCCGAGATCGAGCAGGTACGCGCCCCGACTCACTGTCGCTGCTGGAACATCCAGCGGTGGCCCTCGAGGTCCTCTGCCGTGTAGAGGCGGCCGTCCGGGCCGTCGTCGAGCGGCCGGATCACGATTGCCCCGGCTTCGACCGCGCGGGCGTGGTGAGCTTCGAGGTCGTCGACCTCGACGAGCAGCCCGTCGATCACCCAGGGATTGTCCAGCCAGTTTGCTGCCGCGTCGCAGCTCTCACGGTGTGTCTTCGGGCTCTGGTACTCGCGGTTCGGAGTTGCGAGCATGACGACCTCGCCGCCGATCTCGAGCTCGGCGTGCCCGATCGTCCCGTCGTCCATCTCGTAACGCTGCCCCCGCTCCGCGAACCCGAATGCCTCGGAGAGCCAGTCGATGGCGGCCGCCGTGTCCTCGTACGCGATCATCGGGAAGATCCGCTGGGTCACGTGCCGCGCACCTCGAACCGCTCCGCGCCATCGTCGGGTAGCACTTCCCAGGGCGCGAGCGAGCGCACGAAGATGTGCGATTCGATTCTTCCCTCGTACGGCTTGTCGAGCGCGCTCAGTCGGACGCTCGTGTTCTCCGACTCGGGCCACCCGGCGCCGAAGAGGTTCGAGCCGCATGCGGAGCAGAAGGTCTTCGTCGAGCCTTCACTGGGTTGGAAGCTCTTGACCAGATCCTCGCCAGCTAGGAGGCGGATGGCTTCGGTTCGCACGCGACCGCTCACCGTGCCGCCCGCGCCGGAGAGCTTCTTGCAGCTCTCGCAATGACAGGCCGCGACACGTTCGAACGGCGCGGTCACCTCGAACCGCACGCCTCCGCAGAGGCAGCTTCCGGTCAGCTCGGCCACGCACCTAGCTTAGTCACGGGCACCAGTCAACGAAGAAGTCTTCCAACCTGCCGACTTCACACCCCGGAGCGAACGCCACCCGGGCGCCACATAAAGGGGTCTACCCGCGCGACCGGAATCCGCGCGAGCGGATTCCGGTCTGGCGCACAGTCAGTACGCCGCCTCGTCCCAGCCTTGGAGGCGCTCGCGGATATCCCGCAGGAAGCGGCCAGCCAAGGCGCCGTCGACGAGGCGATGGTCATAGGTCAGCGTCAGGTTCATGATCGGCCGGATCGCGATCACGTCCTGGCCCAGCTCGTCCTGGATGACCCACGGTCGTTTGACCACGGCGTAGGTGCCGAGGATCCCCGCCTGCGGCTGGCTGATCACCGGCGTCCCATGGAAGGTGCCGTACCCGCCCGGGTTCGTGATCGTGAACGTGCCGCCCTGCACCTCGTCCGGGAGCAGCTTCTTCGACCGCGCGCGCTCCGCGATGTCGGCGACCCCCTTTGCGATCCCGAGCAGGTTGAGCGTCTCTGCGTTCTTCAGCACCGGAACGATCAAGCCCTTTCCGTCGGTCAGCTCGACGGCGAAGCCGAGGTTGATGCTGCTGCGCGTGACGATGCTCTCGCCGCGGAGCTCGCCGTTGATCCACGGGTACTCCTTCAGCGTCTCCACCGCCGCCCGGGCGATGAAGGCGAGATACGTGACGTTCACTCCGTGCGTGCGCTCGTACTCGGGCTTGAGCTTCTTTCGCAGCGCTACGACGCGCGACATGTCGACCTCGATGGCGCTCGTCACATGCGCGGAGGTGTCGAGCGAGCGGCGCATGTGCTCGGCGATACCGCGTCGCATCGCCGTCATCGGCTCGAGCGTCTCTCCTGTGGCGAGCACGGGCTCGGGTGCGGGCTGCGCCTGGGTCGGAGGTCGCGGCGCGGGTGGCTCCGGCATCGGCTCCGGCACCGGGATCGTCTGTGGCTCGGGCGCCTCGCTCGGCGGCCTGGGCACAGGCGCCGGCTCGGGAATCGGCGCAGGCTCCGGGATGGGCGGTGCGGGTTCGGTGCTCGGCGGCCCGGGCAGCACTGCAGCAGGTGCCCGAGTGCCCGACTCGATGAACGCCAGGATGTCCTTCTTCGTGACGCGGCCGCCGGTGCCGGAGCCCGAGACGACGGCGGGGTCGACCCCATGCTCGGCCGCGATGCGAGCGACGACGGGGGAGACGAATGGTCGTCCGTTGCCGGACGTCTCAGTCTGAGGAGCGGCGGCGACAGGCGAAGGAGCGGCGGCCGGTTCTGGCGCTGCGGCCGACGCCGGCTCTGGAGCCGTCGTAGCGGCTTCGATCTCGGCGGCGGGCTCCTCTGCCGGAGTGGGAGCCGGTGCGGGCTCCTCTCGAGCTATCTCGCTTCCCGCAGGGCCGATTCGGCCGAGCACCGTTCCGACATCAACCGTCTGGCCCTCCTGTACGAGAATCTCCGCGAGCACGCCCTCGCCGGGGCTCGGCACCTCGGTGTCGACCTTGTCGGTCGAGATCTCGAGCAACGGCTCGTCCCGCGCGATCGCCTCGCCCGGCTGCTTGAGCCACTTCGTGATCGTGCCCTCGGAGACGGACACGCCCATCTGCGGCATCACGACCTCCATCTGGGTTCCTGTCGACACGTCCCCTCCTCGTTGGGCCGGTGGCTTTAGTAGGCAGCGAGCTCCTGGAGCGACTTCACGACATCCTCGACTTGAGGAAGGAAAGCCTTCTCGAGCGCGGGCGAGAACGGAACCGGAGTGTCCGGAGCAGCCACACGCATCACGGGCGCGTCCAGATCCTCGAACGCCTCCTCCGCGATTGTCGCGGCGATCTCGCCGCCGAAGCCTCCCGTCCGAGTGTCCTCGTGCAGGACGAGCACCTTCGAGCAGCGTCTCACGCTCTCGAGCACGCGCGCCTTGTCCCACGGAATCAGGGTCCGCAGGTCGAGAACCTCGACCTTGAATCCTTCTTCGGCCAGCCGGTCGGCGGCGTCGGAGGCGGTGTGCACCATCGCGCCCCAGGTCACGACCACGGCGTCGTCTCCTTCACGATGCACGCGCGCCTGGCCGAAGGGGATCGTGTAGCGCTCCTCCGGTACCTCGCCCTTGATGCGACGATACAGGTGCTTGTGCTCGAAGTAGAGCACCGGATTCGGATCCTCGATCGAGGTCGCGAGCAGCCCTTTCGCATCGTGCGGCGTCGACGGGCAGACGATCTTGAGGCCTGGGATGTGCGCGAACGAGCTCTCCGGGTTCTGGGAGTGGAACGGCCCGCCCGAGAATCCGCCACCCGAAGGCAGGCGAACGACGATAGGCACAGGAGTGCGGCCACGGAAAAACTGCTTCGCTGCCACGGTGACGAGGTGGTCCCACGCACAGGAGATGAAGTCCGCGAACTGCATCTCGGCGACCGGGCGGAGCCCCATCAGCGCCGCGCCGGTCGCGCCGCCGACGATCGCCGTCTCGGAGAGCGGCGCGTCCATCACCCGCCACGGTCCGAACTCCTCCTGAAAGCCGAGCGTCACCTTGAACGCGCCTCCGTAGACACCGACGTCCTGGCCGAGCACGAAGACACGCTGGTCGCGCCGCATCTCCTGGCGCAGCCCATCCGAGATCGCTTGGATGTAGGTCAGCTCCGGCATGGCGCCATCACTTGTGGTGGGGGGTGTCGAGGTCTTCCGCCGACGCGAAGACGCCCTGCTCGAGGCCGGCCGGATCGGGGAGCGGAGATTCCTCCGCGCGCTCGAGCGCGTCGATCAAAAGCCGCTTCACGACGGAGGTGATCTGATCCTCCTCGTCGTCGGTCATGTCCGCGTTCGAGCGAAGCCAGGTGCGGAAGCGCTCGATCGGATCCTGCGCGGCCCACTGCTCGAACATCTCCTTCGGCACGTAGAACGCGTCGTCGTGGACCGCGTGACCCTCCATGCGCAAGGTCAGGCACTCGATGAGGGTCGGGCCTCCGCCCTGGCGCGCCTTCTCGATGGCCGCCTTCGCCTCGCGGTACACGGCCAGAACGTCGGTGCCGTCGACGACGACGCCGTCGAAGCCGTACGCGGCCGCGCGGTCGGCGATGTGCTCGACCGGGTAACCGAGGTAGGTCGGAGTGGAGTAGGCCCACTGGTTGTTGTCGCAGATGAACACCACCGGAAGCTGCCGAACCCCCGCCAAGTTCATGCCCTCGTGCGCGTCTCCGCGTGCGGCTGAGCCCTCGCCGAACCACCCGAGGGCTACGCGGTGGTCGCCGCGAATCTTGAATGCAAGCGCCATTCCGACGGCCACAGGGAGCATCGCGGGGAGATGGCTGACCATCGGGTGCAGACCGAGCTCCGGCACGGCCATGTGCACGTTTCCGTCTCGGCCGCGCGTCGGCCCGCCCTCGCGGCCCATGTACTGCGCGATGATGCGCCACGGCTCGACGCCACGGGTGATGTGGACTCCCATGTCGCGGTGCAACGGCGTCCCGACGTCGTTCGGGCCCATCGCGGTGGCCACGCCCACAGCCGCGGCCTCGTTCCCGCGTCCCGTGTAGAACGAGCCCGGGATCTTGCCCTGCCGGTAAAGGATATGACCGCGCTCCTCGATCCCTCGCGTGATCAGCAGGTGGCGGTAGATGCCGAGCAGGTCCTCGCGATCGAGTCCTGCCTCCTTCACCTCCTGGAGCGAGCTTACGGGCTCGGCTTCACGTACGGCCATGCGGTGGTCTCCAGTCCTCGGGCCAGGGTCGCCTCCACTCTAACGAAGGCACCTGCGGGGGTCCTCTCACGCGCAAGACCGGAATCCGCTAGCGCGGCTCCCGGTCGCGCCAAAGCAGACCCCTTCATGGGGAACCCGGAAGCGGAAGCTTCGGGGTGTGAAGTCGATTGGGCAACAGGCCCCCCTCTAGAGTGACCCCTCTCATGGCGAAGCCAAGACGCAACTGGATCCAGGAGGAGCGGAGGAAGACGCTCGGCGACTGGGTCGCGTTCTGTCTGGGCTGCGGCCACACGCAGCGCTACTTCCTGGAGGACGAGAGCGAGCTTCCCACCGAGTGCCCGCAGTGCGGAGGCGAGCTTCGGCATCGCTGTCCTTCCTGCGAGGCTCCGATCCCGTCCGCCTTCGCCGTCGAGTGCGAGGCATGTGGAGCCGAGGTTCGCCGGCCCGAGCTTTTCGGAACCGCTATTCGCAAGCCTGGCCGCTAAGCAGATGGGCAGTGTGAGTCTTCCAACCTGCCGACTTCACACCCCGGAGCCGACGTCACCTGAGCACCACATGAAGGGGTCTACACGCGCGACGGAATCCGCGCGCGCGGATTCCGTCTGGCGCACTAAGCCTCGATCCACCGTTTTTCTCGCGCGTGCTGGTGATTGGATGCTCGTCGACCCTGGAGCAGGCGAAGTGCGGCGCCTGGCGAGGCCCTCGGTAGGCGCCGTCTTCGATGGTCGGGTATCGGA
>JALZOK010000132.1 GCA_030857225.1 Actinomycetota bacterium
CCTCGTCCGCCTGCACTGCCGTCGGCCGTGTGGATCAACAAGCCCAAGACAGGAGCCGATGCTCAGCCCACAATCGATTCACTAAACTAGTGCTCTCCGGTGTCTCAAACTCGTTGACAGGTTCCGCAGCTCTCGACGACGAACGCGATCGAGAATCTCATGGGCTTCGTGCGTCAGCTCTCTCGTCGCGTGAAGCGCTGGCGAGGCGGCAAGATGATCTTGCGGTGGACTGTCACCGCGGTCGCCGACGCCGCGACACGCTTCCGCAGGATCATGGGCGCGCGCGAGGGCATGACCCAACTGATGCGCGCACTCACTCGTCACGAGAACTCCACGCCCGCTGCTGCAACGCGAACGAAGGCCGCGTAGTGATCACCCCGACCGCCACCGAGATTCAACAGTCGACGGGACATCGCCACGTGGACCTGCATGCCGAGCGTCGCGCTCGTGTTCACGATCTTGAGCTTGCGATCGGTCGCCAGGCCCTTGCCAAGGCGATCGATCGCGTGCACGAGCACGACTTCCCCGACTTGGCGCGGCGGCGTTCGTCTCGCAGTCAAGGCCGGTGGCGTCGGCTCGGTCTGGCGCTGGGACAGTGCGGCGCAAGCTGTTCGAGCGCTGACCGCCCATACGGCGTTAAGCTTCTAACGTGATCCAGTGCTTCTTCATCCTCGGCTGCGTTCTCGGATTCGCTGCGTGCGGTGACAACGTCGCGTCGCTAGCCTATGCGGAGTATCGAGCCGAAGAATCACGCGTTCGCTGCGAGCGACTGACGCGTTGCGGCCTGTTCTCGGATAATGCGGTCTGTGCTGGCTTTTTTCGGACCGTACCGGACCCTAGCTTCGAGGCATCGATCGCCGAGAGCAAGATCAGCTACGACGGGGTCGCCGCGAGGAACTGTATCGCCGCCCTCTCGCAACAGACGTGCGATGCAACCTCGGAGGAGGCCCGAAGGGGTCCCGAGGCATGCGATCGCATCTTCGCTGGTTCCTCCAGTGCTGGCGAGGGATGTGTATATGGGGCAGGTTGCCAATCGGGTGTCTGCAACAAGCCTTCCTGCGAGCATAACGAGTGCTGCCCCGGTGTGTGCGAGTCCAGACGGGACGCACCGCTTGGGGGTGCATGTCTCGCGGATCATGACTGTGCGCAGCCCGGTTTTTGCGGTGCGGACAAGACGTGCGCCTCGCTACTCGGCGCGGGGCACGACTGCCGAAGCGATCTGGAATGCGACTACGGGCTAGCGTGTACCGGAGGTGGCTTGATCGGCACGTGCCGCGCATTAGCACACGCCGCTGAACCATGTCCGTTCCAGCGGTGTGCGGACATCGGGCTGACCTGCATGAACGGCAGTTGCGTCGCAGTCGGCCTCCCGGGGGACCCGTGCGGAAGTAACGTGAACTGCTCGCCGTACGCGGAGTGCGACGTTGCGGCGGGGACGTGCGTGAATGTCCCAGGTCTGGGGATGCCCTGCACCACACAATGTGCCGGTGAAGCCTGGTGTCAGCCCGGCATACCAGCCGGGACCTGCGTTGCACCGCTCGCGAACGGCGAGTTCTGTGGAGCCACGAATCAGTGCGCCAGCTTCACTTGTCCAGAGGACGTAGTGCAGCGATGTACTGACGCGACGCTCTGTTTCTAGGTAGCGACGCTGACGCGTACGAACTAGGCTTGCTCACCATCCATGTCCCCGCCGCTATCGTGACGCCACGGGCACTCACTGCGTAGTGGCCACGGGCGCTGCCGGCCTCACGAAGGCGGCTTGTTCCAAAAATGCGAAGTGACCGCGCGAGCGCCGCCGTAGCCGAGGACCCGAGCACCAGCGAGGCGCCGACGAAAATGGGTCGGCGGTACGAGCCGGTCGGTTTCGCGAGCATGAGCTTGCCGCCGCCCTGTTGACGACGCCAATCACGCGGGTCGCCGGCGTCATCGAGCGAGCAGCACCAGTGGGGCCGGGCCCGCCGACGTCGCGCGCCCACGGCTCGAGCGACGCTGCGAGCGGCGGCGTGTTTGGATGAGGCAGGCGAGGCCTCCGATGCGAGAAAGGCCGGCATCCGAGGATGCCAGCCGCCAGTCGCGATGGTTGCAACGGACGAAAGCTAGGGAGCGGCAGCGATCCGGATCGTCGGGTTACCGCCCTGCAGGTTCGGACCGGGCGCGTGGCAATACCAATTCACGTTGCCACCGACGGTTCCACCCAGTGTCCTCTCGTACGCCGACTGCGACTCTGTGATCGGGTCATCCGTGCCATTGACCTGACCTTGGTGAGGGATCGCCGCGATGTTGTTGCTGTGAATCTCGAGATTCGCGCCGCCCTTGTTGAAGAAGCGGACCTTTGTTCCGAGCGCAACCGGCACGGTCGCAGCACCGGTTCCGCCGTCGGTCGGATAGACACACTGCCCGTTCACGATGTCGACGGTGAACGTGACTTGGTTGAGCACCGTCACTGTCGAGGTAATAGACTCCGTGCCGAGAGTGCTGGCCACGTCGATCTTGACCGTCCCCAGTAGGCCCCGGTTCTGTGCCGGAATGGTCAGCGTCGCAACGGCAGTTACCGAACCTGACGCGGGAACCGCCACGGATGCCTGACTGAATGCGATCGTCCAACCGGGGATCGGAGCGTTGGCCGCATCGAGCACGGACCCGGTTAGGTTGACGTTACCGCTGAAGCCTCCGCCACCCGTCAATGTCACCACGAGCATGTTGGCTGTCTTGAGCTCGGTCGTGACAGCCGGCTTATCGATCGATACCGCCAGCGAAGGAGTCGATTCGGCCGAACACGTTGCCGAGCAGCCGTCGCCAGAGATGTCATTGCCGTCATCGCAGCTCTCTCCGGAATCCACGATTCCGTCGCCACAGTCGGAAGAAGGCTGGACGTCGTCGCCCCCCCCACCGGGTCCTGTCGTGAGCTCACCGGCGCAGCCGGCAACAACCAAGCCCAGGAACGCAGCGATGAGAATCGAGGTGCGCATGATGTTGCACACCTATATCAAGTGTCGTGCCGACGCTAACCACCTTGAACTGCTTGCGGGATCGGCGTCTACGCTGGGGGACTGAACCCCACTTGGTGCCAACTGGCCCCGGCGTTCCTGTAGTGCGGACTACTACGTGGTCGAGCTAGCGCGTCTTCTTCATCATCTTGCGAACGAACGAGGTCGCCTCGCCCGTGATGCCCGAGAACCAGCTCGGACCCGTGGTCCGCTTCGTGATCTTGGCCCCCAGGAAGTACACGGCGGCGGACCAGGCGAGCACGAGGGCGTAGACCACCATGGTCGCCCCCGGAATGAAGGTGGCAACGATCATGGCAACGGCGGTGACGATGGCCGCGATGATCCCGGCCTGCAGGCCGAGATACCAGGCGGTCAGCGCACCCACGATGAGGGCCGGCAACATGAGGGGACCGTAGCACACGCGCACTCCTTGGCTCGC